>DASSGV010000033.1:0-18868 GCA_035693225.1 Gemmatimonadales bacterium | reverse complement strand
TTCAACATGGTGATCTTCATCGCGGTGGTCGAGCTCCTCGGGGCCGCGATCCTCAAGTTCTTCGGCATCACCCTGCCGGTGCTGCAGGTCGCCGGCGGGCTGACCCTTGCCGTGATGGGCTGGACGATGCTCAACGCGCACGACGCCACGGTGGCGGACACACCGAGCGCCCCGCGCGGCGTCGACAGCGTGATGGCCCAGGTCTTCTATCCGTTCACCTTCCCGCTCACCGTCGGCCCCGGGGTCATCGTCGTGGTGCTGACCCTGAGCGCCGACGCCTCGGGCAAGGAATGGAAGGCCACCTTGCTGGCGCATCTGGCCATCTTCGTGGCCGTGATCCTGCTGGCGGTGGTGGTGTTCCTGAGCTACGCTTACGCACCGCGGCTGCAGCGGATGATCCCCACGCACGTGGCGAGCGGGGTGCAGCGCCTCGTGTCGTTCATCCTCCTCTGCATCGGGGCGCAGATCGCCTGGGGCGGGGTCGCCACGTTGCTGAGCTCACTTCCGGCTGCGGCAGCCGGATGACGGGCACGACGCCGGGCGCAGCCGGGGCATCCGCCCTCATCGCACGCCCACCCCGGTAGGTCGCGGCGGCCTCTCCATGGGACTGGTGGTCCTCATCAAGGGGGTGAACGTCGGCGGCCACAGGACGTTCCGCCCGACCATCTTGGCAAGGGAGCTGAAGCAGTATGGGGCCATCAACGTGGGCGCGGCCGGGACCTTCGTGATCCGCGGGGCGGTGAGCCGGACGCGGCTGCGCGCGGCGTTCCGACGGCACCTGCCGTTCGACGCGGAGATCATGATCTGCGATGGCCGCGACATCCTCGCGCTGGCGGCAGAGGATCCGTTCGCCGGCCAGCCATCGGGATCCGGCATCATACGATTCGTGAGCGTGCTGGCGAAGCGCCGCGTCCTTCCGTCGGCAGCTCCGTTCGTGCTTCCGGCGACCGGCAGGTGGGTCGTGAAAGTCCTCGCCCGGCACGGCCGCTTCGTGCTGGGTGTCCATCGCCGCGAGATGCGGGCGATCAGCCATCTGGGACAGCTTGAGCGGGCCCTTGGCGGGCCGATGACGACGCGCAACTGGAATACGATGCTGACCCTCGCGCGCCTTCTCGAGGCGGCGAAGCCGCGGGACCGCCGCCTTTCGCGATGAGCCGGCGCCCCGCACCACCCTTCCATCCTGACCATCGATCGAGGACATATGACCGCAACAACATTGCAGGGAGAGGCGCTGCAGGCCTCGCTGACGGTGAATGACCTGGAGGCGAGTGCCGCCTGGTATGTCGGGATGCTCGGCTTCAGCATTGCGCGCCGAGTCGAACGGGACGGGAAGCTCCGCAGCATCGCACTCGCGGCGGGGAACGTGAAGATCCTCCTCAACCAGGATGACGGAGCGAAGGGCCGGAACCGATCCAAGGGTGAGGGGATGTCGTTCCAGATCTCGACCACCCAGGACATCGATCCGATCGCCAGGAACGTCAAGGAACGGGGCGGTACGCTCGACACCGAACCCGCCGACATGCCGTGGGGGGCGCGGGTCTTCCGGGTGCGCGACCCCGACAACTTCCACTGGACCATTTCCCGGATGTGGGGCGCGTAGACAGCGGCGACGGAACGCGCCATCTCCGCGTGATCGACCAACACCTCTGAACCGAGGGTGTCGTGCCGAAGCTCAAGGTGCAGTGCTTTGCCATCTCGCTCGACGGCTTTGGCGCCGGGCCCGATCAGGACCTTGCCAATCCACTCGGGGTCCGCGGCACCGAGCTGATGGAGTGGTTCTTCATCACCCGCGTCTGGCGTCGGATGCACGGGCAGGATGGCGGCGAGACGGGGGTCGACAACCGGATGGCGGAAGCAGCCTTCGTCGGGATCGGTGCGTGGATCCTGGGACGGAACATGTTCGGCCCGGTCCGAGGGCCCTGGCCAGATGAGAGTTGGCGGGGGTGGTGGGGAGAGGAGCCGCCGTATCACACTCCTGTCTTCGTGCTGACCCGCCACCCACGGCCGCCGCTCTCGATGCAGGGAGGGACGACCTTCCACTTCGTCACCGGCGGGATCCACGCCGCGCTGGCGCAGGCGAGGGAAGCCGCAGGCAGCGGTGATATCCGTTTGGGCGGCGGGGTCTCCACCATCCGGCAATACCTGCAGGCCGCGCTCATCGACGAGCTCCACCTGGCGCTCCGCCCGGTCCTCCTCGGCACCGGTGAGCACCTGATGCAGGGGATCGATCTCCGCTCCCTCGGCTACGAATGCACCGAGCAGATCCCCGGCGAGCGCGCCACCCATATGATCCTGCGCAAGCGCGCAGGGGGCTGATCGTTCGATGGCCCGACAGTCCGACGTCCGTCGCATCGCCCTGTCGTTGCCCGGCGTGGAGGAAGCGCCGGATCGATTCGCCTTCTCGGTGCGGAACAAGGGGAAACTGAAAGGCTTCGCGTGGGTCTGGCTGAAGCGGGTGGAACCGAAACGGCCGAGGGTGCCGGAGCCGACGGTCGTGGCGCTCCGGGTCGCGAACCAGGTCGACAAGGACCTCCTGCTCCGCGCCAATACCAGGATGTTCTTCACCGAGCCGCACTATGACGGCTTCCCCGCCATCTTGGTGAGGTTGCCGGCGATCTCCGTCCGGGAGTTGCGACCGCTCATCGTCGAGGCCTGGAAGTGCCAGGCGCCGAAGACGACACCGGTACGCCGCAGACCCGGGCGGAAGTGACCGAACGACCGCCACCCCCCTCAAGCCTCAGCGGAGCTCACGTGCCCGCATCACATTCCTTCGCCCTCGTCACCGGCACCAGCTCCGGCATCGGAGAGTCGCTCGCCCGCGACCTCCTCGGTCGAGGATGGTCGGTGGTCGGGATCTCCCGCCGCACGGCGGCCATTGAGGTACCGGGGTACACCCACCTGCGGCTCGACCTGGCGGACCACGGTGCGGTTCATGCCGCACTCAAGACCACCGTTGCACCGATCCTTGCCGACCCCTCTGTTCGCCGCGTTGGCCTGGTCAACAATGCCGCCCTCGTCGGCCTCCTGGGGCCCGTCGACCGGATCGATCCGACCGCACTCCTCACCGTGTATGCCGTCAACACCGCGGCGCCGATCCACCTGATGGGGTGGTTCCTCCGGCACCTGCGGCCCCAGGTCCCGCTCCGGATCGTGAACGTCTCGACCGGTGCGGCCGTGACGCCCCTCCCCGGGCTCGGCGCCTACGGCACCAGCAAGGCCGCGCTGCGATTGGCGGGGATGATCCTTGCGGCCGAACTCGATGGCCGAGCTGCCGGTGCGGCGGGACCGGATGTATCGATCCTCTCGTATGAGCCGGGGCTGGTGGACACCCCGATGCAGGGGGCCATCCGCACCAGCACCGCGGAGACCATCCCGATCATCGAGATGTTCCGGGATTGGGCCGCCACCGGCACCCTGGTGCCGTCGACCGCCCCCGCCGCGGGGATCGCGGATTACCTCGAGGCCGATGGCCATCCGCGCTGGTCCGAGCTCCGCTATGACCCGGCCGCGGGTTCCAGGACCGCCGGGTGACCATCGGCCCTGCGGGCCGTATATTCCCACCGTCCATTCTCCGAGAGATCCTGATGCGCCTCACCTTCCGATCCCTTCGCCGTTCGATCGCCCTTGCCCTCATCCTGGCGCCGGTCACGCTGGCGGCCCAGGCGGCCCAGGGGATCAACACCCTGCCCCCCGACCTGTTCGCCAAGGTGCAGGCCGCGGTGACTGACGTGATGCAGAAGTCCCAGGTGCCGAGTGCGTCCGTCGGCATCGTACAGAACGGCCGGATCGTGTATACCGGCGCCTTCGGGATGGCGCGCCTCTCGCCGCCGCTCCCCGCCTCCCCCGACATGCACTATGCCATCGGGTCGATCAGCAAGCAGTTCACCGCCGCCTGTGTGATGCTGCTGGTGCAGGAGGGGAAGCTCTCGCTCGACGATCCCGTCTCCAAGTTCTTCCCCGAACTGACGCGGGCCAATGAGGTCACCATCCGGAACCTGCTGTCGCACACCTCCGGCTACGAGGATTACGCGCCGCAGGACTACACCATCCCCGTCTGGACCAAGCCCAGCAGTGCGCAGGCGATCATCCACGAGTGGGCCACCAAGCCCCTCGACTTCGATCCCGGCACCCAGTACCAGTACAGCAACACCAACTTCAACATCGTCGGGCTCATCGTCGAGAAGGCGAGTGGGGAGCCGTTCTGGCAATTCCTCTCCACCCGCATCCTGCGCCCCCTGCACCTCGACCGCACCATCGACCTCGATACCCAGCACTCGCAGCTCGAGCCGACCGGGTATGCCCGCAACGCGCTGGGGCCGCTCCGTCCCGCGCGGATCGAGGCTCCCGGCTGGTACTTTGCCGACGGCGAGATGGCGATGCCCGTCTCCGACCTGCTCACCTGGGACATCTCGATGATGGACCAGTCGCTCCTGGCGCCGGCCTCGTACGCCGCGATGGAAACGCCGATGAAGCTCAAGAGCGGCCAGCCAATTTCCTATGGCCTTGGCGTCTCGCTTGGATATCGCGATGGCCACCGCGTCGTGGCACACAGCGGCGAGGTCGGCGGCTTCGTGGCGCAGAACATCGTCTTCCCCGAGGACAAGATCGCCATCGCGGTGCTCACCAACCAGGAGGCGAGTTCCGCTGCCGGCTTGATCGGGCGCGCGATCACCGACGTCCTCCTCCCGGCGGTGCCGAATGCCACCGCCGATCCCGCGGCGGTGGCCGCCGCGGAGACCCAGGTCAAGGCCATCCTTGCGGGGCTGCAGCAGGGGAAGATCGACCGGACCCTCTTCACCGCGAACGCCAACTTCTACTTCGACCAGACGGCACTGGGAGACTTCCAGTCGAGCCTGGGGCCCCTCGGCACCATCACCTCGCTCCACCAGACCGGGAGTTCGCTGCGGGGGGGGATGACCTACCGCGGATTCGAGGCCGCCTTCTCGAACGGGAGCAAGGTGCGCATCAGCACCTACACGATGCCCGACGGCAAGGTGGAGCAGTACCTCGTCGACGCGGCGGGGTGAGCGAGAGCGGCGGAGTGGCGGGGTAGGTAACGGCGCCAGAAGCCCTGGAGCGTATGCCCTTTCCGTACTCATTTACCCTCGTCGTGCTGGCTTCCGGTCCGCCAGGGGCGCCACGTGATCCGACGGGCCTTTGGGCAGGGCTATATACCGCACTGCGACTCGACGCTGAGGCGGAGTTCCCACTCAGCGCACCGACGCTGAGGCTGTCTCACCCGGACGAACACACGCTCCGGTTCTATCTTCCGAGAGATTCGGGATCGGAACTCGGCAGATATGATCCGCTCGGTCTTGCCTCGTCGTGCACGCTGCGCATTGAACCCGTCCCGGTCGGCCTGGAAGTCACACTTCAGGTCGAACTTCTTCCGCTCCTCGGGCTCGCCCTTGGATTAGCTGTGGTGATGGTGCTCGCCGGCGGGCTGTCCCCGGCGAACGGGGCGGCGCTCGCACTAGCTGTGCTAGGCATCGGTTATCCTCTAGTGCGCTGGCGCGTGACTCGGTGGCTCCTGGCGCTGACACGACGCTCCGATGACCCGGCCGCCACCTAACAAGCGCTGGGAGCTGGCGGGCCGGCCGGGCCACGGCTCCATAGATTGATGATAGATCCAGTGAATTCGTTCACCCTGGCTCGGCGCCCGCAGCCCAAGCGCGGCGGATAGGCGCATCGCTCGGCCTTCCGCGGGGCGGTTGCACACCGTATATTACCAGAATATACTTCCGGAATGGACGACCGGGCGGCATTCCTGGCGGGTCTCGAGGGCTTCGAGTGGGATGCCGCCAACACGGCCAAGAACGTCCTCGGACATGGGGTTTCGCCGGCGGAGGCGGAGGAGATCTTCTTCCGCTTCCCGCTCCTGGTCGCCGCCGACGTGAAGCACTCGCACACGGAAGCCCGATGGCTGGCCCTGGGGGCCACGTCGGCCGGCCGAGGGCTGGCGGTGGCGTTCACGGTTCGCGGGAAGCGCATTCGCTGTATCTCGGTTCGCGACATGAGTCGCAAGGAGCGGCGTACTTATGCCGAAGCACACTAAGAAGTTGAAGCCCATCCCGGCCTTCCGCTCCGACGAGGAGGCGGGGGAGTTCTGGATGACGCACGACACCACCGACTACATCGATTGGTCGCAGGCGCGCCGAGCCACGTTCCCCAAGCTGCGGCCGTCCACCGCGACCATCTCCCTGCGCCTCCCGCAGACACTGCTCAACGAGCTGCGTGTGTTGGCCAACGAGCGCGATGTGCCGTATCAGTCGCTTCTCAAAGTGTATCTGGCGGAGCGTGTCACGGCGGAACGGGGGCGCCCGCGTCGACATCGCAAGGCGAGTGCCTGACCAACGCCTGGAGCTGGTGGGCCGGGGCTCCATAGAACGTTTGATGGATCGGGAGGCCACAGTGGAAATAGCGATTTCGTTCATTCCAGTTCCGCACCCGCAGCTCAAGCGCGGCTGTTAGCCCGCTACAACGATTGTCTATGACTCGCCCTCCGGAATTCGAGCCGCCGTACGAGAGCCCTGTCGAGGAGCAGTTCGCCTGGACATTCCACAAGCTTCTCAATCCTGAGTGCGACTTTCGGAAGCAGCACGAGGTTGTCACCACACGTGGGCGCTTTCGGCTTGATTTCATGCTAGTGACCCGCGGCGGCCGGCGTCTGGGGATTGAAATCGACGGCAAGGATTTCCACAGCTATCGTCGTGATGCTTGGCGCGATGCAATGATCTTAGGGGAACGGCACGCCGATGTGATACTCCGCTTTGCAGCCCGAGACATCTACTATCGCCTGTTTGATGCCATTGCGGTCATTCGGTATCTGTACCCCGAAGTCTTTAATCGGCATCAGGTCCTCGCGGTCGACCGGCTCGTGTCACCTGAGGTTGAGGAGCAGGTACGAGAAGCCCCTGAATTCATCTGGGTGCGATACGATGGCGAGGAACTCTCAGACGGCAGTCCAATTGAGATGCTTGTGTCTCACGAGGGGCACACTGATAGTTCATCGGCTCTCTGGAAAGAGCATTACGCCTTCGCCCGGAAGCATCCTGAGATCGCGCTTGATCGCCTTCACGATGCGTGCCGTGACCAAGCGAGCTAACCAGCGCTTGGAGCTGGCGGGCCGAAGGGGCCGGAACTCAGTAGACTGATGCTAGATCGGGAGGCCGAAATGGAACCAATCAATTCGTTCACCCTCGCTCAGCGCCCGCAGCTCAAGCGCGGCCGTTAGGCCGCAAGAACGCACCACGAATGCAACTGGAAGCCCAGATACTTCTGGCGTGCGAACTCGCTGCAGTCGGCGGGGTCATAGCCGTCTACCGCGAGATGCGGCTAGCCCGCGCGAGTACCGCATGGCCAGCCATCCCTGCGAAAGTGCTGGTCGCCCGGGCCGTCTTTCTCAAGGGTGGCCACGGCGGTTCTAGCTGGATGCGGCTGTGCTATCAGTACACAGTGGCTGGCCGCAATTACGTCGGCACCCGCTACCAGTTTGCGCACATCTGGCCGTCGTTCCGCGCGATGCAAGAGGTGGCGTCCGATCTCACGGCACGTCCTGACATTGTCGTGCACGTTGACCCACACCATCCCAAACGTGCGACCATTCGGGCCGGACTGCCACGCTTCGGATACGCACTGCTTGCGGTGGGGTGGGTCATCGTGGGCACCGTCACCGTTCTCCTGATCACCGTGCGCGCCTAGCTTCGTGTATCATGCGGCCTAACCAGCGCTTGGAGTTGGCGGCTCACAGGGGACCGCTAGGCAGTTCACCCCTCGGGAAATTGTATGCGAATGCTGTATTGCTGGCGGTGCAGGGCCGAGGTGCCGATGATGGACGAGGCGGAATACGAGCTCGTCCATGCGGAATTCGCGGCTGGCATCAAGGCCGTCAAGACGTATCGCGAACAGCACGGCACCTCGCTCAAGGATACGCCGATGGATCAGATCTATGCCCCGCTGCAACAGCTCTATCGAGAGTTGAGCCAGGCGGCGGGATTCACGGCCCCAGTCGTGAAGGCAGATCACATCTATAAGCATCGGCTGACCGACTATGGACCGCCCTGTCCGCATTGCGGGCGGCCCTACCGTACACCCAATGCGAAACTCTGCGCAGAGTGTGGGCGCAAGCGAGCCCCCTGACACTCATGGACGGCGCCAGCCAGCTCACTAGCCGCCACCCTGTCACTTTTTTCGACGTTCCCCGTCTGGATGAACGATGCCCATCCGCGGCGCCCTGCCGCCGTCCCTCAGCGACCTGATACCCCACAAAAGGAAAGCGCCCATATGCGCCGTACCGCACCCACCGTCCTGCTCGCCCTGCTCGCCGTGGCACCCGCCGCCGCCGCCCAGTCGCTCTATATGCCCCGGTCCATCAAGAAGGTCTACGCCTCCGGGACCCGGCTGCTGAACGGGATGCCGGGGCCCAACTTCTGGCAGGACCACGGCCAATACAAGATCACGATCACGGCCACGCCCCCCGACCCGAAGATCTCCGGCACCGAGGAGATCACCTACACCAACAACAGCCCCGACACCCTGCACACGCTCGTCATCCGGCTCTTCCCCAACTCGCACCGTCCCGGCGCTCCGCGCGATGGCGGCGCCTCCGAGGGGCAGATCACTTCGGGGATGCACATCACCTCCTTTGCCGTCAACGGCACCGACACGAAGTGGAACGACTCGCCGCGCTACTTCACCTGGCAGCCGGTGCGCCTGCCGACGGCGTTGGCGCCGCACCAGTCGATCCATCTCTCCTTCGGGTGGTGGTATGACCTTCCGGCGGTGCCGAGCCGGCAGGGGGTGATCGACTCGACCACGTTCTACGTGGCGTACTTCTATCCCCGGGTGGCGGTGTACGATGATTACAACGGCTGGGACACGATGGACCACTCCGGCCACGAGTTCTACAGCGACTTCAACGACTACGACGTGACGGTGAAGGTCCCGACCAACTACGTCGTCTGGGGCACCGGGACCCTCACCAACGCTGCCGAGCTCCTGCAGCCCGCGGCGCTGGCGCGCTTCCAGGCCTCCTTTACGAGCGATACGACGATCCACGTCGGCACCGGCGCCCAGATCCGCGCCGGCCAGATCACCGCGCGTGATTCCACCAACGCCTGGCACTTTACCGCCACCAACATCCCGGACATGGCCTATGGCCTGAGCGATCACTACGACTGGGACGCTTCGAGCGTGGTGGTGGATGATGCCACCCACCGTCGGGCGAGCGCCCAGGCGGCCTACAACGACACCGCGTCGGACTTCCACCAGATGGCGAAGTTCGTTGCCCACTCCCTCGACTTCCTCTCGCACCAGTGGCCGGGCGTCCCCTACCCCTATGAGAAGATGACGGGCTTCCAGGGAGGCGCGGGAATGGAATACCCGATGATGGCCAACGACGAGTCGTACCCGAGCGCCGCCTTCGCGCAGTTCGTGGTGGCGCACGAGATCGCCCACACCTATATGCCGTTCTATATGGGGATCAACGAGACCCGCTACGCCTTCATGGATGAAGGGTGGGCCACCACCTTCGAGTACCTGATCAACCAGCTGGATATGGGCAAGGACACCGCCGCCACGCTCTTCAAGCAGTTCCGCGTGGCCCGCTGGGCCCACGATCCGGCGCCGAGTGAGGACCTGCCGATCATCACCCCGGCCGATGAGCTGACCGGCGGCGCCTACGGCATCAACGCCTACGGCAAGCCCTCACTCGGCTACCTGGCGGTCAAGGACATGCTGGGCGATGCAGCCTTCCGGAAGTCCCTCCACGCCTATATGACACGGTGGAACGGGAAGCATCCGACGCCGTGGGACTTCTTCTACACCTTCGACAACACCGCGGGGCGTCCGCTCGACTGGTTCTGGACCAACTGGTTCTTCGGGAACGCCTACATCGACCTGGCGGTCAAGGGCGTGACCAAGGCCCGCGGCGGGTATGCGGTCACCGTGGAGAACATCGGCGGGATGGACGCCCCCTTCGACCTGGTGGTGACGCTGGCCAACGGCACCACCCAGCGGCAGCACCAGACCGCCGCCGTGTGGCAGCACAACGGCCGGCGCGCGGTCATCCCGGTGCACACGGCGCATCCGGTGCAGGCGGTGACCATCGACGGAGGCATCTGGGTGGATGCCGACACGACCAACAACAGCTGGAAGCGATAGCCCGGCGCCGGCCCCGGCCGGTACCCCCGCCCCGTCCCGCTATGGCGCGGGACGGGGCGGTGCCGTATGCTAGGGCATCCTTTCCAGAGAGCCCGCCGTGGGCGGGCAGCAGGCCACCATCCCGAGTATGCACGCCTGCACCTGCCGCCTCCGCCGACCCGATCGGCGCGGTGCCCGGCGACGTCACCTTCAACGCAGGAGATCCGATGCTGCTCGTCCGAGAAGTCTTCCACTGCCGGCCCGGAAAGGTCCGCGCCCTGGTCGAGATATTCCAGGCGATGTCCAAGCTCGGACAGAAGTCGGGAATGCCGCCGATGCGGATCCTCACCGACATGGCCGGGGAGCGCTACTGGACCCTCGTCGCCGAGATGGAAGTACCCAGCCTCGGCGAATTCGAGAAGATGATGTCGGGTGCGGGCATGAGCGCCGAGGATGGGAAGGAGATGGAGAAGATCGGCAAGGGCTATCACGACCTGGTCGAGTCGGGCCACCGCGAGATCTTCAAGATCGAAGGATGAGTCCCGCGAGGCGTGCATCACGCCAGAGCGCGGATCCCTGAGCAGGGCACCCGGTCACCCCGACAATGGAGCCACCATGTCCGTCAGCCACACCTTCAATCGCACGAAGTTCTCGCGCTTCATCAACGGAACGACCGGGCGGACCTTCCGGCTGGTGGCAGGGACGGGATTCCTGGTGGTGGGCTACATCTACCGGTCCCACCCCCTCGGCATCGCCTCGATGGTGTGGAGCTTCTTTCCCCTCAGCTCGAGCGTGATGGATTGGTGCTGGATCAGCGCGGCACTGGGCGGCCCCCTCAAGGGGTGCGACGTCCGGGCGATGCAGGAATGAGGGGTCGCGGGTCGGTCGGCCTCACAGCTCCTGACTCACGACCCACCACTCGGATCCACGTGCAGCGTCATCATCATCCCCGACCCCAGGTGCTCCGCGATGTGGCAGTGGAGCATCCAGGCGCCAGGGTTCGATGCATCGATCAGCACGTCCACGGTCGACCCCACCGGGATCAGCACGGTGTCCTTCCAGACGAGGTCCCGGGTCGGCACTCCGTTACGTGACACCACCAGCATCCGCTGGCCGTGCAGGTGGATCGGGTGCTGCATCGGGTGGAAGGAGTGCGGATCATTGAAGATCCGGAGCTTGACCACCGACCCCTGCGGCACGTGCCAGTCGATGGCCTCGTTCTCCGCCCCGGTCGAATCGTCCCGGAGGATCCACCGCACCTCCTTCGCGGTCGAGAGCCAGTTCATCTCCGGCATCCCGTCGGTCCACTCGATGGGATGGAAGTAGGCCGTGTCGACGCTCATGAACTGGACCGTCGGGAGCGGGAGCGCCGACGTGGCCACGGTCAGCGTGATCCGCTTGTCGGGGGGGCGGTCGAAGTACTGGCGGTACTTCGCGATCTCAGCACTCACCGCCGGATTGGCCCGAAGGACCTTGAATGCGGCGGTGTAGTCGGGAAAGGCTGGGGTCGAGTCCACGGTGACCCATCCGAGCGTATCCACCTGTGCGTCGAACTCCCCCCGATAGTGATCGATGGCCTGCACGGCATTGATGATCGGATACCGACCCGGCCGGTCGAACTCCGCCGCCACCACATACCGCTCCGCCGGCGCCAGGATCACGCTCGGCACCATTTCCTCCCGCTCGAAGCGGCCCACATCCGAGGCCAGCACCTTGAGCGGCACCCCCGGGATCGAGAGGTTCCAGGTCCGCGCACTCGCCACGTCGGTCAGGAAGAACCGCACGACCTCCCCCCGATGCACGGTGAGCTGGTAGTCCGGCTCCCCGTTGACCAGGGCCACGTTCCCCACCCGCCCCATCAGCACGAAATCCGGCGCCTCCTTCCCGAAGGGGATCAGGGTGTCGGCGTGGATCAGGAGGTCGCTCAGCATCAGGGCGACATCCCGGTCGGCGGGGGAGTAGTAGGCGGTGTCGGGGCTTGCCACCATCACGTTGCCGTAGAGCCCCATCGCCTGCTCGATGTCCTCCCGCACGTGCGGATGGTACCAGTAGATCCCGGCGTCGGGGAAATGCACCGTGTAGGTGAAGTCGCCCCCCGGCGGGACTGGATCCTGCGTCACCCCCGGCACGCCGTCCGAGCGGTTGTCGAGCCGCACCCCGTGCCAGTGCACCGTGCTCGGCAGGTCCAGCCGGTTGTGGAACCGGACCGTGATCGTGGCGTTCTGCGCCACCTTGATGAGCGGCCCCGGGACCTGGCCGTTGAAACCGTACATCACGAAGGTGCGGTCGCGGATGGTGCGACGGAGGAGCCCGGCGGTGAGGTCGAGGGTGTCGCCGTTCTTGAGCGGGACGATCACCGAAGGACGCGCCAGCGGGACGGTGGATGGATCCACTCCCGCGCCCGGAAGGAACGGCGCCACCGGCGGCGCCAGTCCCACAAGCCCGGGGAGCATGATCATCCCCCGGGGCATCGGGATCGGCATCATATCCGAGGAATCGGGACCCATCGACATCCCCGCCATCCCCGGATCCTGCGCGGCGAGCGCGCCCGCGGCGGCGAAAATGACGACGAACGCCAGCAGCGGGCGGCGGATCACCCCGGCGCTCCGCGAAAGAGCGGGTGCGAAAGGAACTGCTGCAGCCACCCGCTCGGTGAGGTACCGTGCAGCACGACCGGCCCCGCGTGCACCGCCGGGGCCGAGTCCGCCTCCGCCGTGATGATGAAGAGGAACTTGTTCCGCTCGGCCACGCCCACCGTGCTGACGCCGTTCGAGATCGTACCGAGGCGGCGCCAGTCGGAAAGGTCGGAGCTCACCTCCCACGCGACATAGGTGTGATACGCGCCGAGGGTGGCCGGATCCGGGAGTGCATCGGCGGTGACGCGGATATCGAACCGGAGCCGGCCATCGGCGGTAGCGGCCACCCCGAAGGGGGAGTCGGCAAAGACGAGCCGCGCCGTGCCCCGCGCGGAAGGAGCCGCGGGGCCCGGCGCGAGTGCCATGTCATACGGTCCGGGCTTGGGCTTGCTCCCGGCGCTGGTCGCAGCCAGCGCCAGGCAACCCAGGACGGCGAGGCCCTTCACTTCGACGCCGCAGCTCCCGTGGGACCGTGGTCGTAGTCCTGCACGCTCGAGATGTCCGGCTGGCCGATGCTCTTGCCGTTCCACCCGTCGAAGCCCTTCATCCGGAAGAGCCAGAGCCCCGTCCGCATGTCGCTCAGGACGATGAGCCCGTCGGCGTTCCGGACATCCACGCCGAACGCGCCCTGCTCCACGCTGTTGGTCCCCTGCCAGCCGTTGTCCGGGTTCCCGCCGAAGCCCATCTCGTGCACGCAGGTGGTGCAGGTGTAGTACCAGCCATCGGTCTTCGGTGCCTTCGGATCCTTCAGGTCGAAGACGAAGAGGCCGTCCTCATACGCCGAGACGAAGACGTAGGGCCAGCGCACCTCGTGATTGTGCGAGAGGTCGTGCCAGTCCGCCGTCCACGCCGAGAGCGGAAGGTCGAGGTTCTTGCGGGTGCCGTCCTGCCCTTCGCGGAGGTCCCACACCTTGAGCGGGGTGTACTGGTACTCCGTCTCGGTGACGGCGTAGTTGCCGTCGGGCGATGGGGTGAACGTATGGGCGATGTCGAGCCCCATCCCGGTGATGGTGAAGAGCTGGACCGGGGCCTCCGGATGCGTCACGTCCCATGCCGAGTAGCCGCCGAGGCCGGCGCCGTAGAAGACGTCGCGCTTGCGGGCCACATCATAGCCCACGTAGAAGTCGTGATAGCTCCCCGCCCCGAAGGCGCGGAAGGGGGTCGGGTTGGGCACCGCGCCCACGATGGCGTCGGTGGTGTCGCCCGCGACCACCTTGGCCAGGTCGTAGATGACCGACTTGGCCTGATTCACCGTGACGAAGTAGAGCACCCGACCATCGGAGTGTTTGTACACGAAGGTATTGTGGAAGCCGCCGGGCGCCGCCGGGTAGCGGATCCGCGCCACCACCTTGACCGTGGAGGGATCGGGAAGGCCGGTCACGTCGAAGATGACCGCGCCCAAGTCGGCGTCGGGACTTCCCTGCATGAACTGGTATGATTGGGCAAAGTAGTACCGGTTTCCGATCTTGAACGCCTTGCCGTCCATCGCGCCGATGCCGCGATGGAGTTCCGGGTTCTCGATGGACCAGTCGAGGAGCTTCTTCGGGTGGGTCGGGTCCTTGATGTCGTAGATCTGCACGTCGCTGTTGGTGAAGCCGGAGGCGTAGACATAGGGCCGGCTCATCTCCTGCTCGATCTCGACGTCGGCGAGCTTCCAGGCGCCGGGATGCGTCACCACATGGGCGACGACCTTGATGTTCTTCGAGCCGCCGACCTTGTGGTCGGTCGGCACTCGGCTGCCGGGATCCTGCGCCGTGGCGGCGGTGGCGATGCCGAGCAGGGCAAGGGCAAACAAGGTTCCGCGCATCGTGTCTCCAAAGAGGACGGGTCGTTGGATGCCGTGAGAGTGGCAGGGGAGTATGGGCCGGGGCCGGGCGTGTGGCAAGAGCGTGGAACGGGCGTTCCACCGATGAACACCCTCTGGCGCAATGGGACGGAGGATGTTGGTTTCGGGGGACGCCGCGGCAGGTGCAATCGCGGGCCCCCGTTCTTCCAGCGAAGGGATCCAGCCATGCCACGCCTCACCGACACCCTCTTCATCGGCGTCGGCGGGCACGTCGTTGCCATCGACCGCTCGACCGGACAGGAAGTCTGGCGTACCAAGGTGCGGATGTCGTCGGTCACGACGGTATCGATCCACGGCGATCGCATTCTCGCCGGCGCGCAGGGGGAACTCTGCTGCCTTGATGCCGCCACGGGAAGCATCCTCTGGCGCAACAAGCTGCGCGGGCTCGGGATGGGTGTCGTGACGTTCCCTGACGGGGGCGCCGGCGCCATCGCCGCTGCCGCCGCACAGGCCGCCGCGGCCGCCACCGCCGGCCGATGACGGATCGGTCCGGAGGGCTCCGTGTCCGCTGAGCGCCGCACCACGCCGATCCTCACGGCGGCGGCACTCACGGCCTTCGCCGCGAACTCGATCCTCTGCCGCCTGGCGCTTCGCGACGGTTCGATCGATGCCGCGAGCTTCTCGACCATTCGGATCGTGGCCGGCGCCGCCACCCTGTTCCTCCTCCTCCGGCTGCGTCACCCGCGCCACGCGTCACGGTGGCCCGGCTCGTGGACCGGTGCCGCCGCGCTGGCCCTCTACGCGGTCCCGTTCTCCTTTGCCTACCTGAGCCTCGGCGCCGGCACCGGCGCGCTCCTCCTCTTCGGCGCGGTCCAGGTCACGATGGTCCTCGCCTCGATCCGCCGCGGCGTGCGTCCGCGCCCCAGCCAGTGGGCCGGCCTGGCACTCGCCTTCGGCGGCCTGATCTATCTCTTTCTCCCCGGCATCACGGCACCCGCGCCGATGGGCGGGGCCCTGATGTTCATCGCCGGTGCCGCCTGGGGTGCCTATTCCCTGCGCGGCCACGGGGCCGAGGATGCACTGGCCGAGACCGCCGGCAACTTTGCGCGCGCCGTGCCGGTGGTCGGAGTGGCGTGGCTCCTCGCATTCGGGACGGTGCACGCGCAGTCGAGCGGGATCATCTGGGCCGTCCTTTCGGGAGCGGTCGCATCGGGGGTCGGCTACGCCATCTGGTACGCCGCCCTTCGGCACCTGACATCCGTCACCGCGGCCGCGGTCCAGCTGGCGGTCCCGCTGCTGGCGGGGCTGGGCGGGATCCTCCTCCTCGACGAACGCCTCACGTTCCGATTGGCCGTTGCCGCCGTGCTGGTCCTGGGCGGGATCGGGATGACCATCGCCGGGCGGGCCACGACCAGCTAGACGACCGGGCACCCCTTGCGCCATCCCCTCCCGTCCCTGCACTCTATGGAATGGCGACCCCCAAGAAGAAGCGCGCTCCCAAGAAGGCCAAGAAGGCCGCCGCCGCCCGCACCCGCGGGCTCGAGGCGACGAAACTCACCGGCGGCGCTGCCCCCAAGGCGGTCGAGAGCCTCGCCGCGCAGATCACCCAGGACGGCGGCGAGGTCCTGGCCACCTACAAGGATCCCCTCGGCGGGCGATGGCAGCTCCTCGCATCGCTCCCCATCGGCCTCGTGGAGCCGACCCCCTACCAACGCGACCTCTCGGACGCCCACGTGGCCCGGCTCGCCGACGCGATCGACAAGCTCGACCGCTTCCTCGATCCCATCATCGCCGTTCCCGCCGATGCCGGGAAATATTGGTCGCCCAACGGCTATCACCGCCTCGGCGCAATGAACCAGCTCGGCGCCAGGGCCATCACCGCGCTCGTGGTGCCGGAGCCCGACGTGGCCCACCGGATCCTGGCGCTCAACACCGAGAAGGCGCACAACCTCAAGGAGAAGTCGCTCGAGGTGTCGCGCCTGGCGCAGGCGATGGCCGAGATGGACCCGGGATCCACCGAAAAGAGCCACGCCGAGATCTTCGAAGAGGCGCCCTTCATCACGCTGGGGTTGTGTTATCAGGAGAATGGACGCTTCTCCGGCGGCGCGTACAACCCGATCCTCAAGCGGATCGACGGCTTCCTCGCGAAGAAGCTCCCCGAGGCGCTTGAGATCCGGAAGGGGCGCGCCGCCAAGCTCCTTGAGTTGAACGAGGACGTGAACGAGGCGGTGAAGAAGCTGAAGGAGAAGGGGCTGGAGAGCCCATACCTCAAGGCCTTCGTGGTGGCGCGGATCAACCATCTCAGGTTCGTCAAGGCCAAGGACCTCGACTTCGACGAGACCATCGGCACCATCATGAAGGCGGCAAAGCGCTTCAACGTGGCCAACGTCAAGGCGGACCAGGTGGCGAAGACCGGCGGGGCGCCGATCGCGGAGGAGTGATTGAATACCGTCTCACGTGAAGCGGCCAAAGCCCAGCTCTTACATCCCCTCACCCTCGGACCTGAACCTCATCCTCCGGGACTCTGGGCACGTCTCCTGCGTAGCCCCCAACCGACTTCCGCACGCCATGACATCGTCAGCCGTATCAACGCAGATGGGCCGGCGGCGGTGACGCAGCGTGACCTTGAGCTCATACTGCGTAAGCGTCATCTCGATGGGAAGGCAGCGCATCAACTGCTCGTCGGCGTCTATCGCGCAGTGCTGGAAGCGTTCCTTTCGGATGATGTGCTATCCGACCAAGAGGTATCCTATCTCTTCGATCTTCGTCATGCCTTCAATCTTGGCGAGGACGACATCCTAGCACTCGAGCGTAGTGTCATACACCCTCGCTTCAACAAGGCGATTGAAGACGTCATTCATGATCGTACTGTGACGACCGGTGAACGCACTTTGCTGGCGCAACTGGGATCATCCCTGCGGCTTTCGCCGGCTATCCAGACTGACCTGTTCAGGAAGGCTGCCACCGAACTGCTGCAAGAGACCCTAGATGCGAGCATAGCCGATCATCGCCTCTCGCCCACGGAGGATGCTGACCTCAAGGCGCTGGCAGCGAATCTTGGCATTTCAATGCAGTACGACCAAGCGACCAAGGCCGAATTGGCACGGTTTGCTCTTCTATGGCGCATCGAAAACGGCGACTTACCTGAAGTTTCCGTGGACCTCAACTGGCAAAAGGGTGAGACCTGCCATTTCGCGGCGCCCGTCAGGTGGCTCGAGTTTCGCAAGACCACGCGGACGGTCGGTTATGCCGGTCAAGGTGTGAGCATACGGATCGCCCGGGGGCTCTACTATCGCGTCGGACGATCCACACCGCAACGGGTTACAGAGCAGGGGCTGGCCGAGATCGACAAGGGTACCCTGTACCTTACGAACAAGCGGCTGTTCTTTGACGGCCAAGGCAAGAACACGTCCATACGACTCCAGAATATCATCGCATTCGAGGTATACTCCGATGGAATCGCCATTGAAAAAGGAAGTGGTCGCACACCACATCTCATGATTGACGGCGATGTCGAGCTCGCCGCGACTATTCTCGGGCGACTCCTGGTAGCGCCGTAACAATCTCATGGCTCGGCGCCAGGCCTCGCAATCCACCCCCTTCGACCTCCAGCCCACCCTCCAGGGTGCGCTGGTCCGCCTCGAGCCGCTCGGTGCGGACGACTTCGAGCGTCTCCACGCCGTCGCCGCCGATCCGCGCATCTGGGAACAGCACCCGGAGCGGGATCGCTGGAAGCGGGAGGTGTTCCGGCGTTTCTTTGACGGCGCGATGGAGTCGGGTGGCGCCTTCCTCGTCTTCGACGCCGGCTCCGGCGAATTGATCGGCTCGACGCGCTACTGCGGGCTCGATCCCGACAAGAGCGTCGTCGAGATCGGGTGGACCTTCCTGGCCCGCTCCCACTGGGGCGGGCGCCACAACGGCGAGATGAAGCGCCTGATGCTGGCGCACGCCTTCCGCTTCGTCGAACGGGTCGTCTTCGTGATCGGACCGGAGAATGTCCGCTCCCGCCGCGCGGTGGAAAAGGTCGGAGGGCGCCTGACCGCGCCGAAGAAGAACGCCAAGGGAGAAGAGCGGGTCGTCTACGAGATCACCAGGACCGCGTTCGCCGGCTGAATCAACTTCGGAGTTCCATTCGATGCATCATGTTCGCCAGCAGGACCTCCCCTTCGTCGGGAGTTCCCACCAGTTCGTCGGCGCCGACCAGGGAGATGTACAGGTCTCCGTCTTCCTCCTCTCCGCCCTCCCCGGCAAGGGCCCCGGACCGCACCACCACCCCTACGACGAGATCCAGTTCATCCGTGAAGGA
>DASSGV010000032.1:0-3236 GCA_035693225.1 Gemmatimonadales bacterium | reverse complement strand
CCGGAAGGCGGTGACCCGCTCGGGAAAGGTGTCGCCCATCTCCCGCCGGAGCCGATCGGTCCACTCGGTGAGCACAGCGACGAGCGCGCGCCCAAGCCGCGCGCCCTCAGCGTCGGTGAGCTTCGAGGTCAGGCGGAGCGGGGAGAGCCGAGCACGGTGGAGGACCTCATCGGAGTAGGCGTTCCCCACGCCGCTCAGCATCCGCGGGTCGGTGAGCGCCCGCTTGAGGGTGTGGTTCTCGCTTCGAAGGCGTTGGAGAAGCTGCGCTGTGGATACCGCCAACGGTTCGAGCCCGCCGCGGTCGAATTGGCGGAGTTCGTCGCGTCCGCTCACGAAGTGGAGTGACGCCCGCCGCTTGGTGCCCGCTTCGGTGAGGGTGAGCGTTCCGCTGCTGAAATCGAAGGCGGCCAGCCCGCCCCGCCCCGGGGTCTTGGCCCCGGCGGGCTTCCAGTGCAACCGACCGGCGATCATCAGGTGGAGGATGAGGAAGCGTTCGCCCGCAAGCTCGAAGACGATGCGTTTGCCGAGGCGGGACACCGTCAGGACGGTGTGCCCGTGGACGTCGGTGAGGGGCGGCGTGACGGTCCGGACGAGGAAGGGGCTCTTGAGGCGGATGCCCTCGAGGATGCTGCCGGTCACCCGGGCCTGGAGCGCTTCGACGTACAGGGTGATGTCGGGGAGCTCTGGCATCGGTGCGGCCGCGACGCTCAGCGCGCCTGGTAGTCTTCCACCAGCTGCTGCTGCTGGGCCAGGCCGTTCCACACGTCGGCGCTGTCGACCACCCCCCAATGCTGCACCACCCGCCGCCCCACGTCGTTGAAGACGAACCCGCCCCGCGCATCGACGTACCCGAAGCCATCGTGGTAGCCGTAGTAGGCGTCGGGCCGGTGTCCGTGGACGAGGATGTCGTCTCCCCAGGTGTATTGGGTGCGGCGGAGTCCCAACTGGGCCAGCAGCGTCGGTGCCAGGTCGGTCTGGGAGCCGATGGTGTGGATCACGGTGTCACGCACGGCGAGCGCCCCACCGATCCAGAGCATCGGGATGTGAAATGCACTCGGGTCGGCGAAGTCGACGGGGGGGGTGAGTTCGGGGAGCCGATGACCGTGGTCGGCGATGATGATGACGACGGTGCTGTCCCACACCGGCTTGGCGGCGAGGGCCCGAACGAATGCGCCGAGGGTCGAATCGGTGTAATGGTGCGCGCTCAGGAAGAGGTCGTTGTCATCCCGACCCGGGAACTTCGACGCGACCGGGATCACGTATGGATCGTGGCTGGAGAGCGTGAGCATCCCGAAGAAGAAGGGGCGCGCCAGGGAGTCGACGAGGTGGTCGGCCCGGTCGAAGAGGACCTGGTCGTGATAGCCCCAGTCGACGCGGGGGAGGCCGGTCTCGAACGTCCGCTCGCCGAGCACGGTGTGGAATCCGGCGTCGAGGAGATAAGAATGGAAGTTGGCCCAGCCGAGGTCACCGCCGTACATGAACCGGGTGGCGTATCCGGCGGAGTCCAGGTCGCGTGGGAGGCCCGGAAGGGACGCCACCTTCCGCAACGACTTGATGATCGACGCATTCCCGAGGGCGGGATATCCGCTGAAGACGGCCGGAAGCCCCTTCTCGGTCCGGTTGCCGCTGGCAAAGATGCTGTCGAAGAGGATGCCGGTCCGGGCGAGCGAATCGAACTCCGGCACGACGCCGTGCCGGCCTCCCGTCGCGGCCGCCAGCTTGGCGGAAAAACTCTCCCAGACGATGAGCACGATGTTGGGACGGGGGATCCTGAAGAATCGCGGTGGCACCCCGCCATCCTGTGCCAGCAGCGAGTCCACCCGCGCGCGCGCCTCGGCCGGCGGAAGGAACGCGTACGGATTCGATCGTGCATACTCGTGGTGATGTGCGGAGTAGAAGAAGTTCCAGCCGACGTTGAGGGCTGCCTGGTCGGCGAAGGTGTTGTTCGAGAAGTAGACGCTGCTCTGGGTGAGCGGGGCGAGCTGGAAGCCACCGCGGGAGACGAATGCCATCACGACGATGGCGAAGAGACCGGCGGGGATGATCGGCCAGCTGGTGCCTTCGAATCCCGGGTCGTCGGCGGCCGGCAGGGCCCACTTCCGGAAGGCCCAGAGCCCGAAGGCCGCATACCCCGCGAAGACGACGAGGAGCGTTGCGACGGGGGAGGACTCGGTCGAGGCGATCATCTCCTTGGGCTTGTTGATGTACATCAGCCAGGTGCTGTCGAGCCGGAAGCCCCACTCCCGGAAGAGCCCGAGATCGCCGATGGTGAGCGCGGCCACCACCAGCACGAACGCCACGGTCCAGGTCACCACCACCCATCGGAGGTGGCGCCAGGGGAGATATGACGTCGCCATCAGGACCAGCAACGGCACCAGCATCAGGTAGGCGGCCGCCGCGGCGTCCATCCGGAGCCCGTGCCAGAACACGCCCAGCAGGGTGCCGATGCCGAGCGCCGACGTGTCGCTCCAGTACCAGGCAAGGAAGAGCACCTTGCCGACCACGAAGTACCCCACCCAGCACGCGAAGTACACCAGCGCAAAGCGAAGGCGAGCCCGCATCACCGCGTTCCCTTTCGATGCAGGTCGACGGCGCGGTACATATACCAGCTCGCCACCGACCGGAATGGCCGCCACCGCTCGGCGTGCGCCGCCAGCTCTGCGCGCGACACCGGGCGGCGGCGCCCGTAGGTGAGGTCGAAGCCCTGGCGCACGCCGAGGTCGTCGACCGGAAGGACATCGGGACGACCCAGTCGGAACATCAGCATCATCTCCACCGACCAGCGCCCCACTCCCCAGATCGAGGTGAGGCGCTCCACCACCTCGTCGTCATCCATCCGATGCAGGGCGCGCAACGGCGGCACCACCCCTTCGTTGGTGCGCACGGCGAGGTCCTTGAGGGCGCGGGTCTTGGCGGCGGAGAGGCCAGCGCTGCGGAGCGCGGCATCGGAGGTGGCGAGGATGTCGGCCGGGGCGGGGAAGTCCTTCGGCGCGTAGAGCGCCAGCACCCGTCCGAGGATCGTCTCCGCGGCCTTCCCGCTCAGCTGCTGATAGACGATCGAGCGCAGCAGCGACTGGAAGGGGTCGTGCATCCGGCGGACCGACATCACGAAGGGGCCCGCCTTCCGAATCAGCGCTCCAAGGGCCGGGTCGGCCTTGCGGAGATGCGCCACGGCGGCGGCCCGGTCGTACTCCAGCCCGTCGGGGTAGCGACGCGGCGCCCGGCGCGGGATCGAG
>DASSGV010000031.1:0-17830 GCA_035693225.1 Gemmatimonadales bacterium | reverse complement strand
TGCGAGTAGACCTGGTGGAGCTTGTCCTCGCGGATCAGGTTTCTGATCGCGGGGTTCGGCACCATGACCTCGGAGGCCAGCACGCGTCCCGTGCCGGTCGCCTTTGGAATCAGCGCCTGACAGATCACGCCCTCGAGCACGAACGAGAGCACCGCGCGCACCTGGCTCTGCTGGTGCGACGGGAACACGTCGATGATGCGGTTGATGCTCTGGATGGCGCTGTTCGTGTGCAGCGTGCCGAAGCAGAGGTGACCGGTTTCGGCGATCGTCAGCGCCGCCTCGATCGTCTCGAGGTCGCGCATCTCGCCGACGAGCACGACGTCGGGGTCCTGCCGGAGGATCGACCGCAGGGCACTCGCAAAGGTCAGCCCCGCCTTCGGGTTGACCTGCACCTGGACGATGTTGTTCGAGAGCCGGTATTCGACCGGATCCTCGACCGTCACGATGTTGACGCCCTCGTCCTGCACGAACCGGATGGCCGAATAGAGGGTGGTGGTCTTCCCCGAGCCGGTGGGCCCGGTGACGAGGATGATCCCGTCCTTGTTGTCGAGCAGCGCCTTGAGCTCGGTGGTCTCCTCCGGGTAGAGCCCCAGCGCATCGAGGTCGAGCGCGGTCGACTGCGCGTTCAGGATACGGATGACCACTTTTTCGCCCAGGGAGGCGGGCAAGGTGGACACGCGCAGGTCGACCGGCTGGCCGTTGACGGACATCCGGGCGCGGCCATCCTGGGGCCGCAACCGGTCGGCGATGTCGAGCGAGGAGATGATCTTGATACGGGAGATCAGCGGTACGCCGGCGGAGCGCGGGATCTTCATCTTCTGTACCAGCACGCCGTCGATCCGGTACCGGACCACCACGCCCCCTTCCGAGGGCTCGATGTGGATGTCGCTCGCCCGCGCGATGATGCCCTCGGAGAGGATCGCGTCCACCAGCCGGACCACCGGACGGGCCGACGCCTCCTCGGTGGTCGCCAGGAGGTCGGATTCCTCCTGCTCCTCTTCGATCTGGGTGACCTCGTGGTCATCCCGAATGCCCGAGAGGATGTTCTCGACCACATTCTCCGGCCGGTAGATCTCCTCCAGCTTCTCGGCGATCTTGCCCGGCGAGGCGAGCACCATCCGGACGTCACGCCCGGTGGCGAACGCCAGCATCTTCTCGGCTTCGATGTCGAACGGGCTTGCGGTGGCCACTTCGAGGACGGAGTCGGTGAGGCGGACCGGGACCACCTGGTAGCGCCGGGCCACATGCTCCGGCAGCCCGTCCCGGACCTTCGACGGCGAGATGGTCGCCAGATCGGCGATGGGGATGTGCAGCCGCTGCGACGCGGCGCCCAGGATCTGGTCGTCGGTCAGGATGGCCTTGCTCGTGAGCGTCCACCACAACGCCACATCCGGCTGCCCGTCCGCCGGCTTCAGAGCGTCTATGGCCTCGCGACCGATCAGACTCTCGATCGAGCTGATCAGCCAGGAATCGGTGAATGCCACGTCAGGAGCTCCGCTGCGACTCGGCGCCGTATGCGTCCGAACGGGAAAGCTAGGCAAGGATCGACAGCGGGGCTAGACGCGGGACCCTGCACTCCTCCCAATCACCTTTTCGCTCCCCCCACGCCCCCGCTCCCCTCACCCTTTTCACTTTTCACTGTTCACTTTTTACTTCTCACTTCTAGCCCCCTTCTCACTTCTCACTTCTAACCCCCTTTTCACTTTTCACTCTTCACTTTTTACTTCTCACTTCTAGCCCCCTTCTCACTTCTTCCTTCTCACTTCTCCCTTCTCCCTCACAACACCCCCCACCATTCCGGGCTCACGTCCACGGTCACCCCGAAGCTCCCGGTCCGAAGACTCCACCCCGATCCGATCCGCACGAGCCCCATCAACCATTCCAGGGCGATGCCGGCCACGGGACGCACGCCCGGGGAGGGGGCCCACGGCATCCCCGACTGCGGTCCTCCGGCCCACCCCGCGGCGACGAATGGTGCCAGCGTCATCTGATGGCCGGTCGACGCGAAACTGCCGAGGGGGATGGCGGGGATCGTGACCGGGACGCGCCACTCCAGCGATGCCAGCGCGGCCTCGCGCCCGCCCCAGGCCCGGAACGGTTCACCGACCAGGGTCCCGCGCCCGCCGAGCGCGAAGCCGCGCCACGCCGGCATCCCGACGCTGCCGGCCCCGCCGAAGGCACGGACGCGCATCGCGGTCGGCCCCAGCGGCCAGCGGGCCTCGACCAGCGCGCTGGCCCGAAGATACGAGCTTCCACCGGCGCCCCCTTCAAGCCAGAGTGAGCCGCCGGTCGAGGCGCGGTCCTCTTGCCGCACCACGGTCCGCCGCAGGCCGAGGCGGACGGTGGTGGTCGCATCCATTCCGAACTGGGGATTGGGCCGGAATGCTCCGGACGCGGGATGGGCCGCCACCGGGAGGGAGTCCACCCGTTCGCGCGCCAGTTCGAAGTCGAGCGCCGAACGGCCACCGAGCGGCACCGTCACGCCGAGCGCCGCACGATCGAGGAGGAGGTAGTCACCGAAGTCCTTGCCCCCCTCCTCGGCGGTCAGTGAATTGAGGGTCGGCGAGACGACCGGCAGGTCGCTGAAATCGCGCACCGTCCGGGTCACTTCGCCGGTGAGCCGGACCCCATCGCCACCGTATGCCAGGCGCAGCCCGCCGGTCATCCTGCCGGTGGCGAGCCCCACGCCGGCGTGCGGCACCAGGCGCCACCGCCCCGGAGAGAGGGTGAGCCCGGCGCCCAACGCGACACCTTCGACCCGGTCGAAGCGGATCAGGTCGCTGAGCCTGGGCGCGTGGAGCCGGGCGGCCTCGAGTCGATCCAGCGCCGCGTGCGGCACCTCGGCCGCCACGGCATGGCGCACCGCGGCCATTTCGTCGCCGGGGAGCGGCAGCGCCTGGGCCCGCAGCCGTTCCGCGAGTGTGGCGCCCCAGGGCCGGGCGGAGTCTCCCGGCGCCACAAGCCCGCCGATGGCGGGGCCGGCAGCTACCGCGAGCGGGATGGAGGGTGGTGCGAGGTCGTAGTCACCGATCTCCCAGCGCCCGCGGATGATGCCGCGGGCCGGGAAGTCGAGCCAGCGGGTCTGGCGCCGGATCTCGATCTCCTGCCGGAAGGGAAGCCAGGCGCGCTGGTCCACGAACGCGCTCTCCAGCGAGACGGTGATGTCCGCCAGTTCCGGGTCCACATACGCCGCGCGGGTGAAGCCGAACTGGAAGCGGACCAGCTCGGCGCTGGCGCGGTCGATGTACATCGCACCGACGACGCCGCCGGTCGACGGATCCTTCGGGCGCACGTCGAGGCGTTCGAGCACGAGGGTCGTGGCACCCGAAGTGACCTGGATCGAGTCGGTGAGGGCAAAAGCGTAGTGGCGGAGGCCGGCCGGAGAGAGCGGATGGGGCACGTCGCGGACCTCGTCGCCCTCGCCGATCCGGATGGATCCGCCGAAGCCATCGGTCACGATGCCCAGGTGGTCGCGGTGATAGGCGATGTCGGTGGGAAGCCAACTCCGGCTCCGCCAGCCGCGAATGACCTGCTTGCCGGGTCCGGGGGCGCTCCGATACACTTCGACATCGAGTTCGTCGGCGCGGATGAGCCGGGGCGGACCGGCGAGGCCCTCACCGACCTGCGCCAGGAAGAGGACGAGACCGTGGGCGCGAGCGGTCCACGATGGCGCACCGCCCGAGCCCACGTCCCGACGGCGGGTGGCCCGCTCGGCCAGCGCTCGAGCCGCCGGCGAGTCCCATCCCTGCGCCTGGAGCGCTGCTCCCAGGCACATCGGCGCCATCACCCACCACCAGCGGACCCGGTGACCCATCACGTGACGATAGCCCGGCGGGCCGCCCTCGCAAGCGTCGCGTTCGCCGCCCTGTCCTGCCGCGGGCGGCCCAAGGTCGCACCCGATCCCGCCGCGACCCCGGTGCCGGTCACGACCGGAACGCTCAAGGCCGGCCAGGCGTTCGTGCTCGAGGACGATGGCGCCGATCCGCACGACACCACCGTGACGTTCAATCCGGATCGACCGAGGGTCATCGTGCTCCGTCATCCCGACCCGGACAACACCCCGTTCGCCACGCTGGAGATCCCGGCCGGCGGCCTCGGGACCGGGAGCGATCCGGTGACGGTCACCCTCGTGACCCGTCCCGGCGTCTACGGCCTCGACATCAGCGCGACCGCTCCGTTCGGCCCCGGGATCATCCTGACCTTCAAGTACGCCGTCCACTTCGCCGCGCCGGCGGCCGCGCTCGCCAAGTACGGCACCCGTGCCGCCTACGAGCGACGTCTGGCCATCGCCCGGCGGAACGCCGATGGCTCGCTGGTGCTCCTCGCCTCGGGGCGCCCGGCGGGCGACAACCTGAGCGCCCTCCTCAACACACCCGGCACCTACGTCGTCGCGGCGTCCCGATGACCGACCGCTGGGAGGAGTTCCGCGCACGCGCCAGGCACGGCGGGATGGTCCCCCTCACCCGTGAAGTGGTCCTCGACGGCGACACGGCGGTCGCCGCCTTCCAGAAGATCCATCGCGGGCCGTGGGGGTTCCTGCTGGAGTCCCTCGAGGGCGGCGAAAAGTGGGCCCGGTACTCCTTCCTCGGCACCGAGCCGCGGGAGGTGTTCCGATACCGAGGACGCTCGGTCGAGCGCTGGACCCGCGAACGCGGCTGGAAGCCGTCCGCGATCGACGTGGCACCGCTCGAGCACCTGGCCGAGACGCTGCGGCGGTATCCGGCGGTGGAGGTGCCGGGGCTGCCGCGCTTCAGCGGCGGCGCGGTCGGCTTCATCGGGTACGACGTGGTCCGGACCATCGAGGCACTGCCCCACGCGCCCCCGGACGATCGCGACCTCCCCGATGCGATCCTGATGATCGCCGACACGCTGGTCATCGTCGACAACGTCTTCCACCGCGCCATCATCGTCGCCAACGTGGCGACGCCGGCCACGGCGACCGACGAGGTGCTCCGAACGCTCTTCGACCAGGCCGAGGGTCGACTCACCGAGCTGCTCGGCCGCCTGACGGCGTCAGGGACACTGGGGCCCCTCGACCTCACCCCACCCGCTGCCCCGCCGATCGCGATCTCCGTCTTTCCGGAGCGTCCCTTCCTGGCGGCCGTCGAGCGGATCCTCGAATACATCCGTGCCGGTGACGTGTTCCAGGCGGTGCTTTCCCGCCGGCTCGACCTGCCGGCCCCCGATCCCTTCCTGACGTACCGCTACCTCCGGGCCCTCAACCCCGCACCCTACCTCTTCTTCCTCCATTGCGACGACCTGCACCTGGTGGGGAGCTCACCCGAGGTGCTGGTGCGGGTCGAGGAAGGCGAGGTGACCGTCCGGCCCATCGCCGGGACCCGTCCCCGTGGTGCCGATGCCGACGAGGACGCCGCCCTCGAAGCCGCACTCCTGGCCGATCCCAAGGAGATCGCGGAACACCGGATGCTCCTCGACCTCGGCCGCAACGACGTCGGTCGGGTGGCGGCGTTCGGGTCCGTGCGGGTGACCGTCCAGATGGTCATCGAGCGGTATTCCCACGTGATGCACATCGTGAGCGAGGTCCGCGGGCGGCTGCGCGACGGACTCGACGCGCTCGCGGCGCTGGCGGCCGCGTTCCCGGCGGGGACCGTGAGCGGTGCCCCCAAGATCCGCGCGATGCAGATCATCGACGAACTGGAACCGACCCGGCGGGGGCCGTACGCCGGCGCCGTAGGCTACGTGGGCTGGGGCGCCCGCAGCCTCGA
This sequence comes from Gemmatimonadales bacterium, assembly GCA_035693225.1. Classification (GTDB taxonomy): domain Bacteria; phylum Gemmatimonadota; class Gemmatimonadetes; order Gemmatimonadales; family GWC2-71-9; genus CAMLHU01. The sequence goes on along the minus strand of DASSGV010000031.1, from coordinate 12,104 downwards.
CACCGCCATCGCCATCCGCGCCTGCGTCATCCGGGGGGGCCGCGCCTGGGTCCAGGCGGGTGCCGGCATCGTGGCCGATTCCGATCCGGCGAGCGAACTCCGCGAGACCGACGCCAAGGCGCGCGGCGTCCTGACCGCTCTGGCACTCGCGGCCCGTGACCACCATTAGCGCGGCCCGCCGGCCGCCGGTATATTTCGCCCTCCGATGACCACTTTCCGACTCGTCGCCGTCACGTCCGATCAGAGCTTCGATTGCCCCCCCGGCCGGGTGTTCGTCCTGGGCCGTGCCACGGGCAACGATTTTGCCGTCCCCGACCCGACCATCTCCCGGCGACACGCCGAGATCGAGTCGACGCCGGCGGGGCTCCACGTCAAGGACCTGGGCAGTTCCAACGGCACGTTCATCAACGGCGCCGCCATCACCGACCAGGTCGCCACCACCAAGGACACGGTGACGTTCGGCAAGGTGACCTTCGCGGTGCAGACCGTGAACGCGGCCCCGTCGGCGTCCGCCGCGGTGCTCTCGCCGATGCCGGGCGGCACCATCGTGCGTCCCGTCGCGAGCCTGTCCGGGGGCGGCCCGGCCCTCAGCAACCCCGACGGATCGCCGTCGAAGGTGGGCCTGCTCCGGGTCCAGGGCACCAACACCCAGGAACGCCAGGCGCGGAAGCTCTCGCTGCTGCTCGACATCGCGCAGAAGCTCTCCGGCCAGCTCGACCTCGACAAGGTGCTCGGCACCGTGGCCGACATGACCTTCGAGGTGATGGCCGTGGACCGGGTGTCGATCCTGCTCCGCAACGACGTCACCGGCGAGCTCAACTCGCGGGTGGCGCGGAGCCGCCTGGGCGATGCGTCGAGCCACGCAGTGCCGCGCTCGATCGCCAACAAGGCGGTCGAGGAGAAGGTGGCCATCCTCACCGACAACGCCGCCGCCGACGCGCGCTTCAAGGGTCAGTCGATCGTGCTGCAGAGCGTCAGGAGTGCGATGTGCAGCCCCCTCATCGACACCAAGGACGAGGCGATCGGCCTGCTGTACGTCGACAACATGACCGCCACCAATTCCTTCAGCGACGAGGACCTGCAGTTCCTGGTGGCGTTCAGCAACCTGGCGTCGATCGCGGTGCGCAACGTGCGCTTTGCCGAGCAGATCCAGCGCGAGGCGATGGTGCGGTCCAATTTCGAGCGGTACTTCGCGCCCAACGTCGCCGCCGAGATCGCGATGCAGGCCGACGCGGTGAAGCTGGGCGGGGAGAAGCGCCCCGTGACCGTGATGTTCACCGACATCCGCGGCTTCACCCCGATGTCCGAGGCGATGACGCCGGACGCCATCGCCCAGCTCCTCTCCGATTATTTCACGGAGATGGTCGACATCATCTTCGAGTTCGGCGGCACGCTCGACAAGTTCATCGGCGACGCGATCATGGCCCTCTGGGGGGCGCCCATCGCCCATCCCGACGACCCCGACCGGGCGGTCCAGGCGGGGATCGCGATGCAACACGCGATGGCCGAGCTCAACGAGCGGCTCAAGAAGGAGGGCCGTCCGCGGATCGGCGTGGGGATCGGGATCAACTATGGCGAGGTCTTTGCCGGGAACATCGGGAGCCATCGCCGGCTCGAGTACACCGTCATCGGTGACGCCGTCAACACCGCCAGCCGGCTCTGCTCCAAGGCCGCCGGCGGCGAGATCCTGGTGAGCCAGAGCTTCTACGACAAGCTGGTCGAAAAGCCCCCCGTGGACCAGCTCGAGCCCCTGGCACTGAAGGGGAAGGCGCAGGCGGTGCCGGTGTTGAGGGTGAAAGCGTAGGAAAGCGGGGGAAAGCGTTGGAAGGCGTAGGAAAGCGTAGGAAGGCGTAGGAAAGCAAAGGAAAGCGTAGGAAAAGGCGGGGGAAGACGAAGGAAAAGGCGGGGCAACGCGAAGGAAAGTGGGGGAACCCCTTCCGGCGCTTTCCCCTGCATTCCCGCGCCTTCCCCTGCTTTCCTACACCTTCCCCCGTTTTCCTACGCTTTTCTCTTCCTTCCAACCCCTTCCCGCGCTTTCCACAGCTTTCCTACGCCTTTCTCTCCCTTCCAACGCTTTCCCCCGCTTTCCTACGCTTTTCTCTCCCTCCCAAACTCATACCCCCACCCCGCCTCTCCGAGCAGCTTGAGCACCAGCCGCACCGGCAGTCCCATCACCCCGAAGAAGTCCCCTTCCACCCGCTCCACCAGCGCCGCCCCGTAGCCCTGGATGCCGTAGGCCCCTGCCTTGTCCATCGGTTCGCCGGTGGCCACATACGCCTCCAGGTACGCCTGATCCGCCGCGCGGAAGGTCACCCTGGTGACGTCGGTCGCCTGGAAGAACTTCCCGTGGGCCACGAGCGCCACTGAGGTGATCACCTCGTGGGTCCGTCCCTGCAGGAGCGAGAGCATCCGCACGGCGTCGGCCGCGTCCGCGGGTTTCTCCAGGAGATGATCGTCGAGCACCACGATCGTGTCGGCGCCGAGTACGTACTCGCCGATCCCGGCCTGGGCCTTTTCGCGGGCGAGTCGCTTCGAGTAGGCGAGGGGGGCCTCGCGCGGGAGCGGCTTCTCGATGACGTCGGTCGGCGCCACCCGGATCGGAAGCCCCAGCATCTCGAGGAGCTGCTTGCGGCGGGGGGACTGGGAGGCGAGGGTGAGGACCTTGGTCACGCGGTCTTCTCGAGGATCAGGGTCACGGGCCCGTCGTTCAGGATCTCGACCTGCATCATCGCCCCGAACTCGCCGGTCTCGACCGTGAGCCCGGTGGCCCGCAACTTCACGACGAAGTCCCGGTAGAGAGGTTCCGCGATCTCGGGACGGGCGGCGTCGATGAAGGACGGGCGCCGCCCCTTCGACGCATCGCCATACAGCGTGAATTGTGACACCACGAGGATCCCGCCCTCGACCTCGGCAGGCCCCAGGTTCATCTTTCCCTCGGCGTCGCCGAAGAGCCGGAGCCCGGAGACCTTCTCCGCCATCCAGGCGTTGGCCGCCTCGGTGTCGCCAGCGGTATATCCGACGAGCAGGCAGTAGCCGCGGCCGATCGTACCCGTCGTCCGGCCGTCGACCGTCACCGAGGCCCTCGTCACTCGTTGCAGGATCACCCGCATCACGTCCTCCACCGACCGGTCCGATTGATGATCTCCGCCCGGAAGATAGCCGCACCATCGAGGCACCCGTGACGCTCTCCAATGTCCGCGACCTCTTCGAGGCCGCCAAGCGCTCAGCCCGGTTCCGCCGGGAAATGAAGGCGCTGGAGCGCGGCGTGGTGCACCGACCGGCGCCGCACCACCCCGACCCGCGGTCCTGGCCCGATACCGGCCTCCACGCCGCCTGGATCGGCCACGCCACCGTGCTCCTGAAGCTCGAGGGGAAATGGATCCTCACCGATCCGGTCCTCTCGCGGAAGGTCGGCATCCGTGTGGCCGGCCACACCGTGGGGCCCGAACGCCACGTGGGTCCGGCGCTCCGGATCGAGGAGCTCCCCCGCCCCGACCTCCTGCTCATCTCCCACGCCCACTTCGACCACCTCGACCTGCCGACGTTGCGCCGCATCCCGCGTGATGTCCCCGTCGTCTCCGCCACCGGGCTCGGTGACCTCCTCAAGCGCTTCAGGCACCGCACCGAGCTCAAGTGGGGCGCGGCGGCCCAGGTGGCGGGGATCGACGTGCGGGCGCTCCAGGTGAAGCACTGGGGGGCGCGGATGATCACCGACCGGCATCGCGGCTACAACGGGTTCCTGCTGGAGTTTGCGGGGCGCCGCGTGGTCTTCGGCGGAGACACGGCGATGACCGATGCCTTCAAGAAAGTGACGGGGCCCGTGGACCTGGCACTGATGCCCATCGGCGCCTACGACCCCTGGATCGCCAACCACGCGAGCCCTGAGGAGGCGTGGGCAATGGCGGTGATGATGCGCTCAGAGCGTGTGATGGCCATCCACCACCAGACCTTCCGATTGAGCCGGGAGCCGATGGACGAGCCGATCCGGCGGTTGCTCGCCGCGGCGGGGGGCGACGTGTGGCGGGTCAGCGGTCGGGAGGTGGGGGAGAGCGTGGCGATAGAGTAAGAAGTAAGAAGTGAGAAGTGAGAAGGGGGGGAGAAGTCAGGAGTAAAAAGTGAAGAGTGAAGAGTGAAGAGGGAAGAGTGAGGTAGGAGAGAGCGCGGCGATGGAGTGAGAAGTAAGAAGTAAGAAGTGAGAAGGGGGGGAAAGTCAGGAGTAAAAAGTAAAAAGTGAAAAGTGAAGAGTGAAGAGGGAAGAGCGAGGTAGGGGAGAGCGCGGCGATGGAGTGAGAAGTAAGAAGTAAGAAGTAAGAAGTGAGAAGGGGGGAAAGTCAGGAGTAAAAAGTGAAGAGTGAAGAGTGAAGAGTGAGGTAGGGAAGAGCACGGCGATGGAGTGAGAAGTGAGAAGGGGGGAGAAGTCAGGAGTAAAAAGTGAAGAGCGAAGAGTGAAGAGGGATGGGGAATGAAGGATGAGGGAAGAGAGAAGAGGGAACGGGACGTGGACCCGGCACGTCATCCTGAGCGCAGCGAAGGATCGGCCGGCCTCCGAACCGATCCTTCGCTGCGCTCAGGATGACGTCCGCCCCCCATGCACTGTTCACTCATCTCCGCTCGCTGCAGGTGAACGCGCCTTGATGGTATCGATCTCCCATCGGCCGAAGCTCCAGGCCCGCTGGTACCACCGCCCTCTCGACGTCTTGCGCCAGAATTCACTCCGTACCGTCATCAACAGGCCCGGTGGGGCTGCTGGTTGCAGCGGCGCAAATGTCGCTTCTCCGCCCGCGTGCTCATCGTCCTTGGGGACGAGGAAATGCCAGGTGGCCCGGGCCAAGCTCGAATCGTCGCCGATCATCAGCATCCCTTCGACCTCCGCCTGCTTCGTCGAACGGGGACAGAAGACGAGGTCGGTCATCCCGGCATCACCGGGACCGAACGCCAGCAGGTGCCGTTCGGCAAAGAGCGGTTCGAAGAAATGGAATGCATAACCCATCTCGAATGACGGATAGCTCCACTGCAGGTATTGTCCGTCGAGCGAGGGGTGGCCGCCCGTCGATAGGGCGTACCCCATCCGCGGGATGATCATGTCGCGCCAGACCTTGAACATCTCGCCGGTGCCGGCGACCCCACCGTTGCTCGATGGGTCCGCGGACCACTCGCCCACCTCAGAATCGCTGGCGAATCCGTCACGGAAATGCGCCGTGGCCTCGGTTGGACCGAGGTTCCGCGTGCTGTCGTAATGCCGTGCTACTGCGGCGAGGAGGGCACGGGCACCCGGGTCGTCGATGACAGGGCACAGCCGCCCGCCACGGGATGTTCCGAGTGCCGGCAACCAGACCGGGGCCCGGGCAAGCCTGATCGTATCCGGGATCGTACGCCCACGGATCCGAAGCCGTAGCGGCTGGAACCCCACCGCTCGCACGAAGAGCACCATTGCGCCCGAGGTGTCAGCCGCAGTCAGGCCAAATCGGCCCGACACGCCGGTCTGCGCTGCCCCCGTGCGATGCATCGGACTCCACGCCTCGATCACCGCACCGCGGAGGGGGGCACCCGTCGCCGAATCGACCACGACGCCCCGCGCCTGACCTGCGGCGGGCCCGGACAGCAGCACCAGCACCGCGACCACCAGGCCGGCCATACGGACACACAACGAGCCCGTTGACCGGCGGCCGACAAGCCCGTTCACCGTTGACCCTTCACTGTTCACTCTTGACTCTTCACTTTCCACGCCTGCCCCCCTTCCCCCTTCTCACTTCTCACTTCTTACTCTCCACTTTTTACTCTTCACTTTCCACTTCTTCCTCCTCCGCTACTCCACCGTCACGCTCTTCGCCAGGTTCCTCGGCTGGTCCACGTTGCAGCCGCGCTTGACCGCCACGTAGTAGGCAAAGAGCTGCAGCGGGATGATCGTGAGCAGCGGCGTCAGGAGGTCGATGGTCTCGGGGATCGGGAAGGTGGCGTCGGCGATGCGCGCGATCTCGTCGTCCCCCTCGGTCACGATGGCGATGACCCGCCCGCCGCGCGCCTTCACCTCCTCGATGTTCGACACGATCTTCTGGTGCACGCCGTCCTTGGGCGCGATGAACACCACCGGCATCGCCTCGTCGATGAGGGCGATGGGCCCGTGCTTCATCTCCGCCGCCGGATACCCCTCGGCGTGGATGTAGGAGATCTCCTTCAGTTTGAGCGCCCCCTCCAGCGCCACCGGGAAGTTGACCCCGCGCCCGAGGTAGAGCGCGTTCCCGGCGCCCTCGAAGCGCGCGGCCAAGGTCTCGACATCGGCGGCACGCTCAAGGATCCGGGCCACCTGATCCGGCACCTTGTTGAGCGCCTCGATCATCTGGCGCCCCTGCAGGATGCTCATGTTGCGGAGCCGCGCCAGCCTGAGCGCGAACATCGCCAATGCCGTCACCTGGCTGGTGAAGGCCTTGGTGCTCGCCACCCCGACCTCGGGGCCCGCGTGCAGGTAGGTCCCGCCGTCCACCTCGCGCGCGATGGTCGAGCCCACGACGTTGACGAGGCCGAGCGTGTGCGCTCCGCGCTGCTTGGCCTCCCGGATGGCGGCAAGGGTGTCGGCGGTCTCCCCCGACTGGGAGATGCCGATGACCAGGGTGCGTTCATCCGCCAGAGGATTCTTGTAGCGGAACTCGGAGGCGTATTCCACTTCCACCGGGATCCGGGCCAGCTCTTCGATCATGTACTCGCCGATGATGGCGGAGTGCCACGACGTGCCGCACGCGGTGATGACGATCCGGTCGAACTTCTTCAACTCCTCGTCGGTCAGGTTGAGGCCGTCGAGCCGCGCGGTCCCCTGCTCCTCGAGCAGGTGCCCCCGCATGGTGTTGCGGATGGTCTCCGGCTGCTCGAAGATCTCCTTGAGCATGAAGTGGTCGTACCCGCCCCGCTCGATGGTGGCCAGATCCCAGTCGATCTGGTCGACGGGCTTGCTGATCCGCGAGAGCGCCAGGTCGCGCACGGAATACCCTTCGCGCGTGAGCACGGCCATCTCGCCGTCATCCAGGTACACGACCGACCGCGTATGTGCGAGAATGGCCGACGCATCCGAGGCCACGAACCACTCCTTCTCCCCGACCCCCACCAGGAGGGGTGAGCCCCGCCGGGCAGCCACCAGGACATCGGGTTCATCGGCACTGATCACGGCGATCCCGTACGCCCCCTCCACCTCGCGGAGCGCCGCGGCGACGGCCTCGGCCAGCTTCCCCTCATACCGCTCCCCCACGAGGTGCGCCAGCACCTCGGTGTCGGTCTCGGACTTGAAGGTGTGGCCTCGCTGGACCAGCAGCTTCCGGATGCTGCCGGCGTTCTCGATGATGCCATTGTGGATCAGGGCGATCTTGCCGGTCTGGTCGGTGTGGGGATGGGCGTTGGGGGTGGTCGGCGCACCGTGCGTGGCCCAACGGGTGTGCCCGATGCCGAGGGTACCGTGGGGCGCCTTGCCGCTGATGGCCCGCTCCAGGTTGGCGAGCTTCCCGGCGGCCTTCCGCACGTCGACGGTGCCGCCGTTCACGACGGCGATCCCGGCCGAGTCGTAGCCCCGATATTCCATCCGCCGGAGCCCGTCGATCAGGAGCCCCGCCGCCTCGCGCCCGCCGATGTATCCCACGATGCCGCACATTCGTCGTCCGCTTCCTTATCTGAAGATGCTTCGGCACGCCTCGACCAGCGCCTCTGCCTCGGCCCGGGTCGGCGCCTCGGCGATGAACCGCACGATCGGCTCCGTCCCCGAGGGACGGGCGTGGACCCAGCGGTCGGCCCAAGCAAGTCGCAGGCCATCCCGATCATCGGACTCGGCGTCCGGGAATCGCTTCCGGAGCCCCGCGTAGACCGGCGCCAGATCGGGACCCCGAGGGGCCTTGGCCTTCACAATAACGTACTGTGGTGCATTCGACACGATCGCCGACACACTCTGCCCGCTCCGGCGCAGGAACTCCAGGACCAGGGCGACGCCGATCGGCGCATCGCGCCCGATGTGGACCGACGGGAGGATGACACCGCCATTCCCCTCACCGCCGATGACGGCGTGCTCATCCCGGATCATCCGGGCCACGTTCGCCTCACCGACCGGTGCGCGGAGGAACCGCGCCCCCGAGGCCACCGCGGCATCTTCAACCACGCGTGAAGTGGAGAGATTGGCGACGACGGTCGCCCTCCGTCCCTCCGTCTCTCCGTCCCTGCGTCCCCCCAACACCCCCCGCACCGCGAACGCCAGCGTATAGTCTTCGCCGATCGGCCTCCCGGTCTCGTCGACCAAGGCCAACCGGTCGACGTCGGGATCCACGGCCATCCCGATGTCGGCCTTGCTGTCGCGGACCAGCTGGCCCAGGTCCCCCAAATTCTCCGGGACCGGTTCGGGGGGGTGCGGGAAGCGGCCGTCGATCTCCAGGTTGATCGCGGCCACCTCGCACCCCAGCGACTCGAGGAGCCTGGGGATCGTGGTGCCGCCGGCGCCTCGTACGCAGTCGAGCGCCACCTTGAACCGCCGCTTCCGGAGCGCGGCGCGGTCGAGCTGCGGCAACGCGAGCACCAGCTCCAGGTGGCGATCGATGGCGGCGGCGTCCTCGCGGACCGTCCCTACCCCGTCCCACCGCGCCCGATCGGGGCCCGATCGGGCCAGCTCCCGGACCGCGGCACCGGCCTCGCCGTCGAGGAAGATGCCATCGGGCCCGACGAACTTGAGCGCATTCCACTCGATCGGGTTGTGGCTCGCGGTCAGGATGAGCCCGGCGCCGGCGTGGTGGTGTTCGACCGCCAGTTGGACCGTCGGGGTCGGGACGATGCCGAGGTCGATGACGTCGGCGCCGGCCGACATCAGGCCGGCGGCGGCCGCGCGTGCGAACATCGCACCGCTGGTCCGGGAGTCGCGCCCCAGCACCACGAGCGGCCGGCCCGACCCCCTGGCCCAGGCGCCGAGCGCGGCGGCGTGCCGGGAAATGAGTTCGGGGGTCAGGTCGGTGCCCACGATGCCGCGCATCCCGGACACGCTGATCATCAAGGTGGAAGAGGTCATCGGAGGTGGTGCAGGAGGGCCGGACGTCGTGCCGGCGTCAGAACGAGACCGGCAGCTGGGCCGGATCCGGGAATGCGCGAAGGAAGGCATCCACCACGCGCGCATCGAACTGGTCGCCGATGCAGCGGCGGAGCTCGTCCACCGCGACGTCGGCGGAGCGGAGGCTGCGATAGGTGCGATTGGTGGTCATCGCGTCGAACGCATCGGCCACCGAGACGATCCTGGCCTCGAGGGGGATCGCGTCCCCGGCGAGCCCATCCGGGAACCCCGATCCGTTGAGGCGCTCGTGGTGGGAGCGGACGATGCGGAGGACGCGCGGAGTCTCCCGGGCCAGCGGCGCCAGAATCCGCTCCCCCAGCACGGTGTGCTCGGCAATGTGCCGGAACTCATCCGTCGTCAGCGGACCGGCCTTGTTGAGCACTTCCTCGCGGGTACCGATCTTGCCGATGTCGTGAAGCTCGGCACCGAGCCGCAGCTCCTCCAGCTCGTCACCGGCAAATCCCAGATTGACCCCGGTCTTGACCGAATACCAGCTCACCCGCTTGGAATGGCCGCGGGTATATGCGTCCTTGGCCTCGAGCGCGTGGGCCAGGGTCTGTACCCCTTCGAGGAAGAGTTCCCGGATCCGCTGGGCCTGCTGCCGCACCCGGGTCTCGAGGTGCTTCTGGTAGAACCGATTCTGCAGGGTGAGTTCGCGCTTTTCGAGCGCACGCGTTACCCGGGTGCGCACCTCGTCGACGATGACCGGCTTGGCGATGTAGTCGGCGGCACCCAGCTGCATGCAGGAGACCGCCGTCTCGACGTCCGCGACGGCGGTGAGCATGATGACGGCGGTGTCGGGCCACCGCTCGCGCAACTGGCGGAGCAGCTCCAGGCCGTCCATCTCGGGCATATGGATGTCGCTGATGACGATCGGGATGTCCCCGTGACGCTCCAGCAGCTCGATCGCCTGGACCCCGGACCCCGCCTGCACGCACGCCAGCCCCTGGCCTTCGACGACCCGCACCAGTGCGTGGCGCACCAGATCGTCATCGTCCACGACGAGGCAACGCGCGACGGAGATGGGCGGGGCGGGCGGGGGGCCCTGAGCCTCAAGAGTGCTCACGCTGCCAAGTTACGCGCCCCGGGTGGGCGGCACAACCATTCGACTCGACTTGCCGCCTCGGAGACCGCGCCGTTAGGTTCCCCGCGCCTCAACCCGGCCTCCCGATGACCCGAATCCTGCACGACGACCACTCTCACGGCCTCTCCACCCGCGCCGTCCACGCCGGCCAGGTCCCCGACCCGCTGGCCGGGGCGGTGATGCCGCCGATCTACCAGACCTCGACCTACATCCAGGAAGGGCTCGGCAAGCACAAGGGCTACGAATACGCCCGGACCTCGAACCCCACCCGCGAGGCGCTGGAGCGGAACGTGGCAGCCCTCGAAGGCGCCACCCACGGATTCGCCTTCGGCTCCGGGCTCGCGGCGCTGGACACCCTGCTCAAGGTCTTCTCCCAGGGCGACCATATCGTCTGCGGCGAGAATGTCTACGGCGGATCGCACCGGATGATGACCCGGATCTTCACCCGATTCGGCCTGTCATTCACCTTCGTCGACACCAGCGACATCGCCAACGTCGAACGCGCGCTGGCGCCGAAGACACGGATGGTCTACTGCGAGACGCCGACCAACCCGATGATGACGCTCACCGACCTCCGCGCCGTGGGCGACCTGACCCAGGCGCGAGGCCTCGTCTTCGCGGTCGACAACACCTTCGCCACCCCGATCTACCAGCGCCCCCTCGAACTCGGCGCCGACGTGGTGCTCCACTCCACCACCAAGTACCTCAACGGCCATAGCGACATGGTGGGCGGGCTCCTCGTCACCTCGCGTGATGACCTGGCCGAGCCGATCGGCTTCCTCCAGAATGCGGCGGGGGGGGTACCGGGTCCGATGGACTGCTGGCTGGCGCTCCGGGGCATCAAGACCCTGCCGCTCCGGATGAAGCGTCACGACGAGACCGGCAAGCGCCTGGCGCCGTGGCTGGCAAAACACTCGGCCGTCAAGCGGGTCTACTACCCGGGGCTCGCCGAGCACCCACAACACGAATTGGCGAAGCGCCAGATGCAGGGTTTCGGCGGGATGATCTCCCTCGAACTGGGCGATGTCGAGTTCGCGAAACGTGTCGTGGAGCGGACCAGGATCTTCCGGCTGGCGGAGTCGCTGGGGGGCGTGGAAAGCCTGATCGGGCATCCGGCCTCGATGACCCACGCCTCGGTGCCGGTCCCGATGCGCCAGAAGATGGGACTCACCGACAGCCTCATCCGCTTGAGCTGCGGCATCGAGGATGCGGAGGATCTGATGGGAGACCTGGATCAGGCGTTCAAGGGGGCAAAGTAGGGGGTGAACGGTGAACGGTAAAGAGTGAACGGGTGGCGGGTGGCGGTCGATGTAGTGACCGATGGGAGCGTCGAGTTGCGGGAGGTGAGGTTTTCCGATCCGACCCGCTGATGGGCCAGTTCGACCGGGAAACCCTTGGCGCCGTCAAGAAAATTGACGGTCGCAGATTTGCCACGTGTCAAATTCCTGGTAGTTGGCAAGACACGAGGACACAACTACCGTGGTGTTCCTGCCTACCGCAAGCACAGGCCCATCGGTTTAGTCAGTGAAGGCCAAGGACGGACCGGACACTCGAAGTGAACCGGCGGGGGCAACGTCACGGGTCATCGGGGCGCGTGGCACATACCTCGGTCCGACAGCAGATACCCTGAAGAGGCCATCCCCCTGTGGCCAAGTCCTCTGGAAGTGGCTCGCGCTGGCCCTCGTGGCCATCGCCTGCGATCAGAATGTGCCCTCGGGGCCGAGCCTGACCCCAACGGGGCGCCGCCCGATGGCGACGCCGCAGGTGACCGCCTCGGAGGTCACCGGCACGATCACGATCAGCGGGAGCGATGGCTACCTGGGGGAGCAGATCTCCCTCACCCCCTACCCCTACAACGTTATCGCCGATCTCACCCTGAGCGGGGCGGCCCATTTCGAAGGGGACACCCAGTACACCCCCGGCCACCTCGCCAGCGGGGACATTGGCCCCGCCGGC
>DASSGV010000030.1:0-36956 GCA_035693225.1 Gemmatimonadales bacterium | reverse complement strand
CTCGCCGCCCTCCGCCACGAATTCGGTGAGCACGGCGGCGTCAATATGTCCATCGAGGCCTCCACCACCTTCACGGTGCTGGAGGCCGGCACGATGCCGGAGATCTTCCACGGGCTCCGCGGCCCCGACCAGGGCGGGTGCTACCTCTACGGCCGCCACTTCAACCCGACGGTGTACGTGCTGGGAAGCCAGCTCGCCGCCATCGAGGGCACCGAGGCCGCCTACTGCAGCGCCAGCGGGATGAGTGCCATCAGCGCCGCCCTCATCCAGTGCTGCGCGCCGGGTGACCACATCGTGGCAGGGAACACCCTCTACGGCGGCACCTTCGCGCTGTTGCAGCAGTTCTTCCCCGCCCGCACCGGCGTGTCCACCACCTTCGTGGACATCCGCGACCTGGCTGCGGTCGAACGTGCCTTCACGCCGAAGACCCGCGTCCTCTACGTCGAGACGCTGGCCAACCCCACCCTCGTCGTCGCCGATATCCCGAAGCTCGCGGCGATCGCCCACCGGCACGGCGCCCGGCTCATCGTCGACAACACCTTCACGCCATTGGTGATGGCACCGGCCCGTCACGGCGCCGATGTGGTGGTCCACTCGATGACCAAGTTCCTGAGCGGCGCCTCGGACATCATCGCCGGCTGCGTCTGCGCCTCGAAGGAGTTCATCACGTCGCTGATGGACGTGAACGGCGGCGCCCTGATGCTCCTGGGCCCCACGATGGATCCGCGGGTCGCCTTCGACCTCTCGCTCCGGATCCCGCACCTGGGGATCCGGATGCAGGAGCACGGCCGCCGGGCCCAGGCCTTTGCCGAGCGGCTCCACCGGCGCGGACTCAACGTGGTCTACCCCGGCCTCCCCTCGCATCCGCAGCACGCGCTCTTCAACTCCCTCGCGAACCTCGAGTTCGGTTCCGGCGGGGTCTTTGGCCTCGACGTCGGCACCGCCGAGCGCGCCTCCCGACTCCTGGAGCGACTGCAGAACGATGAAGGATTCGGCTGGATCGCGGTGAGCCTCGGCTACTTCGATACCCTGATGTCGGTGTCCGCGAGCTCCACCTCGAGCGAAATGCCCGAGGCCGACCAGCAGAACGCGGGCCTCTCGCCGGGGCTGGTACGGATGTCACTGGGCTATACCGGGACGCTGGAACAGCGATGGGGTCAGATGGAGCGGGCGCTGGCGGCGATCAAATTGTAAGTGGGACCACGGAGGGCACGGAGCGACACGGAGGTACACGGAGAACCACCCTTGATGTGGTCTTGCGAACTGAGGTCCGTGTATGTGGGCCGGACCTTTTCGGAGGGAGCAGCGCGACCGACGGACCTGCCTAGTTGGGTTCAAGGGCCTGCCAGGTAGGTCCCTCGCTCGCTTCGCTCAGGATGGTAAGAGTTTTTCTGCCTGTCCCCCTGGAACTTGAATCCGACGATGACGCACACCCGATCGAGAGACCCCTTGCAGCTCATCCCCGGGATCGGCCCCTCTCTGGCGGCCGATCTCCGTCTCCTCGGCATCCGCACCGTGGCGGGCCTGAAGGGACGCGATCCGGAGCGCCTCTATCGACGGCTGGAGCGCCTGACCGGCGGGCCGCAGGACCGCTGCGTCCTCTACACCTTCCGGTGCGCTGTCTACTTCGCCGAGACCAGACACCCGACGCCTCGGCTGCTCAAATGGTGGAATTGGACCGACGAACGGATGCCGCGGAAACATCGAATGGAGTAGGGCCGCAATACACGGAGGGCGTTCAAAGGCGGAGCCACGCGCCGGTGCGCCCATAAGTTGCGCCTCGTCGTACCCCGGAGCAACTTCGTGTGACTCCCGACCAACAACCAACGACTAACGACATCAATGACCCATCTCTCCCGCCTCATCGCCCACCTCGAATGGGCCGATGCCAGGACCCTCGCTGCGCTCCGCGCGGCCCCGGCGATCGCGCCCGCCACGCTCGGGCTGTACGCTCATATCCTCGGCGCCGAGCACGTGTGGCTGGCACGGCTCGAGGGACAGACGCCGACCGTCGCGGTCTGGCCGGCGCTGACGCTGGAGCAGTGCAGCACCGTGGCGGCCGAGAACGCCGCGCACCTCACGCGGTATGTCGCAGCACTCCGCCCCGGCGACCTGGCGCGAGCGATCAGTTACGTCAACAGCGCCGGCGCCCACTTCACTTCGACCGTCGAAGACATCCTCCTCCACGTGGCGATGCACGGCTCGTATCACCGGGGCCAGGTGGCGCGAGCCCTGCGCCAGGAAGGCGCAGTGCCGGAGCCCACCGACTACATCGCGTTCGCCCGCGGGGCCGCCGCCACGCGACGCTGAACCCAGGGTCGCCGCGCGACTCGTCCGCCCGTGCGCCAAGCTGCCCGCCCCGTTATTTTGACCCTCGTACCGGGCGTGGCCGCGCCCACTGATTTCGATATCCCTCCAAGGACTCCACCGATGGCCTGTCGTGTTGCCGCGCTCGCGTTCCTGGCAGTGATCACCGCTCCCGCAGTCCAGGCCCAGGCCCCCGCCGGCCCCCCTGCCGTTCGGCGGCTCGAGTTCCAGGGCGACCTGGGCTACGTCGCCACCGGCGGCAACACCAACGTCACCACCTACAACATCGGTGAAAAGATCGCCTTCCGACCGGGGCGCTGGCTCTTTACCCAGACCTTCACGGTCATCTACGGCAAGAGTGCCGGCGTCGTCAACGCCAGCTCCATCGCGGCCGGCGTCCGGGGCGACTACAGCTTTGCCCCCAAGGCCTCGATCTATACGCTGGGCAAGTTCGCCCACGACTCGTTCGCCGGCATCAAGAGCCGGTGGGAGGAGTCGATCGGTCTCTCGAGCAAGCTGCTGGACACCTCCCTCGACCAGTTCTCCTTCGAACTCGGTATCGGACTCATCCAGCAGACGCCGTCCCAGGCCGGCGGCACCAAGAGCAGCTTCGTCTCCGCCCGGACCGCCGGCGTGTATCGACACAGTTTCTCCAAGACCGCCTACGCCCAGCAGTCGGTCGAGGTCCTGCCGAACCTGAAGCAGGGTGACGACTACCGGATCAACAGCGAGACATCGGTGGTGGCGCCGATCGACAGCCATATCGCGCTGAAGAGCGGCTTCGTCATCCACTTCGACAACCTCCCCGAGCCCGGCTTCAAGAGCTCCGACCGGGTGTTCACGTCGGGATTGCAGATCACGTTCTGACCGCGCAGGACCCCCTCCCGGGAGGTGTCACGTGCTGAAGGAATTCAAGGCATTCGCGCTGCGTGGCAACGTCGTGGACATGGCCGTCGGCATCATCATCGGCGCGGCGTTCGGCGCCATCGTGAAGAGCCTGGTCGATGACGTCCTGATGCCCCCCCTCGGCGCCCTCATCGGCGGGGTCGACTTCTCGAGCCTGACACTGACCCTCCGCGAGGCCAGCGCCGGCACCCCCGCCGTCGTCATCCGGTACGGCGTGTTCATCAACACCGTCATCAGCTTCCTCATCGTGGCCTTCGCGGTGTTCCTGCTCATCCGGGTGATGAACAAGATGCTCAAGCACGAGGAGGCCCCGGCGGCGGCACCGACCACGAAGGACTGCCCCTTCTGCCTCACCAAGGTCCCCCTCAAGGCGACCCGGTGCGCCGCCTGCACCTCCGAGCTGCGGTGAAACTGCTCGCGGCGGCCGCGCTGGTCGCCGTCGCCGGTTGCGGCAGGCATGCCGCGGCCGCGACTGCGGGAGCGGGGGCCGCAGCGGCGGCACCGATCGCCACCGCGCGTCTCAGGAACGCCACCTACCGGCTCGCCTTCGACCCGACCCGCACCCTCCACCTCGTCAACGGCGCCGCGACCGACGGCTCCGAGCTCGAAGGGACGATGGTCGTGTCCACCACGATGCTCGACTCGATCGCGCGCGGCACCCTCCCCGACGGCCGGGCCTCTGCGGCGGTGGTGCTGGTGACCGAGGCGGGTGGCACGGGCAGCTTCTACGACCTCGCACTCGTGGCCGACAGCTCGGGGACCCTCACCGACCTCGCCACCGTCGGCCTCGGCGATCGGATCGTCCTCAAGGCCATCCGGCTCAACGGCGATTCGGTGACCGTCACGTTGCTCACTCAGGGCCCCAAGGACCCGATGTGCTGCCCGACGCTCGAGGTCACCCGGCACTTTGCCCTCGATGGCGGCCGCCTCCTGCCGACCGAGCGGGCGCCCGCGGCGGACAGCCGGTGATCCGCTACGAAGTGGTGCTCGATGTGGAACCGCCGCTCGTCCCGGGGCTCGAGGACTATATGCGCGGCAAGCATATCCCGGAGATCCTGGCCACGGGATGCTTCGTGGACATCCGCTTCGAGCGGAGCGGAGAGCACCGCTTCCGGACCAGCTACCACGCCGCCACCACCGCCGACCTCGAACGCTACCTCTCCCAGCATACCGGCGGCTTCCGCGCCAGCCTCCTCCAGTACTTCCCCAAGGGCGTCACCGCCGTGCGGGAAACGTGGACGGAAGTGGAGCGCTGGCAGAAGTAGCCTCCCCACCTCGCTCCGACGCCACGCCGTCCGCGTCCGGATAGATTGAGTCCCTCACGCTGATCGACGGAGCTCCCCGATGGATCGCCGACTGTTCATCGCCCTCGCTGCGCTTGCCGTCGCCGGCCCCCTCGCGGCCCAGCGCCCCGCCCTCGCGCCGCAGTCGCTCGAGGTCAAGTACGTGCGCGACGCCGAGGAGTATGCGACACTCACGCGGATGGTGTATCGGATGGCGAGCGCGTCGGTGGCGCATCAGGCCGCGGCGCTCCCCCGCGGCACCGTCTGGGCGGTGGTCTTGGACCTCGACGAGACCGTCCTCGACAACTCCGCCTACCAGCTGGAGCGGGCGGCGTACGGGCTCCCCTTCGACGGCCCCTCGTGGGCGGCGTGGGTCGACCGCGCCGAAGCCGGGCTGATCCCGGGTGTCGCCCAGTTCATCGCGGGTGTGCGGGCCCAGGGTGGCCGGGTGGCGTGGGTATCCGATCGCTCCACCGCAGGCCGCGCGCCGACCCGGGCGGTGCTCGTCCGCAATGGCATCTGGCGCGAGGACGACCTCCTCTGCCTCAAGAACGGCCCCGCCGATTCCACCAAGGCCCGCCGCCGCACCGAGATCGCCACCGGCCACGGAGAGTGCTCCTGGAACGGAGCTCCGGCACGCATCCTCGCCTTCATCGGCGACCAGGTGAAGGACGGCCCCGGGCGCGGCGATTTCCCCGGTCCCGGCGAACCCGATTCCACCGCCGGCACCGACTCTGCCTTTGGCACCCGCTCCTTCATCATCCCCAATCCGACCTATGGGAGCTGGACTGACAAGGTCACTCGCCGCGAGCACTGACCTGCGCCCACTGGCATTGGCGCTCCTGCTCCTCGCCGCCGCCCCGTCGGCCGCCTTGGCGCGGCAGGACGTCGACACCCTGGCGGCGCCCAGCGGCGTCGCCGCTCAGCTCTTCCGCCGCTACGCCGACCGCGTTGCGAAGGTGGAAGTAGTGGAGGTCGGGTCGGGGGCCAAGGCCCTTACCGGCTCGGCGTTCTTCGTGAGCGGTGACGGCCTGCTCATCACCAACTACCACGTCGTCGCCCGCCTGGTGGCCGACCCCGACCGTTACCGCGTCCAGCTCATCGATCACGGCGGCACCACCCGCTCCGCCGACGTCCTCGTGGTCGACGTGGTCCACGACCTCGCCGTGCTTGAGACAGACCCCGGTCACAACGACGGGTATTTCACCTTTGCCACCGACCCCCTCGACCAGGGCCAGCGCCTCTACGCGCTGGGCCACCCCCTCGAACTGGGCCTCGCGATCGTCGAAGGCACCTACAACGGCCTGCTCAAGCACTCGCTCTATCCCCGCATCCACTTCACCGGTGCCCTCAATCCCGGAATGAGCGGCGGGCCGACGATCGATGCCGCTGGCGACGTCGTCGGGATCAACGTCTCCACCGACGGCAACGAAGTGAGCTTCCTCGTGCCCGGCACCCAGGCGGCACTGCTCGTGGCCCAGGTCGAGGCCCCCGGGTACCGCCCACCGGACGACCTTACGGCCGACGTGGCCCGCCAACTGCGCGCCTACCAGCGCACCTACCTCGGCACGCTCTTCACCCGCAACGTTCCGACCACCGAGCTGGGCGGAGCCACCCTCCCCACCGACCCCGCCCCGTACTTCAACTGCTGGGCCGATGCCGACAACGACCCGGACGCCACGTACCAGAACGTGGTCCATCGTTGTTCCACCGACGACGAGATCTTCCTCGCCGAGGACCACTGGTCGGGGGTCATCGAGTTCCAGCACCGGGTGCTCACCGCCGCCGGGATGCCGTCGGCGCAGTTCTACCGGATCTACCAGCGCGCCTTCGCCCAAGGCACCGACGCACTCGATGACGGCGGCGACGACGTGACCGACTTCCGCTGCATCACCCGGAACGTGCATCAGGGAGGCGCCCGGTGGCGCACCGCGTTCTGTGTCCGCGCGTACACCCAGCTCGATGGGCTCTATGACGCCGTCTTCCGCGCCGCACTGCTGGGACGGCCGGACACCGGGATCATCACCGAGCTCACCTTGTCGGGCGTGACCTACGACAATGCCGTGGCGGTGAGCCGCCGCTTCTTCGGGCTGGTCAAGTGGAAGCCGTAGCATTCGTCGAGGTCCTCGACCGCCGCGGCCAGGTCCGCACCCGGCAGCCCATCGTCGAGCTGCCGGCAACGATCGGCCGTGACTACCACAACGCCGTCATCCTCGACGATCGCTGGGCCTCCGCCGTCCACGCCCGCATTACCCGCGATGCCGAAGGGCGCCTCATCATCGAGGACGCCGGCAGCGAGAACGGACTCTTCCGGGCCGGCGGTGGGGGACGGGCCCGGCAAGTGGCGATCGATGGCGCGGCGGTGGTCCGGATGGGTCGCACCTTCCTCCGCATCGTCGATCCTTCGGTGCCGGTGCCTCCGGCGCTCCGCTACGGCGCCCGCCTCCCCGGATTCGATGGCTGGCTCGAAGCCCCCGCCGTGGCGTTCACGGCGGCGGCGCTCGTCACCGCTGCCGCCGCGTGGCAGGCCTGGGCCGGCCACGGCGATCCCTCCGACAGCTCGAGCATCGTCGGTGCCACGGTCACCGCCGTCGGCGTGCTGGTGGTGTGGGCCGGCACCTGGGCCTTCGCCGGCCGGGGCTCCGCCCCCGGCGGCCGATTCTTGGGCCACCTCACCGTCGCATCGGCCACGGCGCTCGCCTTCATCGGGATCATCACCGGCGCCGAATATGCGGCCTTCCTCTGGCCCGGCGCCCGGTCGGTCGGCGCCGTCACCTTCGCGGTGGCCGTCATCCTCCTGGCCCTCCTCTTCGCCGGGCACCTGCTGATCAACACCCGGCTCCGCCGCGGACGCCTCCTCGCCACCAGCGTCGCCATCGCCGTCACCGCCGTCACGCTTGTCGCACTCTCGCTCTCCGATGGTGGTGGCTCGGACACCGGCTTCTCCTCCACACTCAAGCCACTGCGCGCCACGGCCATCCCCACCGAAGACGCCTCTCGCTTCTTTGACCAACTTCCCGCCCTCAAGGCCCGGGTCGATTCGCTGGCCAGCGATACGACGTGAGGGAAGGGCGGAGGGACGCAGAGGCGCAGGGACGGAGGGACGCATAAGGCACATAGACGCACAGGGCGCAAGGCGCGAACCCGCACGGAACCTTCCCGAGGGATCCCGAACGAAGCGAGGGAGGCCGAGGGACCTGCTCAGTTGAGTTCGGGAGCCTGCCAGGTAGGTCCCTTCCTTCGGCAGGCTCAGGACAGGCGCTCCGCTCGGGAAGGTCTCCGTTTGGTCCCGCGCTCCGCACTCTCGGGAAGGTTCCGTCCTGGTTCGCGCGCCTGTCCGCCCGCGCGCCTGTCCGCCTAACTTTCCCCTATGCCCAATCCCCCCATCGCCCCGCGCATTCCGCATGCTCACGAGAAATTCGGCGACATCCGCGAGGATCCCTGGTCCTGGCTCCGCGAAAAAGACGATCCCGAGGTCCGCGCCTATCTCGACGCCGAGAACGCGTACGCGGAGGCCGAGCTCGCGCCACTCAAGCCGCTCGAGACGACGATCTACGACGAAATGCTGGCGCGGATCAAGCAGACCGACCTCTCGGTGGCCTATCGCGACAACGGCTGGTGGTACTACACCCGGACCGAAGAGGGAAAGCAGTACACCATCCACTGCCGCCGCGCCGGCACGATGGAGGCCCCGGAAGAGGTCGTCCTCGACCTCAATCTCCTCGCGGAAGGGCATCCCTACCTCGGGCTCGGCGCCCTCGAGATCAGCGACGACAACCGCTACGCCCTCTTCACCACCGACACCACCGGCTTCCGGGAATACACCCTGCAGGTCAAGGACCTCGTGACCGGAGCGCTCCTCGACGAGCGGATCGAGAAAGTGGCCTCGGCTGCCTGGGCCGCCGATTCCCGCACCATCGTCTACGTCACCGAGGACCACGCCAAGCGCGCCTACAAGCTCTGGCGCCACACACTCGGCGGCGCCACCGATCGTGCCATCTACGAGGAGACCGACGAGCGCTTCCGCATCGGCGTCGGTCGGGGCCGCAGCAAACGCATCCTCTACCTCGGCATCAACAGCTTCACCACCTCCGAGGCGCGCTGGACCCCCGCCGACCGTCCGGACGGCGAGTGGCGCGTCGTCGTCCCTCGCGCCACCGGTCGAGAGTACGATGTCGACGACCGCGGCGAGCGCTTCTGGTTCCGGGTCAACGACACCGGCCGCAACTTTCGCCTGGTGTCGGCGCCGATTGACGATCCCGCCCCCGCCAACTGGCGGGAAGAGATCCCGCATCGCGACGACGTGATGATCGAAGGACTCGACCTCTTTCGCGACTTTTCCGTCGTGCAGCAGCGGCGGGACGGCCTGCAGGAGCTCCGCGTCATCGCTCAGGACGGGAGCAACGATCACCTGATCGCGATGGCGGAGCCGGTCTACACCGCCGGCCCCGGGACCAACGCCGAGTGGGAGGCGACCCAGTATCGGTTCAGCTACCAGTCGTTCGTGACGCCGCCGAGCGTCTTTGACTATGACGTACGTGGCCGTATTCGCACCCTGCGGAAGCAGGTCGAGGTCCTGGGCGGTTACGATCCCGCGCGGTACGAGTCGACCCGCGTGCACGCCGAAGCGCCGGATGGCGTACAGGTGCCGATCTCGCTGGTGTGGCGGACCGGTGTCACGCGGGACGGCTCCGCGCCGATGCTCCTTTCCGGATACGGCGCCTATGGCATCCCGTATCCGGTGGGGTTCTCCTCAGCTCGACTCTCCCTGCTGGATCGGGGAGTCGTCTTTGCCATCGCGCATATCCGCGGCGGTGGTGACTTGGGCAAGCCCTGGCACGATGGCGGCAGGATGATGCACAAGATGAACACCTTCACCGACTTCATCGCCTCGGCCAAGCGATTGGTCAAAGATCGGTGGACCTCGCCACCCCGGTTGGTCATCGAAGGAGGGAGCGCCGGTGGGCTCCTGATGGGGGCGGTCACCAATCTGCGTCCCGATCTCTGGAGTGCCGTGGTTAGCCACGTGCCGTTCGTGGATGTGCTCACCACGATGCTCGATGCCTCGCTGCCCCTCACCGTCGGGGAGTACGAGGAATGGGGAGACCCCAACGACGAGGCCACCTATCGCTACATCCGGCGCTACTGCCCCTGGAGCAACATCGAGCCGAAGGCGTATCCGCCGATGTACATCCGGACGTCCATCAACGACAGCCAGGTGATGTACTGGGAGCCCGCCAAGTACGTCGCCAAGTTGCGGGCAATGAAGAGCGACAAAAATCAGATCCTGTTGCTCACCAATATGGGCGCCGGTCACGGCGGCGCCTCCGGGCGCTATGATCACCTTCACGAGCTCGCGCGAGACTATGCCTGGATGCTGCAACAGATGGGCCAGTGGAACACGCCGACCACTGTCGGCAGCCCGCTGAGAGCCGATAGCTGATGGCCTTTGGCCTTCGGTCGTTCGCTGATAGCTGATAGCTGATAGCCTTCTCCTACCGGCATCCGATGCCCGCAGGCGCTTTACTGATACCCGATAGCTGATGGCCTTTGGCCTTCGGCCGTTCGCTGATAGCTGATAGCCGATAGCTGATAGCTTTCTCAAATGCCCCACGACTCCGGACCCTCGATCCGCGACTTCCTCGCCGCCCTCCCCGATTTCCTCATTGCCGGCACCGCCATCCTCACCTGGTACGATCCCACCGTGCTCGGCGTCACCAAGGTCGGCTATTTCGTCCTGCTGATGCTCCTCGAGTTCGTGGTCGTCCACTCGGCGGCATTCATGGGGGCCGTGGCCTACGGCAAGGCGCCGAAGGTCGGCCGGCTGACCGGTATCCTCGGCCTGGCACTCTTCTACACCCTGTTCGTCGGCGCCTTCGCGCTCGCCTTTCACAAGACCTGGCCCCTCTGGTCGTTCTGGGTGCTCGTCTTGAATCGGATGGCGGGAGTGTTGCTCGGCCAGGGCGGGGACGATGGCGCGGCAGCGGTGGTGCGCGCCGGGTGGGCGGCAGGGGTGATGTTCTACGTCCTCTCCGCCTTCCTCACCATCTTCCTGCCCCTCCCCCATCTGGGAGTGACCCCCGCAGTGGTGGCGGCGCAGCACTTCACCGGCTCGGGGCTCTGGATCTCAGAGCCCTGGCGGGTGCTCGCGATGGCGGCGGTGTACTACACCTTGCAGGGGGTGTCGACGCTCAAGGAGCACGGCTGGGCCCGCCGATTGGGACGCGGCGCCCCCCCTCTCCCGCAGGGAGAGGGGGCCGGGGGGTGAGGGTTCAGTGATCAGGGAGATCGGGTCGGGCCGGCGGTGAGGGTTCAGTGACCAGGGAGATCGGGTCGGGCCGGCGGTGAGGGTTCAGTGATCGGGGAGATCGGGTCGGGCCGGCGGTGAGGGTTCAGTGACCAAGGAGATCGGGTCGGGCCGGCGGTGAGGGTTCAGTGATCAGGGAGATCGGGTCGGGCCGGCGGTGAAGGTTCAGTGATCCGGGAGATCGGGTCGGACCGGGGGGTGTGGGTTAAGTGATCTTGGAGAGGGGGCCGGGGGGTGAGGGTTCGGTCTGCCTCCCTCGGCGGCTGAAGCCGCCTCTCTGGAATGCGCCCTGAAGGGCTTGGATTCGGATCCGCGATGATGCCCCCCTCTCCCTTTAGGGAGAGGGGGTTGGGGGGTGAGGTAGAGTGCGAGAGGGGGTCAGGGGGTGAGGTAGAGCCGTGCGAGAAGGTCGGCACGGCCGAGCATGCGGTCGTTCACGCGGGTTGTTACGCGGTCAGTTGCGCGTGCAGTTCACGCGCCCCACGCGATCAGGTGATGCGCCTCATGCGCCTCCGCCCTACCTCCCCAGCCGCCTATCCCACGCGTATCTCGTCGGCTTGCCGATCTTGCACCCCTTGAACCGCGGATGCTTCGGATCGATCAGGTAGTTGAACTCCGCCGGCACCACCGCACTCGGCACCCTGAGCACCGCCGTCTTCCCCGCATCGAACCATTGGTCACCGATCTCCCGGAGCGCGGCCGGCGCCGGATAGCTGCGCCAGTCATCGGGGAGCTTGGCTACATCCACGGTGGCCACATCGGCGGACGGGATCGTGACCGACACCAGTGAGTACTCCGCCAGCGCCGGTCCGCTCCCCAGATGGACCAGGATCTCAAGCGTGGCGAGCGCCGCCGAGTCGGCGGTGTAGACCACCGCCCTTCCGGGACTCGTCCACCTCCCGCCAAAGAGACGAGCCCCTTCGCCGTCGAAGGGGCTCTTGGCGCGCCTGGTCTTCACGATCCGCCAGGCGACCGGCACCTACGCAAAGACCCCGTACTCGAGCCTTCCGATCAGCGCCTCGACCTCCCGAGCACCGACGTCGGTGCTCGTCATCGAAAGCGGTGTCCTGTCACCGAGCGCCGGCGCGGGGGACGAGAACCAGCGGCGCGCCTCCTCCCGGTCTCCCTCAAAGAGCGCTATCGCCTCGGCAAACACCCGCGAAAGCCGCACCAGCCGGTCCGACTCATCGGCGTGAAGCCGCTTCTCGATCTTCCGGCGGTGCAGCGTGCGGGAAGGGATGTTGACCAGCCGAGCGAGCTCGGCCGCCGGGAGCTCGATGACACCCCGCAGCTTCTCGAATGCCTCGTACCCGATCCCCTTCGACACCTGCTCGGCCACCGCCAGCGGGCTCCGGGCGCGGAGACCAAGGAGGGAGGCGTATTCGTTCGCGGCTATGGCCTGCGGGGCGCGGGGCCGAGTGGGGTGGCGGAGGGAGGTTGCCATGTGGCAAAATGTAACGCGCCAGATGGCGGACGTCAATTCGGCGACCGGTACCACGACGCCCGACAGCCGATGTCGTATCAATGTGAATGGCGCGGTAAAGGGGTGGGCGCGAACGCTAAGCACTTCGCCCGGCAGTCACCGTTCGAGTGCGCCGCTAGCTGAATCTCTGCGCTCTACCACCGCGACCTACCGAACCCCCTGCAGGGCAGCGGCGATGTCATCGAGCGAGAACACACGCACCGGCCACTGCAAGGGCTGCAGAGTGATCTCGCCTTCTATGGCTTCTCTTTCGTCTTTGCTGGTCACGAGAAGCATCACCTGAAGGTCACGCACCAGCAAGCTCTCGAGTGCAGCGATGACGTTCGGGTCTGGATTTGCCAGACCCATTTTGACACGCTGTGGAACTGATGCCACGCGCTCGCGGACGATGTCCGCGAAGGTGCGTAGACGCCATAATACGGTTTCCGGCCGCAGCGCGGTAAAGTTGCCAAAATAGACATACCGCATTCCATCGAACGTCATGAGCATGTTAAACCCAAGCGGCCGCCCCATCTCAAAGAGGTTGCGATCACCTTCCGTGTTAATCGGCACAAAGAGCAGGCGTTGCGAAAGGAGAAATGCCTCGACGACCTGATCCGGGGCGAGCGCCGGACTATTGTCTTGCCTCGTCGCCACTATCGCTGCATCAATGGCTGTGGTGGCTTTCTGCTCGAAATCTTCGTTCGCGTACTTAACGGTATCAAGGCCTGCCACGTTAAACGGAAGTGTCTGATGTGTGCGTTGAAGCGGTATGACGTATTTATTGAAACCGAGCATCAATCCATATTCGATGTTGACGTTGGCATTGGGAACCTCAACGCCATTCTTCATGTCATTGTTCACCAAGATCACGCAGAACTGAGAGATGATGATTCTGGAGCAAATCTTCGCACAAAATGCATTCTGACCCGGCGCGATGGTGGTGCCACCGGCTTCCACAGGCTCAATG
Source organism: Gemmatimonadales bacterium (assembly GCA_035693225.1). Classification (GTDB taxonomy): domain Bacteria; phylum Gemmatimonadota; class Gemmatimonadetes; order Gemmatimonadales; family GWC2-71-9; genus CAMLHU01. The sequence goes on along the minus strand of DASSGV010000030.1, from coordinate 23,721 downwards.
TCTCGCTCCGCAAGAAGCTTCTTGAGGATCGTCTTCTCGAGCGCGCTCTCAACGAAACCGTACCCAATGAAGCAGGTTCGTGTCGATGAGAACACGAAATCGCACCGAGGAAGGCCAACAACACAGAACTCATTGCGTCGGATGCGTTTGTCCATTTGCCTCGACTCGCTGAAGGAGCGATGGCCTAACGATGCACGCTTGAATTGCGAACTTGCCTGCAAAGCATCGACTTAGCTGTGTTGCTACTTTTTCGGCGCGCTCGAAGGTGGAGGTGGCGGAGGTGCCTTCGGTGGCGCTGGCGGTGGCGCTGGGCTGTATCCGCCCTTCCGGATTTCATCAAGCCGTCCCGGCGAGGGTTTTGGCGGAGGCGGTGTTTTATCGCTCATGTGCTGGCCTTTGGAAACAGCAACGTGTTGACGGCAGGATCTAGCAGCAGTTCAGATTCCGACCTTACCGTGCCGAGGCTCTGAACAAGTTCGGCTGGAACGAACAAATCCTGTAGACTCGTCACGCAATAGTTATTGATGGCTTCGTTAAACTTCGCCGGATGCCGAAGAATAATGTCTCTCTCCGTCGCTGGCGCGGATTCCTCTGCTGTCTGAACATAGCCAGCATAGACGTCGCCGGATTTGAGAGTGACGACGACCCAATGCTTGGGCACTGCGCTCTTGATGAAGTGGTCCCAGGTGCTCGGTTGTGGCGAAGCCCCACGAATGCTTGCTGTCCAACGATGGGCAACGGCGGCCGCCGCGCCGACGAGGCCCGAGCACATGATGTGACCGATATATGGGGAAAAAATAGAAGAAAGTGCGGGCGCGTTCAAAGCTGCGGATCCGTATGTGGAGGGTAGGATGTGTATCGCGGGGGGTAGCGTGAAGATCAGTCCCAAAAGCACGTACACGCCAAGTCCGAGAACGGAGAACGCCAAAAAACGGATCGCCGCTTCCCAGTCCTTTTCGCGCCAGTCCTGTCCATTGATAAGTGCCCAGACGTAGGCGCCGAACGCACCGGGAATAATGGCGAGCGCGATTACTGTTACGGTTGCAATTGATGTTGGCATTTCAGGTCCTCGTATCGACCAAGCATTGGGCTATCGCGGCCTTCACAACGAATCCAGCACCGCCTCCTTGATCCCCGCCAGCGTCCCCGGCACCGAATCGTTCAGCTGCTCGAAGATCGCGATGTCGTTCTGCCCCACCTTGAGCCACGGCCCCGGGAGGTAGAGGGTCCGCTGCGGCCCCACCAAGTCCCAGTAGCGCCCCAGGTTGTGGCCGTTCACGAAGACGATCCCCTTCCCCCATCCGCGCAGGTCGAGGTAGGAATCGCCGATCGAGTCGAGCGTGAACGAGCCGCGGTAGAGGGTCGGCATCCCGCCGTGCGTCGAATCGCCCGTAGGCGCCACGCCCGCCGAGGGTGCCGGCACGGCACCCCCACGAATCGGAGGCAGCTCGCTGAACGGCAACGAATTCATCCGCCACCCCTTGAGCTCCGTCCCCGCCAGCCGCACCGGTGAGATGATCCCCTTCCGGTTCCGCGTGATCCCGGCTCCGTAGTTGATCCTTCCCTCGCTCTCCACCAGGATCTCAAGCTCCCCCTTGGCGGGGACATCCACCACGGTCGAAAAGGTCCCGGTCCTGCGGTCGAGCATCGCCACCCGCCGCCCATTCACGAAGACGAGCCCGAAATCCCGGAGCCCCGGGATCTCGAGCATCCCGTACGACGCGGTGTCCACCCGGTGCCGATAGAGCACATACCCGCCGCTCTGCCCCAGCTCCTCGAAGGTGAGGGGACGGCTGCGCTTCAAACCGCGCGCGGTGTCGACGAGTTGGAACAACCCGGTGGCCGGCGCCATCGTGATCGGCGGGATCCCGATCACCGGTGCCGTCGTCGGCACGTCGGGCAGCACCTTCTTCAAATGCTTGGCCAGCACATCACGGATGGCGTAATATTTCGGTGTCGGGTGCCCCGCCTCGTCGAGCGGTGCGTCGTAGTCGTAGCTGGTCAACGATGGCTGGATCGGCACCTGGTCGGTGTAGTTGGCCCCGGAGGTGAACCCGAAATTGGTGCCGCCGTGGAACATATAGAGGTTGACGCTGGCCCCTCGGCTGATGAGCGAGTCGTACTGCGGCAGGAAATCCTTGGTGGCCACCCGCTGGAATTTTTCTCCCCAATGATCGAGCCACCCGGGATAGAACTCCGGCACGAAGTACGGACCCTTGCCGTGATTGAACTTGTTGACCCGTGCCACCAACGTGTCGTAGTTGGTCTCGCCATTCGCACCGGGCAACACGCCGGGGATGGCCCCCTTGCTGAACAGCTCATCGCCATCGGCGGTGAAGAACGGCACGTTGAAGCCGGCATCGGTGAACATCTTCTTCGTGGCCTTGAGATACGCCTGGTCGCTCCCGTACGACCCATACTCGTTCTCCACCTGCACCATCAATATCGGCCCGCCGTGCGTCACGAGCCTTGGGCCCACCACCTTAGCCAGCGCCTGGACGTAGCGCTTCTCAGCCGCCAGGAACCTCGGATCTCGGCTCCGTACCTTGAGCGTCGTGTCCTTGGCCAGGTATGCCGGATACCCGCCAAAATCCCACTCGGCGCACACGTACGGCCCCGGGCGGAGGATCACCCACAGCCCCTGCTTCTTCGCTTCGTCGAGGAAGGCGCCGAGGTCGCGTTCACCGGTCGAGAAGTCGAAGTGGCCGGGGCGGGTCTCGTGGAAGTTCCAGAAGACGTAAGTGGAGATCGTGTTCAACCCCATCGCCTTCGCCATCGCCAGCCGGTTGGCCCAGTACGCCCGCGGGATCCGGGCGTAGTGCAGCTCGCCGGAAAGGATCTGGATCGGCTTCTTGTCGAGGAGGAAATGTCCGTGCGTGATGGTAAAGGTGTGGTGAACAGGGTGGCGAGTGGCGCGTGGCGAGTGGAGCGGGCCCCCGTTGGTGATCAGGTTGCCCTGCTGGTCGCTGATAGCTGATAGCTGATAGCCTGCCCGTTGGCGAACCGCGCGTGGCGAGTGGCGCGGGTCCCCGTTGGTGATCAGGTTGCCCTGCCGGTCGCTGATAGCTGACAGCTGATAGCTCGCAGTTCCCTGATAGCTGATAGCTGATAGCTGATAGCCTGCCCGTTGGCGAACAGCGCGTGGCGGGTGGCGCGGGCTCCCGTTCGCGATCTGCTCGCCCGGCAGGTCGCTGACAGCTGATAGCTGATAGCTCGCAGTTCCCTGATAGCTGATAGCTGATAGCTGATAGCCTGGCCGTTGGCGAACAGCGCGTGGCGAGTGGAGCGGGCCCCCGTTGGTGATCAGGTTGCCCGGCAGGTCGCTGACAGCTGATAGCTGATAGCTCGCAGTTCCCTGATAGCCGATAGCTGATAGCTGATAGCCTACCAGCAGCCCCGCTAGCAATATGGCCTTCATCGCCGTCCCCACGGTCGGTACTTTGCACCGACAAGGAACGCAGATCCCGCAACGAAGAGCACCGCCCCCCAGATGACCACGATCGGGATCCCCGTCGGGTGCATCGCCGGGTCGGCGCCGTGCGCCAGGCCGTACGCCCCCAGGAGCAGGCCGATCAGGGCCAGGAGGGATCCGATGGGGACGCGCAGGTCAAGCATTGCTGTCACCAGAAGATGATGTTGAGTGCCACCGTGGCGCCGAGCGCTGCGACGGCCAGGACGGCGGGACGCTGATGCCACGCGACCGTGGCGTCATGCGGGATCGGCGTCACCGAGTATACCAATCCGGTCAGCTCCGTGTCGGATCGGGGTTTGGTAAGCAGGCTCACGAGGATCGTCACCAGAAAGCAGGTGGTCCACGCCGCGATCGCGGTCCAGAAGGTCTGCGCCAGTTCACTCGGGTAGGTGGCAAGGACACCGAAGTATCCGCCCTTGACCCCCACCACGGCACCGGCGGGGAGTGTCATCCCGTGATGCACCGCCGCCGCTAGGATCCCGCTCACCAATCCGGTGAAGGCGCCGTGTCCGGTGGCGCGTTTCCAGAACATTCCCAGCATGAAGGTCGCGAAGAGCGGTGCATTGACGAAGGCAAAGACCAGCTGCAGCACATCCATGATGTTATTGAAGGACGCCGCCACGTATGCGGCCGCCACCGACACCGCGATGCCGAGGATCGTGGCCCACCTGGCCACGTGGAGGTAATGCGCGTCGGCCGCGTCGGGCCTCACGTAGCTCTGGTAGATGTCGTAGGTGAGCACGGTGTTGAACGCCGTCACGTTCCCCGCCATCCCGCTCATGAACGACGCGAGAAGGGCGGTGAGACCGAGCCCCAGGAGCCCCGCCGGGAGGAGCTTGACCAGGAGCATCGGCGTCGCGAGGTCGAAGTCCGGCACCACGTGGCCGGCGGCGTCGAGGAGGGGGAGGCCGGCGGCGGTGAGTTTGTCGGGAATGAGGCCGTGGGGTCCCGTCCCCATCGCCAGCGCGATCATCCCGGGAAGGATCACCAGGAAGGGGAAGAGCATCTTCGGGAACGCGGCGAGGATCGGCGTCCGCCGCGCGGCGGTCATCGATTCCGCGGCCATCGCCCGCTGGACCACGAGGTAATCGGTGCACCAGTAGCCGAACGACAGCACGAATCCCAGGCCCATCACCAGGCCGAACCACTCGACACCGATCGGATTGGCCCCGGCACTCCCCATATGCGCCCAACTCCTGACGTACACGTCGGGCGCCATTCCCCTCTCGGTCGCCGCGGCGGCAAGCCGGGCGGTGAGCCCCGCCCACCCGCCCACGCTCCGCATCCCGATCCAGACCAGCGGCAGGAAGCCGAACACGATCAGGAAGAACTGCAGCACCTCGTTGTAGATGGCGCTGGTGAGGCCCCCCAGGAAGGTGTACGCCAGAACGATCCCCGCCGCCACCAGGATGCTGACGTTGAAGTCCCAGCCGAGGAGGAGATGGAAGAGCTTCCCCATCGCGTACATGGAGATGCCGGAGGAGAAGATGGTCATCGCGGCAAAGGAAAGCGCGTTGACGGCCCGGGTCTTCTCATCGAACCGGAGCCGCAGGTATTCCGGCACCGACCGCGCCTTGGAGCCGTAGTAGAACGGCATCATGAAGAGCCCCACGAAGAGCATCGCGGGGATGGCGCCGACCCAGTAGAAATGACTGGTGACGATCCCGTACTTGGCACCCGACGCCCCCATCCCCACGACCTCCTGAGCGCCCAGGTTGGCGGAGATGAACGCCAGACCGGCCACCCAGGCGGGGATCGAGCGCCCGGAAAGCAGGAAATCGCCGCTCGACCGCATCCGCCCCTTGAGCGCGGCACCGATGCCGAGCACAAAGACGAAGTACGTCGCCATCACGGCGTAGTCGATCCAATGCAGGGAAACCATGCTCGGCCGGGTCGGAAGGGAACGGGTGAGGCGGGCTCGCGTGGCGTCGAGCCTTGCTATAGTATGTACGCTGCCGGGCCGTCGCGCGAGCCACGCGCTCCACCGGCTCGATACTCCCTGACAGAGAGCCAATGCCACCCCGCACGGTCGTCACCACCTGGATGGCACTCTCCTCGCCCGCGGACTTCCGCGCTCCCGCCGTCATCCCCCCCGGATTGACCCTGTCCGGACCCGCCGCCGAGTCGCCGGAACTCAACCGATTCTTCTATACCGCCGTGGGCGGAGACTGGTGCTGGACCGACCGGCTGGAATGGACCTACGACCAGTGGACGGAATGGCTCTCCCGCCCCGGGCACCGCACCGTGGTGCTTTCCATTGAGGGGGTTCCGGTGGGCTTTGCCGAACTGGCCCAATCCGCCGACGAGACCGTCGAGATCGTCCTCTTCGGACTCCTGCCGCAGTGGACCGGACGCGGATTGGGCGGCCCTTCACTGGCGCTGGTGGTGGGACAGGCCTGGGAGATGGGGGCCACGCGCATCGTCCTCAACACCTGCTCGCTTGATCATCCCCACGCGCTCGATAATTACAAGGCCCGGGGATTCGAGATCGTCCGCACCGCTGAATCGGTGAAGGTCGTCCCCGACACCCCGCCGGGGCCCTGGCCCGGCGCTCGCTGAATCCAGATGATGCCGCGATCGAAGCCGTGGCGCTCCCTTCGCGTGCTCCTCCTCGCCGCGACACCGGCCTTGCCCGCTCTACCCGTTATACCCGCCTTGTCCGCCCAGGCACCTGAACTCCACCCACCTCGAGACCCCGCCTGGTACCAGGGCATCGAGTCGCAGACCCTCTATTTCGTCCGTGGAAGCGACACCACCCGGATGACAGGCACCGCGCCCCGGATCGCGCGCCTGGTCTGGGTCCCCTCCTCCCACGGCGATGCGCTCGTGGTCACCACCACCGCACTTGACGTTCACCGCGCCGTCACCACGGACACCCTTCGGCTCGACCAGCACGGCAACGTGGTGGCGGTCGCCCCTGACAGCGCTTCCGTCCGCGACCGCTACGCCCTCTTCCTCCGCCTGCCGGTGCCTCCCGGCGCGCTCGATTCCGGCGCCACCTGGGGAGATACCCTCGCCCCCGGCTGGCCCGCTCCCGGCACCCGATCCCTCTCGGCCCGCATCACCGGCTATCGCATCGTGGGCGCCGCCGACACACTCGGCACCAGCGCCACGGTCGTCGTGGTGGACGGCGTGGCGCGGTATCGACAGTCCGACTGGGTCGACGCCGGCGCGGGGACCACATATCAGGTGGACGCCACCGGCCCGATGCACGAGACCTGGTGGCTCGATCCGAAGCGGGGCGAACTCCTGGCGCGGCGCCGCGAACTCGAGTTGACCGGCGTGGGTGTGGTGCCCGCCGCAGAGGGCGTCGACACCATCCCGGTGGGCGTCAGTGCCGATGACGCGTGGGGTCGCATCGCACCAGAGCGCGCCCACGTACTGGCCCGGCCCCTCCCCGGTCGGGACACTTCGTGGACGGTCACCAGCGGGCCGATCCTTCTGCACACCGTGAACGCCGTGGGCCAGGCCATCGAATCGGGGCTTGCCGCGAACAATGGATCGGTGGGCACTGCACTGGTCGAGACCGCCGGCGCCACTCCCGTCCAGTATCAGGCGCTGTGGACCGCTCCAGGCGCCACGGACACCAGCGCGCTCGTGATGGTGCATGGTGACACTCTCCACCTCACCGGCACCCGGACGCACAGTTGGCCCGTTCCGCCGATGCCCTGGGCCATCACAGATGATGGGATGGAGGAACAACTCATTCCCGTGCTCCGTACCTTGGCCGATTCCCAATCGGTGGTGCTCCCGGTCTTCCGGCCGCGCACCGCCAGGTGGGACACGGTGACGGCGTTGGCCCGATACATCCCTGGCGGGGCTCGGCTCTTCGTACTCTCGCACGGCGCGCCCGATACCCGGGTCGCGATCCTGGTGGACTCGACCGGCGCGCTCCTGACCGTCGAAAAGGCCACCGACCCACCCAGTCGGCGCCTCCCCCCTGTCGGCAGCACCCGTCGCATCCAGCTTGACCAGCTCTTCAAGTTGCTCGGCGCCTCCGACTGACCTGCGCGGTCCTGCACCATCCTGCGTAGTTCCGGTTATCGCGGTCCGGTTGGCCAGCGCCATACTGTGCCGTGGACTCGACCTCCGCGCTGCTCCTTCCCCACTATCGCCAGGCACTTGCCGAGGCGCTGGCCAGCTATGCGCATCGCGGCTGCCCGGCGCTTCGAGGTGCGCCACCGGAACAGTGGGCACGGATCGGCGAGGCCGCCGGCTGGCTCGAACCCGCCGACGCCATCCGGATCAGGCGCCTGGCGGAGAAGGTGAGGTTCTATGAGGGGCGCGCAGAGAGCGCGGTGAACAGTGAACAGTGAACCGGGTCGGACCTCAGGATGACGGCCCACCAAGCCCCGTTCACTGTTCACCGTTCCCCGTTTACCATTTCTCCGTGCCCACCATCGACCGCTGTGTCTGCCAGAACATCCGGTTCGCGGAGCTCCTTCCTCGTGCCCGGGAGGCGGGGTGGGATCTCCAGCAGCTCGTCGAGGCCACGAGCTGCGGCGCCCGCTGTGGTCTCTGCCGGCCCTACCTGAGGCGGATGCTCGAAACCGGCGAGACGGTGTTCTCGGAAGTGATCGTTGAGTGAGACTGCGGAGACGAGGAGGTGAGGAGAAGAGGAGCTGAGCGGGAGAGCAGGAGCAGCGGTGGTCGCCCCCCTGACAGATCGTAGTTTTGAGACCACATTCCATTTGATGTCAGAATCTCCCCGGGACGTGGACGCCATGCGCCGCACCGTGGCCGCACGCGTCGGCTGGACGCCGATCATACTCGTGGTCGCGGTCATCGCCGGTTGGGTCGGATTGCTGCTCACCTACGAAGAGCACGTTCTGGCCGGTGTCACCGGGATGATCCTGGCCACCGTATTGGCACTCTTTGCCAGGCGCCGGGCCCTGGAGACCGTCAACGCGTCGCTCCGTGGCTTCGCGCGGGAGCTCGACGCCGCGGCGGCCCGGAACCGCGAACTCGAATCCTTTCGGCACCTCTCCCAGGTGCTGTTGTCCGGTCGGCCCCTGCCCGAACTCTTTCACGAGGTCGCCCGGCTCGCGGCAGAATTGCTGGAGGCGGAAGCCTCCGGCATCGGGTTGGTGGCGGAGGAGGGGCGCTTTCTCCGCATCCTGGCCGGGACCGGGTTGATGGCGCACGCCATCGACCGACTGCTCCCGGTGGACGGGTCGCTCGCCGGGTGGGTGGTGAGCCACGACCGGCCGCTCACCACCAACGACATGCGGCACGATCCCCGCAACTTCGACCTTCCCGACACCCCCGAGGCCCTCACCTCGGCGGTGATGACGCCGCTCCGCTCGGGCGGTTTGGTGATCGGCGTCGTAATGGTGATGAACCGACGAGGAGGAGAGTCGTTCCGGGAAGACGACCTCTACCTCCTCCAAGCCCTCGCCGACCAGGCCACCCTCGGCCTCGATCGCGCCAACGTCTTCGAGGAGAGCCAGCGCAACGCCGCCGCCCTGACGGAAAAGAACCGGGAACTGCGGCATGCCACCCGGTTGAAGGATGAGTTCCTCGCCAACGTGTCGCACGAATTGCGCACCCCGCTCAACGCCATCATCGGATTCTCCGACCTCCTGCTCACCGGCGACGTCGGCGAGGTGGGCGCCGGACACCGTGAATTCGTCGAGTCGATCAACCGGAACGGGAGACATCTGCTCCGATTGATCAACGCCGTCCTCGATATGTCACGGATGGACGCGGGGCGGATGTCGCTCGAACTGACCCGCACCGACCTCCGCGACGCCATCCGTGCCGCCGTGGCCGACACCGAGGGTCTTCGCCTTGGCCGCAAGCAGGTCCATCGCTTCGAGCTCCCCGACACGCCGCTCTTTGCCCTCGCCGACGCCGTCCGGGTCCAGCAGATCCTCTTCAACCTGCTGGCCAATGCGTCCAAGTTCACCCCCGAGGGGGGCGAGATCGTGCTGCGCGCCCTGGCCACCGAGGCTCCGCTCCCCGTCCCCTCCGAACGCGCCGGCGATGAGATCACCCGTGTCACCCGGCCGGCGGTGTGGGTCGCCGTGAGCGACAACGGCATCGGCATCAAGACCGAGGATATGTCCAAGCTCTTCGTGGAGTTCAGCCAGGTCGACAGCTCTCCCAGTCGGCGGGTCCAGGGCTCCGGATTGGGTCTGGCGCTCTGCAAGCGCTTCGTGGAACTGCACGGCGGCCAGATCGGCGCGGAATCGATGTACAACTTCGGAAGCACCTTCTGGTTCATCCTCCCCTCGGACGGCCCGCTTCGGCAGCCTGTCCCCCTCGACGCCGACACCGACAAACGGATGCGCGCGAGCGATTGACCTGCAAGTCGCTGTCCCGCAGCGCCTTGACATACCCCCTACCCCTATATATGCTTAGCTATCAGCTATCAGCTATCAGCTATCAGCTATCAGCTATCAGCGACCTGCGACCCGCGACCAACGACCACCGAGGAACTCCACCATGAAACCCCTCACCCTCTCCATCACCGGAATGTCCTGCGGACACTGCCTCAACACGGTCAATCAGACCCTGGCCAGGATGGATGGTGTCAAGCTTGGTTCGGTCAAGATGGGCCGAGCGGAACTTGAGTACGATGAGTCGAAGCTCTCGCCGGAGAGTGTCACTGCGGCCGTGGCGGCTGCGGGGTACCAGGCCGCGGTGATCGCGTGACCATCGACCGGGCAGTGGTGCTCGTCCTCGCGGTCGGGGCGCTCGCCTGGATCTACTGGTACTTCTTTGTCGTACCCCGCCACAGCACCGGCCAGGCCGCACGACCGTCGGGCACCTTCCAGGAACTCGCGGTCGCCGTGGCAGGTGCCTACGACCCGTCGGTCATCCGGGTCCGGGCCGGGACACCGGTGCGGCTCATCTTCACCCGCACCGACACCAACAGCTGCACCGAGGAAGTGGTCCTGGGCGATTTCGGGATCCGCACCTTCCTCCCCACCGGCACGCCGACCCCGGTCGAGTTCACGCCGAGCACCCCCGGCCGCTTCGATTTCCATTGCGGGATGGGGATGGTGCACGGAACGCTCATCGTGGAGGACAGTGAACGGTGAAAGGTCAACGGTGAAGGGGGCTTGGAAGGCCGTCATCCTGAGCGGAGCGAAGGACCGGTCTGTCATCGAGGCGATCCCTCGCTCTACTCGGGATGACTGTCTTTGTCGCCCGTTCACTGTTCACCGTTCACCATTCACCGACTGACATGCCCACGACCATCGAACTCCCCGTTACCGGAATGACCTGCGCCGCGTGCAGCGCGCGGGTCCAGCGCGCGCTCGAACAGGCGCCTGGCGTTGCGGCTGCCAACGTCAACCTGATGACCAACGCGGCCACGGTCACCTTCGATCCCGCGACCACCACCCCCGGCACCCTGGTCGAGACGGTCCGCGCCACCGGCTACGGCGCTCAACTCCCCGATCCCGACGCCGGCGCACTCGACCAGGTCACTCTGCAGGATGAGGCGAACCGGGCCGAACGGCGGGAGTTGCGGCACAAGCTCGCGGTCAGCCTCGTGGCCGCGGTGCTGACGATGCTGCTCTCGATGCCGCTCGCCCGGCTCGAGATGACCAACGGACCCGTCGACCCGCTGATGCGCTGGATGATGCCCTTGGGCGACTGGCTCCTGCGCGTCACTCCCGGGCTGGCGCTGCTTTCAGCCGGCGCGCTGCGGCTGGTGCTCCTGCTGCTCACCCTTCCGGTGGTGTTCTGGGCGGGGCGTCATTTCTACATCCGCGCCTGGGCGGCGTTCCGCTACCACGGCGCCGACATGAACACGCTCATCGCCGTGGGCACCGGTGCCGCGTTCCTGTGGAGCCTCGCCGCGACGATGGGTGCCGGATGGCTCCGCAGCCACGGCCTGGCCCCCGATGTGTACTACGAGGCCGTGGTCTGGATCATCGCCCTCATCCTCCTCGGCAATCTCCTCGATGCCCGCGCCCGCGGCCGCACCGCCGACGCGATCCGCGCACTCGTCAAGCTCCGGCCGCAGACGGCACATCGCATCACGGACGGGGTGGAAGAGGACGTGCCCCTCGAGCGCATCATCGTGGGAGAGACGCTCCGGGTCCGTCCCGGCGAGCACATCCCCACCGATGGCGTCGTCCTGGATGGCCGCTCCGATGTCGACGAATCGATGCTCACCGGGGAACCGATGCCCGTCGCCAAGAGCACCGGCCACGAGGTGACCGGCGGCACGGTCAACGGCGCCGGCGCCTTCCGGATGCGGGCCACCAAGGTCGGGCGCGACACGGTGCTCGCCCACATCGTGCGCCTGGTGCGCGAGGCCCAGGGCCAGAAGGCCCCCATCCAGCAGCTTGCCGACCACATCTCCGCCATCTTCGTGCCGATCGTCCTCGGCATCGCCATCGTCACCTTCGCGGTCTGGTACACGATCGGGCCCGAACCCCGCTCGCTCCAGGCCCTCGTCTCGGCGGTCACGGTGCTCATCATCGCCTGCCCCTGCGCGATGGGCCTCGCCGTCCCGACGGCGGTGATGGTCTCCACCGGACGCGGCGCCCAGCGCGGCGTCCTGGTCAAGGGCGGTGAGGCGCTGCAACGCGCCAGCGCCATCGAGATCGTGCTGGTCGACAAGACCGGTACGGTCACCGAAGGTCATCCCGCCGTGACGGAGATCCACGCCACGGTGGGAAGCGAGGCGGAACTTCTTCAGTTCGCCGCCGCCGTCGAGCGGTCGAGCGAACACCCCCTCGCCCGTGCCATCGTGCGGGCGGCGGAGTCGCGCGGCCTGACGTTCGCGGATGCCGCCGACTTCAAGGTGGTGCCTGGCCAAGGTGCCAGCGGCGCCGTCGGTGGTCGGTCGGTGGCGGTCGGGAATGCCGAATGGATGCGGACGTCCCACGTCGAGCTGGGCATTACGGACGGTACCGCCGAACAGGTCGCTGGAGCGGGCGCCACACCCGTCTACGTCGCGGCCGATGGCAAGGTCCTCGGTGTCATCGGCATTTCCGATCCGATCCGGTCGACTAGCGCTCCGGCGGTCGCCGCCCTGCGGCGCGGTGGCGCCGATGTGGTGCTCCTCACCGGTGATCACCCCAAGGCGGCAGCGCGGGTGGCTGCGGCCGTCGGCATCGGGCGGGTGGTGGCGGGAGTCTCTCCGGCCGGAAAGCGGGCGGAGATCGAGCGGCTGCAACGGCAAGGGAAGGTCGTGGCGATGGTGGGGGACGGGCTCAACGATGCGCCGGCGCTCGCCCAGGCCGATGTCGGCATCGCGATGGGGACCGGCACCGACGTCGCGATGGCCACCGCGGACATCACCCTGATGCGCGGTGACCTCGCCGGAGTGGCCCAGGCGATCGCCCTCTCCAGGGCCACGCTCCGGGTCATCCGGCAGAATCTCTTCTGGGCCTTTGCCTACAATGTCGTGTGCATCCCCGTCGCCGCAGGCGCGCTCTTTCCCGTCTTCGGGTTCCGGCTGAGCCCGGCGATCGCCGCGGCGGCGATGGCCGTGAGTTCGATCACGGTGGTGACCAACAGTCTTCGACTGAGAAGCGTGTGAACGGTGAACGGTCAACTGTGAATGGGCGACCCACACTGTCATCCCGAGCAGAGCGAGGGACCTTCCACTCGGCGTGACGAATCCCGCTTCTCGTTTCTCGACCCCTTCACCGGTGACCGTTCATCGAAAGGACCCCTGAGATGGATTTCGACATCCTCCCCTGCGCCTGCGGGCGCGGCGCCGACGACACCGAACGCAAGGCCGTGGCCGTCGATCCCGAGATCAAGCTCGCACTCGGCAACCGGCTCCGCCGCATCGAGGGCCAGGTGCGCGGCCTCCAGAAGATGGTCGAGGACGAGCGCTACTGCGCCGATGTGCTGACCCAGGTGGCGTCGGTCCAGGAGGCCCTCCGCAGCGTCGGCAAGACCCTCCTCGGCAATCACCTGCGGCACTGCGCCACCCAGGCCATCACGTCAGAGGACCCGGGCCAGCGCGAATCGATGTATGACGAGTTGGTGGATCTGTTCTACCGGAATGCGAAGTGAGTGCAGACGGAAACGGGTAAACCCCCGCCAATCTGTCATCCCGAGCGTCGCGAGGGACCTTGTCTGCCGACATCGAATAGGGCGAATGGCGCCGTGCCGGCGGAAGCAGATCCCTCGCCTTGCTCGGGATGACAGATCAAGACGCGCACGCCACGTTTCTCCTCCCTCTCCTCATCTCGATCCGCCTTTCTCTTTTCTCCTGTCTCGCCTTCTCCTCCTCCCCTCCCCTCGATCTGCGTTTTCTCTTGTCTCCTCTTTCTCCTCCTCTCCTCACTCCGCCCGTGCGCTCAGGTGCCCGCTCCCACCACCGGGAACTCCCCGGTCATTCGGATGCTGTCGCCACCTACGGTGCGCACCGCCGGCAGCAGCGCCAGGCCGCCGATCACCGCCACCACCGGAAGGAGGAGCATCGCCCGGTCGATGCCGAACTTGTCCGAGAGGACGCCGACCAGCGGAAAGGCGATCGCGTCACCGGCCACGTGGGTAAAGAGCAGGTAGGCGCCGACGACGGTGGCGCTCACCCGGGCCGCCACCACGTCGAAGATCGTCGCCGCGAGGGGGCCGTTGTACCAGGTGAGGAAGAAGAACGCCACCGCGAACACGGTCACGAACTGCTTCGGGTCCCGGATCGTCACCAGCCACACCGCGAGCGCTCCGCCGATCAGGAGCCCGATCGTCCCGGCCCAGACCCGTCCCGCCACGGTGTACTTCCGGAGCCAGTCCGCGAATACCCCGCCGAAGAGGGTGCCGGCGGTCCCCGAGATGAGCCCCCACTCCCCCAGGTGCCCCGCCGCTTCCGCCGCACTCCAGCCCAGCTCTCGGCTGGCGAAGGTCGCCCCCCAACCCACCAGGCCGTTCAACCCGAACGACACCAGCGCACCGGAGAGGAACACGTACACCAGGGTCGGTGTCCGGAAGACGAGCCGGGTGGCGCGGACCAGCTCGACGAACACCTCCGACACCCCGCGACCGAACGGGATGTCCTCGATCCGGTCGTGTCGGATCTGCACCACCCACCACCAGACGTTGAGCGCCAGCCCGAGCCCCGCCGCGACGGCCAGGATCACCGTCACGGCGTCCGAGCTTGCATCGAACGCGAGATCGGCCAGGAGCGCGGCGAGGGCGCCGACCACGACGGTGGCAAGGAACGGGTTGAACTGCTTGATCAGGGTGTCCACACCGACCCGAAGTTCCCTCAAGAGGTGCGTCACCTTGACCGGTGTGAGCACCCGGGTCGGGTCCACCAGGCGCACCGCGAACACCGCCAGCAGGAATCCCGGCAGTCCGACGGCCATGAACGCCACTCGCCACCCGTACACCGCCTCCAGCTTCCCCCCGAGCCAGAGCCCCATCACCCCGCCGAGCGAGAGCCCCGCCGAGAGGATCCCCATCGCGAAGGCGCGTCGCCTGCCGGGGAAGTAATCGGCCACCAGCGACTGGGAGGCCGGTCCGAACGCCGCCTCGCCGATCCCCACCGCCGCGCGGGTCACGAAGAGCTGTCCGAACCCGCGCGCCAATCCCGCCAGTACGGTGAAGGCGCTCCAGAGCGAGACGCCCCACGCGATGACCGCGCGTCGAGAGCGGAGGTCGCTCACCACGCCGAAGGGGAGTGCCGCGATGGAGAAGACGAGGATGTACGCCGAGCCGAGCCAGCCGAGCTGGGCGTCGGTCAGGTGGAGGTCGCGCTTGATCGGCTCGAAGAGCGCGAAGATGACGTTGCGGTCGAGGTAGTTGAGGAGGTTGAGGACCGACAGCAATGCGAGCGCATACCACCGGTACGCGCTCGAGAGCTTGATCGGCTCGGTGCGCCGAAGCGGGTTCAACGCCTGGTGGCCGTGTCCGCGGCTTCACCCGCCCGGCGGTCGCGGAAGTCGATCGCGGCCTGGTACTCGGTACGGAGCCGGGTCATCATCGCCTCGCGCCGGGCGTACAGCCGCTTCAAGGGCCGCTTCGGGTGGCGGTTGAGTGCGTACGCCGTGAGGAGCGGAAGCGCCACGGTGTTGTCCATGTACACCACCACCGTCCCCGGCAGCATCTCCGGGTCGATCTTCCCCCAGCTCACCGCTTCCGCCGGCGTGGCACCGGAGAGCCCTCCGGTATCGGGACGGGCGTCGGTCATCTGCAGGAAGTAGTCGTGCCCCCGCTCGTCGATGCCCAGCACTTCCTGGATCTGCGGTTCGGTCTGGAGCAGGAAGTTCTTGGGACTCCCGCCACCGACGATGAGGGCGCCGCTCTTGCCCCCGGTGCGCTTGGCCTCGAGCACGATCGCCGCGGTCTCGTTGACATCGGCGCTCACGTCGAAGCGCAGTTCGCTCCCCGCCAGCGCCTGCTCCGCCACGTTCATCCCGATTGAGCTGTCCCCGGGGGAGCTGGTGTAGATCGGCACCTCCAGCTCGTGCGCCGCCGCCAGCAGCGACCGCCGCGACAGCTTGAGCGCCCGCTCCCGCTCCCGGATGTACCCTCCGAGGAGGTAGTGGTACTCGGCGGTGCTCATCGCGCGCTGGAACTCCGGCCGCGCCGAGACCTCGCGCACGAACGCGTC
This sequence comes from Gemmatimonadales bacterium, assembly GCA_035693225.1. Classification (GTDB taxonomy): domain Bacteria; phylum Gemmatimonadota; class Gemmatimonadetes; order Gemmatimonadales; family GWC2-71-9; genus CAMLHU01. The sequence continues at coordinate 7,717 of DASSGV010000030.1, read as the reverse complement.
GGTGGAGAGGAGCACGTCATAGTCGAAGAAGATGTCGTAGATCCGGACGACCCCGTGCTCCCGGAGCTCCACGTCGTCGGCGTCGTGGCGGCCACGGTGGAGCCGGAGCCCCAGCCCGAAGTGCGCGTCGTGGTACAGATTGGCGCCGGTCGAGATGATCCAGTCGACGAAGCCCGCCTCGAGGAGCGGGATCAGCGTGCTCATCCCGAGCCCCGCCGGCGTCATCGCACCGGTCAGACTCATCCCGACGGTCACCGACGGATCGAGCATCCGCTCGGTGAAGAGCTTGCACCCTTCCTTGAGCCGGCCGGCATTGTAGGCCAGGAAGGCCGAGTCGATCAGGTCGGCCGCCGTCTCCTGGCCGGTGATCGCCTGCGGGTCGATCCGCTGGCCGCGGAGGAAGGGAGCGGATGGTCGGGTCACGGGCGTGCCTCCTGCGGCGTGCGGTGGCCCAGTGCGCGTGCCTCGCGCGCCGCCATGATGCAGCGGACCACCTCCGCCGGGTCGTCGGTCAGGTGGAACAGGTCCAGGTCCTGCGGGCCGATCTTGCCTTCACCCACCACCGGTCCCCGCAGCCACTCCACCAGGCCGCGCCAGTACGCAGTGCCGACGAGGATCACGGGGAAGTGCTTGACCTTGCCGGTCTGGATGAGCGTCAGCGCCTCCGTCAGCTCGTCGAGGGTGCCGAAGCCGCCGGGGAACACCACGAACGCGGTGGAGTACTTGAGGAACATCACCTTGCGCACGAAGAAGTAGCGGAATTCGACGCCGCGATCGACATACGGGTTGAGCCCCTGCTCGTGCGGCAGCTCGATGTTGCAGCCGATCGAGAGCGCTCCCCCTTCCGTGGCACCGCGATTGGCGGCCTCCATGATCCCGGGACCGCCGCCGGTAATGATGGGGCATCCTGCGCGGGCCAGCGCTCGGGCCGTGGTGACGGCGGTGGTGTACAACGGATCGTCGGGCGGGGTGCGGGCGGAGCCGAAGATGGCCACGGCATCGGCCACGTCGGCGAGCGCATCGAAGCCGTCGACGAACTCCCCCATGATGCGGAGGACGCGCCACGGATCGGAATGCTTGAGCGCGTCGGGCCGCTCCGGCGCGCCGCCGCTGAGCAGCGCTTCATCCTCGGTGGGTGCACCATTGGTGTTCGGACCGCGTCGGCTCACACGTCCCACACTACGCTCCTGGCTGACCGGGAACTCCATTGAGGATCAGGTCGGGAATATACCGGACCCGGTTATATATCGGCATGGACCAAGGCGCCTCTCCCGCTGGTTCCTGGCTTCGGCTCTCCCTGGCACTGGTGCCACGGGCGCTCGTTTCTCCCTCGCTCGCCATTGCATTGATCTCCGCAGGGTGGGCCTTCCGCCGCCGCCACTGGTGGCACCACCCGCCGTTCCTGCCTGTGCCCGATCCCACCTACCTCCGCTGGCGGATGTACACCGCCTACGGCAGCGAATCCGCGGTCCCGCCCATCCGTGATCTCATCCGCTTCGTCCGCTGGCGCCGGGAACTCCTCCGGTTGGGGCGGTGACGAAGGTGGGACTACGCACCGAAGTGGGACCACGGAGGGCACGGAGGACCACGGAGATGCTCGGAGAACTGCATGTGATGGGGCCTCGCGGACGGAGGTCCGTACGCCCTACCACACTGGGCGGCTTTTCTCCGTGCTTCTCCGTGCAGCTCCGAGTCCTCCGTGGTCCCACACCCGATCGGGACGCCGCGGCATGACCTCCTCGGCCACGCCGAAGGTCGTCATCCTCGGAGGCGGATTCGCCGGACTCTACGCCGCCAAGGCGCTCCGGAACGCCCCCGTCCACGTCACCCTCGTCGATCGGCGGAACCACCACCTCTTCCAGCCGATGCTCTATCAGGTGGCCACCGCCGCCTTGAGCCCGAGCGATATCGCCTCACCGATCCGCTCGATCCTCCGCCGCCAGAAGAACGTCGACGTCCTCCTCGGCGCCGCCAGCCGGATCGACCCGACCGCGAAGACCGTCGAATTCGTCGATGGTAGTAGTATACAGTACGACTATTGTCTTGTTGCGACTGGCGCCCGGCATTCGTACTTCGGCAACGACCAATGGGAAGGCTCGGCGCCGGGGCTCAAGAACCTCGAGGACGCCCTCGCCATCCGCCGCCGCATTCTCCTGGCATTCGAGGCCGCTGAACGGGAACACGACCTGGTCCGTCGGCAGCAACTCCTCACCTTCGTGGTCATCGGCGGCGGCCCCACCGGCGTGGAGATGGCCGGCGCCATCGCGGAGATCCGCCGCTACGCCCTCCGCCGCGACTTCCGGCACATCGACCCGCGCGATGCCTCGGTGCTCCTCCTCGAAGGGGGCCCCCGTCTTCTCACCAGCTACCCCCCGGCCCAGAGCGACTGGGCCAAACAGGCCCTCCGTCAACTCGGCGTCGACGTCCGCACTGATACCCTCGTCACTTCGGTCGATCCCGATGCCGTGCAGGCCGCCGGGTGGAACATCCCCACCCGCACGGTGGTCTGGGCCGCCGGCAACACCGCCAGTCCACTCACCCGCTCACTCGGTGCGCCCCTTGACCGCCAGGGACGGGTCCTCGTCACGCCCGAGTGTACCGTTCCCGGGCACCCCGATCTCTTCGTCCTCGGTGACGCCGCAGCCTTCGAGCACCAAGGTGACGCCATCCTCCCGGGCATCTGTCCGGTGGCCATTCAAATGGGGGGATACGCCGCCCGCGCCATCACCCGCGACCTCGCCGGACGTTCCCGCACCCCTTTCCACTACCTCGACAAGGGACAGCTCGCGGTCATCGGGCGAGGTCGAGCGGTTGCCGACATTCGGCGCTTCGGCTTCCACGGTTTCTCCGCGTGGCTCACCTGGATCTTCGTCCACATCTTCTTCCTCATCGGCTTCCGCAACCGCGTCCTGGTGATGCTCCAGTGGGCCTGGTCGTACTTCACCTATGGCCTCGGCGCCCGCCTCATCTACGGTGAGGCGTCCGCACGCCCCCCCGAACCACGCTGGTGACCCTCCTCGCCGAGCGGGTCAAGGCGCGCGCCGCCGAGCTCGGATTCGTTGCCTGCGGGATCACCGACCTCGCACCGAATGCCCACGCTGACCGATTCGATCGCTGGCTCGCGGCCGGCTACGCCGGCGTGATGCGCTATCTCCATCGACAGGCCGCCAAGCGCCGCGATCCGGCGCGCATCGTCCCCCGTGCTCGCCGCGCGGTGATCGTGCTCGAGAACTACTACCACGCCGACACTGACGACTCTCGACGCGCGCCCCGAGTGGCCAAGTACGCCCGTGGCGCTGATTATCACGCCGTCACCCTCAAGCGGCTTCGGGCGCTGGCGGCATTCCTGCGCTCGGAGGGCGCGACCGTTGCACACCCCTGGGTGGACGATGGTCCGGTGCCCGAGCGCGAACTCGCTCGGCGGGCGGGGTTGGGGTGGATCGGCAAGAACGCGATGCTCATCCGTCCCGGCGTCGGCTCGTTCTGCTTCATCGGGACAGTGTTCACCGATCTTCTGCTAGCCACCGACGTGCCCTTTGAGGCGGAGCATTGCGGCAGCTGCACCCGGTGTCTCGATGCCTGCCCCACCGGCGCCTTTCCCGAACCGGGCGTCGTCGATGCCACGCGCTGCATCTCCTACCTGACCATCGAGCAGGATGGACCGATTCCCGTCGAGCTGGTGCCGAAGCTTTCCGGCTGGGCCTTCGGCTGCGACATCTGCAATGATGTCTGCCCTTGGAACGAGCGCTTTGCGCGGGAGAGCAGCATCATCGAATTCGCCGACCGGAGGCCGTTGGCCGATGTCACAGCGGACACGCTCGGCCGGATGTCGGATCGGGACTTCGAGGAACGCTTTGGGGGGACGCCGCTGGCGCGGGCGGGGCGGCTAGGATTGGCGCGGAACCTGGCGTCGGCCGGTGCGCCCCGGACCTAGATTTCACATTGTCACCATCCGTCGCCGAACTCAGGGCGGCCCTTTCACCGATTACCGTTCACCCCAAATGCCCCCGACCCTCCACCTCGCCGGCACCGACGCCGCCGACCCCATCGTAGCCGCTCTCCGGAAATGGCGCGCCTGAAGGCGCTGGCGCGGAAATTCGCCGAGACCGGGCTGCCGATCCTTCTGGTGGGGGCCACGGGGACCGGGAAGGAGCTCTTTGCCCAGTGCATTCACGAGTGGAGCGGGTGTCGGGGGCCGTTCGTGGACGTGAACTGCGGTGCGCTCCCGAAGGAGATGGTGGAGAGCCTTCTCTTCGGGCACCGACGGGGGGCGTTCACCGGTGCTGTGGACGGGGTAGACGGGCTCGTGACCGCGTCCGATGGGGGCACCCTCTTTCTCGACGAGTTCTCGAGTCTCCCGCCGGAGGCGCAGGTCAAGTTGCTCCGGGTGCTCGAAACGGGTGAGGTACGTCGGGTGGGGGAGGCGGTCAAGCGGAGCGTGCGGTTTCGGGTGATTGCCGCGGTGCAGGACGATCTTGACCAGCGACTGGAACGAGGAGATCTCCGGCTCGACCTGTATCAGCGGGTTGCGGGGCTGGTGCTGGGACTTCCGCCCCTGAGGGCGCGGAGCGAGGATCTTTGGGCTCTGGCCCTTCACTTCGCGGCGTCCGCCGGTTTCCAGCTGCAACCCGAGTGCCGGCTGGTGATCGAAGGCTACCATTGGCCTGCAAATGCAAGAGAACTGAAATTCGTCGTGGAGCGCGCCGGACGTCTGAGTAAAGGCGCCTCGGTTGGAGCGCCGCAGGTGGCGGAAGCGATCGAGCTGGGTCTGCCGCCGGGACAGGTCGCCGTACAGCGGGCGGCCCGCGGACTGCGGCACGACCTCGAGGCGCTTCTGGCTCGGCACGGGGGCGATGTCCGGGCGGCGGCGGGGGAGCTGGGGGTGAGCAGAAGCACGCTATATGAGCGGTTGCATACCTGCGGGGTCAGGCTGCGATTACCGAGGGCATCTCGGTAGTGCGGGAGTCCAGCCAGTCCAGTGGAATCCAGTGGATTCCACTGGAATTCCAGCCCCTCTCCGGCCTAAGTCGTTGAAAATCAACGATCCGGCTCCGGCACGGCGCCTGCCTTAGGGAAGGGGTATTCCCCTTCCGGAGCTGTGTGTGCGTCGAACCCTCGTCGGATTGTATCCTGTCATCTGCTGTGTCCTCGGTCTCACGATCGCCCCCGCGCTCGCCGCGCAAGGCACTCCGCAGTCCGACGGCGGCAAGGTCATCCCGCTCTGCCAGACCGGGTGCCTCACCTACGGGGTCTCGGTCAGCCCCAAGGGGGGCTTCGACAATCAGCCGGAGAACGCCACTGGGCTCTCCTATGGATTTATCGTGGCCAACACCGGGAGCACGAATGAGTCGGACACGTACACCGTGAAGTGCACCACCAGCGGACCGGTCGTCTGCGATTCGCTGGTGAGTGCCGGAGGGCCACTGGGCCCGCTGAAGACGCAATCCATTTCGCCACAGTGCTTCCAATGCGGTGGCGGGAGCACGACGATCTCCCTGACGCTGACGGGGGGCACCCAGTCCGGAGTGACCGCGTGGGCGCACACGCAGAGCACCACCGGCAGTGGCACCCTGACCGTCACGGCGACCGGCACCCACGCCGATGCCGATCACGGCTGGGACACCATCACGGTGACCCAGGAAGGGCCGCCGACGATTGCGTTGATCAACAACAACCCGAACGAGGTCGCGCGGGATCTCTGCTTCACCTCAGGGGCCGGCGCGGCTGCCGGCGTGGAGTGTGGCGATCTCTTTGTGGTCCACGGGATGCCGGCGTATCGGACGATGGGGAAGGATCGGTCGCTCATCCTGGAGTACAACTCCAGTACGGCGACCGGCAAGCTCTTGGTGCCGGTCGCCGTTACCGAAGGCAGTGGCACGCTCGTCCCGACCTCGGTCAAGCTTGTCCTGACCGTCGGTACGGCGAAAGACAGTGCCACGTTCAATCCGCCCTCGGCAGGCATTACGCAACAGATGGTGCTCGGTCGTGGGCTGGGTGGTCTGGCAACCGGGGTGTACCCGGTGACATTGGCCGCGACAAATCAATACGCTGACTCGTTCAAGACGGCAGCGACGACGGGGCAGGTGTTGGTGGTCAACCGATCATCGAGCGCGTACGGCCGGGGGTGGGGGCTGGACGGGGTCGAGCAATTGATCCTTCAACCCGACAGTTCCCTGTTGTGGACTAATGGCGATGGGTCTGCTCGCCTTTACGCCAGACTGAACGCGACCACCTGGGTGGCGCCTGCGGCCGCGTTCCGGGACACGATCGTCACCGCAAGTGGCCGGTACACTCGCTACCTGCGTCACGGCGTGCGGGTCGTATTTGATGCCAGTGGCGGCCCCACCACCGGGCTCCAGATCCGGACCTTCAACCGCATCGGTGACTCCACAACGTTCAATTACACGACCATAGCAAACCAACAACGGCTGACCGGCATTGTCGTGCCCCCCAATGACGGGATCACGCGCCAGTATCACCTCTACTACAACGCCACGACCGCCCTCCTCGACAGCATCGTGGATCCCGGCGGCCGCCGGCTAAAGAGCGTGATGACCAGCGGGCAGCTCACGAGCCTCACCGATCCTGACGGACGTGCGACGAACTACGTCTACAGTCCGGCCAGCTTCCTCTTGACGCGGCAAGTGTTTCCTCGCCCTGAACTCGGAGGCTCGGCAACCTTCGGCAACGTCTACACTTATGCCAACGGGTTCCGGATCACAAAGGTCCAAATCCCGGCCGGCGAGGCCGGGACGGACACAATGGCGACGACCCTGACCCCTTGGGATGAGCGGGGTCTCGCGGCGTTTGCCGGCGCCACTGGGCAGTCCGGAGTGGTCTACGCCGGGAATGGGGTGCCAACGCTCGTGGACGGACCAGTGATCGGTACCGGAGATCAGGTGCAGGCGTGGGTCAACGCCTTCGGCCAGCCGACGAAGACCGTTCTGACCGGCACCGGTGCGACCACAACGATTGTGTACGGTGACCCGTCTCATCCGGCCTTGGCGACTCAGGTGACTTCTCCGACGAACCTCGTGAACAAACTGCACTACAATGCGCGGGGCAATCTTGACACGCTCTGGCAAAGTTCACCTGACAGCCTGATCGGGCTGCCCAACCGGCGTAGCACCTGGGTCTATGGAGACGCGAACACGCCCGATGGCCCGACCCAGGTCAAGGACCCGCTGGGGCGCACCGCGACCTACGCCTACACCAGTCTTGGGCTTACGGATTCGGTGATCGACAGCCGGGGGCACCACACCGATTACGGCTATGTCGCGTCCGGCGCGTTCAAAGGGATTGTCGATTCGGTGGTCGACCGGCAGGTGTCAACGTGGCGTCAATCGGACAGCACCACGGTCCCGAGGGATCAGCGTACGACGTTTGTATACGACAGCATGGGGAACGTCAAGACCTCTACGTCACCCATTAGCGTCGTGACCTCGTATGTCAATGACTCTCTGGGGCGTGTGACGGACGTATACGACGCCGTCGGCACTCGCGCCGGTCGGACGTACGATGTAATGAATCGGGTGCTCGCGACGCTTCAGTATACCACGTGGCAGGCCAATCCTTATGGGATCAACCCGCTGGCAACTTGTGATGGTACCCAGGTCCTGTGTGCCGACTCGAGCGGGCCTGCGCTCGTCACCGATAACGACACGACTAGCGGCGGTTCGGGCACCGGCGGCGGTAGTGATACGACTCATTCCCTGCC
>DASSGV010000029.1:0-69352 GCA_035693225.1 Gemmatimonadales bacterium | reverse complement strand
ATGGGCTCGGGCGGACTCGAACCGCCGACCTCTTGCTCCGGAGGCAAGCGCTCTATCCAGCTGAGCTACGAGCCCGCGTCCTGCAACCGCTGATCGATGCGGGATCTGACGTCCATCGGGGCGCCCGGATTTGAACCGGGGACCTCCTGCTCCCGAAGCAGGCGCGCTAACCGGGCTGCGCTACGCCCCGTGTGGGGAGGTGCTAGGTGCTAGGCTCTAGGTGTTCCGATGACATCCGGAATACCGTTGGCGGCCTCAGAATCCTAGTGCATCCCGTCACACCTAGTACCTAATGCCTAGCACCTTCCTTAACATGCGCTCAGAGGGACTTGAACCCCCAACCTTCTGATCCGTAGTCAGATGCTCTATCCAATTGAGCTATGAGCGCGGGAGCTGTTGAGTCTGGAGTCCGGAGCCGGAAGCTTGGAACAGTTGCTCCAGGCTCAAGACTCACAGCTCACGACTCGCAACTCATGGGCGGTACAAGACTCGAACTTGTGACCTCCACGATGTCAACGTGGCGCTCTAACCAACTGAGCTAACCGCCCGGCACCAGACACTCAAGCGGCCAGTCGGTCGAACGTTCGGGGCCGCGCTCCGGCGTACCCGACCGCCTCTCCGCCTGACCGCCTGTCCAACTGCATAGCGGGGGTGGGATTTGAACCCACGACCTCCGGGTTATGAGCCCGGCGAGCTACCAGACTGCTCCACCCCGCGACGTGTTCCCTGCTGTCTCTCTCTCATGACCCAGCAGCTTCAGCTGCCTCTCGATCGTGGGTCAGGGCTTCAGCCCGGCTTCCAAGCGGGAAACGGGACTCGAACCCGCGACCCCAACCTTGACAAGGTTGTGCTCTACCAACTGAGCTATTCCCGCGACCGTCTGGGCTGCAATTCTAGCGCGGCGCCGGGACGCGCGCAACGGGCGGTGGGACCATCCGGGTGACCATCACCACCCGCAGATGGAGGCGAGGGGGATCGAACCCCTGACCTCGTGAATGCCATTCACGCGCTCTCCCAACTGAGCTACGCCCCCGCTATGTTTCCTGCCCAAGACCCCCCTTGGGAGCGCGAAAAGCTACCCGGGCACTCGAGGAGAGTCAAGCGAACCAGGGCCCGCGCGCGATGTGCACCGCGACCAGAAACCGGTGATGCGACAGAAAAAGAACCCCGCCGCCAACCAGGGTGCCCGACCCTCGGGAGCCACCGAGCCCGCCGCGGATCGGAGCCTCGGCCGCCCCCGCTCCGGGCCCCGTCTCGGGCCCACGCCGAGCCCGGTATCTCCACCGGACCGCCCCAACCGTCCCCGCAAGCCGAAGCTCTCCGCCAAGTCCCTCGGCGTCTACGATCCCGACCGCGACATCCTCGACCAATACCTGCGCGATGTGAGCCGGACCCCGCTCCTGACGCCGGCCGAGGAGCTTGCGGTCGCACGGCTGGTCCGCCAGGGTGACCTCGACGCGATGCACGAACTGGTCACACGCAACCTCCGTTTCGTCATTTCGGTCGCCAAGAAGTACCAGAACCGCGGCCTCCCGCTCACCGACCTGATCGGCGAAGGGAACCTCGGTCTCCTGACTGCGGCCCAAAAGTTCGACCCGGATCAGGGGGTCAAGTTCATCTCGTACGCGGTCTGGTGGATCCGGCAGGCCATCCTCGCCTCCCTCGCGAAGCAAGGTCGCACGGTGCGAGTGCCGCTCAACCGTACCGCCGATCTCTCCCGCATCGTCCGGACCGCGGAGGCGCTGCGCCAGGAGCTGCGGCGGGAGCCGACCCCGGAGGAGATCGCCGACGCCGTCGGCCTCTCCCTTGGCGTGGTCCAGTCGCTCGCGGCCCTCAACTCCGGCGCGGTCCGGCTCGACGCGCCACTCGATCCCGATGGCGATCGGTCATTGATCGAGCGGATCGTCTCCGTCGACTACGGCAACGCCGAAGACGAGGCGATGGACCGCTTTCTCACCGAACAGGTCGCCTCGGCGCTCCGCACGCTGCCGCCCCGTGATGCCAGGGTCCTGCGACTCTATTTCGGTCTCGACGACGGCCACGAGCATACACTCGAGGAGATCGGCGGGATGCTCGGCGTCACCCGGGAGCGGGTCCGCCAGCTCCGCGACCGGGCCCTCAAACGCCTGCGCGCCGGGGAGGTCGGTCGGGCGCTCGCCAGCTTCGCGGCCTGACGGCCGACCGCTTGCTTGAGCACCCGAGCCCGGTACCTTCGAGCTGATAGCTGATAGCTGATAGCTGATAGCTGATAGCTGATAGCTGATAGCTGATAGCTGATAGCTGCAGGTGCCCCACCTCTTTACACCCCCTTCGGCGACCCGTAACTTCAATTCGTGAATACACTTGCCCAAGCCGTCGAGATCGGCGGCAGGCGCCGCGTCTCCAGCGTCGGGCACGCGGTCGTCGTCGCCGTCCGTGCCCTGCGGGATGTCGCCACCTGGGGTCCGCTCCTCATCGGCCAGATGCGCCGGCTGGGGGTCGACTCGGTCGGCATCGCCGCGTTCATCGCGGTCTTCACCGGCATCGTGCTGGCGCTCCTTTCCTCCTACGTCTTCACCGGTGCGGTGCCCCTCTACTTCGTGGGCGCGCTGGTCGGCAAGACGATCATGATGGAGCTGGGTCCGGTGCTCACCGGCCTGGCCCTGGCGGGCAGGGTCGGGGCCAACATCGCCGCCGAGCTGGGGACGATGCGAGTCACCGAGCAGGTCGACGCGCTGGAGACCCTGGCCTACGATCCCAATGCGTACCTGATCGTCCCCCGCGTGCTTGCCGGGATCCTGATGTTCCCGATGGTCACCGCGCTGGCGATGGCGATCGGCGTCGTGTCGGGGTGGATCACCTCGATCAACCTCCTCGACCTCTCCACGGTCGAGTTCGTGAAGGGTCTCAAGCAGTTCTATGTGTTCAAGGACATCTGGTTCGGGTTGGTGAAGGCCGCGAGCTTCGGCGGCGCGATCACCCTGCTCGGCGCCATCAACGGGCTCCGGAGCCAGGGGGGTGCCGAAGGGGTCGGTCGGGCCACCACCCGCGCCGTGGTCCAGGGTGCGTGTGCCATCCTAGTCCTCGACGCCTTCTGGGCAGTGGTGCTGCTGTGAGGCGGACAGGCGGACGGGCGCACCGGCGCGCGAGGTCAGGTGCGCTCATCCGGATGGCGCGGATGGGTTCCTCCGCCCCTCCGTCCCTCCGTCCTTCCGACCAGCGATGATCCGCCTCGTCGATGTCTACAAGGCGTTCGGGAGCAAGCGGATCCTCACCGGGTTCTCGCTTGATATCCCCGACGGCAAGACCACGGTCCTGCTGGGCTATTCCGGCACCGGCAAGAGCGTCACCCTCAAGCTCATCGCCGGGCTCTTCATGCCCGATGCGGGTGTGGTGGAGGTCGACGGGCAGATCCTCGGCGGCCTGGATGCCGCCGGGTTGCAGGCGGTGCGGACCCGGATCGGGTACGTCTTCCAGTTCGCGGCGCTCTTCGATTCGATGAGCGTCGAGGACAACATCCGGCTCGGCCTCCGGCGCCAGGGACTCGACGAGGACGAGATGCGGGAGCGAGTGACCGAGAGCCTGGCCCTGGTGGAGATGGCGGGCACCGAGGGCCGATTCCCCGCGGAGCTCTCCGGCGGGATGCGCAAGCGGGTCGGCATCGCCCGCGCCATCGCGCTCAAGCCGCGCTACATTCTGTACGACGAGCCGACCACCGGCCTCGACCCGGTGACGTCGGCGGTCATCGACCAGTTGATGATCCGGACCTCGCGGGAACTCGGCGTCACCGGGGTCGTGGTGACCCACGACATGCGGAGCGCCTACGCCGTCGGCGATCGCATTGCGCTCCTCTACGAGGGCGCGGTGCGCCAGGTCGGCACCGTGGCCGAGATCCAGGAGACGACGGACCCGATCGTGCGCCAGTTCATCGAAGGGCGTCCCAACGCCGAGGTCACGACCCCGTGAAGCGGACCAACGAGTTCCTCGTCGGCCTGGTCGTCATCGTGGCCGTGATCGCCGTCGTGGCCGGCGCGCTCTGGCTGTCGGAGGCGCACCTGGGCCGGGTGCAGGACCTGCAGGCCGCCCGGTTCCGGACCGTCGGCGGGCTCAAGGTGGGCGATCCGGTGACCCTCCGTGGCGTCCGGGTAGGTCGGGTGGAGCAGATCCGCCTGGCGGGGGACAACTGGGTCGAGACCGACCTCCGGATCTACGACGGGGTCGAGCTGCCGAAGAACCCGGCGGTGATCGCCGCCTCGGCCAGCCTGTTCGGCGAGTGGGCTGCGACCATCGTGTCGTACGACGACCAGCAGGACGATCCCAACGTCCGCGCGATGCTCGCCGAGGCGAAGGCGGCGGTCAAGCACCAGGCGTGGCCCGGCGCCACGCTCCCGGATGTCGGACAGCTGACCGCGCAGGCCAGCCGGATCGCCGGGGACATCGCCTCGCTCACCGGACGGATCCAGCAGGCGTTCGACTCCACCACCGTCGGGGACCTGCGCCAGAGCATCCAGGACTTTTCCCGCGTCGTGGGACAGCTCAACACCTTCACCCGCGCCCAGACCAACCGGATCGACGCCGTCACCAGCAACGTCCAGCAGGCCTCGAACGCCGTGAATGCCGCAGCGGGTGACTTCCGTTCGGTGATGGGCCGGATGGACAGCGCCACCGGCAACGGCCAGCTCCAGTCGATCCTCGACCACGGCAGCTCGGCCACGACCCAGATCGACTCCGCCTCGCAGGACATCCGTCAGGTCACCGCGGCACTCCGCGCCCACGAGGCCAGCCTGGTGACGATCCTGGTGGCGACCGATTCCCTGATGAGCCGGCTGCAGAAGGGGCAGGGAACGATCGGCAAGTTGACCACCGATTCGACGCTCTACCACGAGACCACCGAGACCGTCAAGCAGTTGCGTGAGCTCATCGCGGACATCCAGGCCAATCCGCGGAAGTACTTCAAGTTCAGTGTCTTCTAGGGGTCGAGCGTCGTTCGTCGTCGGTCATTGACCCAGGCGGCGCGCCGTGCGGGTCGTTCGTGGAGACCGACGCGCTGCTGACCAACGACCGGTGACCATCGTCCAATGACCAACGACCAATGACCAGCCACAAGCGCCGCCCCGATCGGGAAGTATCCGCAGGCGGGATCGTGTTCCGCCGCGCGAGCGACGGGTTCCGGTTCCTCCTCATCAACGACATCTACCACAACTGGGGCTTTCCCAAGGGCCACCTGGAAGAGGGCGAGACCCCTGCCGACGCCGCCTTCCGGGAGACCCGCGAGGAGACGGGCCTGAGTGACCTGATCCTGCACGGCCCGATCCGGATCATCGACTGGCATTTCCGGTTCAAGGGCCGGGCGATCCACAAGTTCTGTCACTTCTTCCTGCTGGAATCGCCGGGCGCCGAACCGGTGCCCCAGGTGGCGGAGGGGATCACGGACGCGCGCTGGCACCCCCTCGACGATGCGCTCAGGACCTTGAGCTACGAGAACGCCCGCGGCGTGCTCCGCCGCGCCGGCGAGATGGCGCGCACGCTGGTCGCGACCGGTCCCGGTCGTCCCATCGCCCGCCCGGCGCCCGCGCTGCTCCCGGCGGCGATCCCCGCCCCCGTTCCACCCTCCAGAGACTGACCGTGGCGGTCGTCGCCGCCTGGCTGGAGAGTCGTTCCGCGCTCACTGCGCTGCGCCGGTCACTGCCGCGCGGGTCGGGAGGCCTGCTGGTGTGCCGGTCCGGGGCGGCGCTGCTGCGTGCGCTCAACGGCCGGCTGGTCGATGCGATCGTGTTCACGCCACGCACGATGGCGCCGGGCGAGGTGAGTTCGTTGCGTGCGGCGTTCCCGCTGGTGCCGGCGTTCGCGTACGCCTCGTTCCGGCCCGACGACGGGGAACTGCTCGCGACATTCGCGCGGCGCGGCGTGCCGGTGCTCGTGGAGGGGGTGGATGACGCGGCGGTCGGCGAGTTGGTGGTCCGGGGAACGGCGCAGGCCGAGCGGCGGCGGGCCCTGGCGGATGCGCCGCGCCTGCTGCGGTTGCGCTCGCCGCTGCAGCGCGAGGTCTGGACCTTGCTGCACGGGATGGTGGACCGTCCGCTCCGGACGTCGGAACTTGCCCGGCGGCTGCACGTCACGCGCGAACACCTTTCCCGTCAGTTCGCGGTGGAGGCCGCGCCGAACCTGAAACGGATCATCGACCTGACCCGCGTCGCGGCCGCCGCCCAGCTCCTCGGCAATCCCGGGCACACCCCGACCCGGGTCGCCGCCATCCTGCGCTTCGCCTCGCCGGGCCACCTGGACCGCACCACCCGTCGCATCACCGGGGTGGGGGCCCGTCGTCTTGGCGAGCTCGGCCCCAAGGGTGCGCTCGAGGCATTCGCCCGGGGAAAGACCAGAAGCCGGGTGTAAGAAGTGACGAGTGAGAAGTAAAAAGTAAGAAGTGAGAAGTAAGAAGGGAGAAGGGCTTCTCCACTCTTCATCCCCTACTCCTCCGTTCTTACTTCTCTTACTTCCCACTTCTCGCTTCTCACTTTTTACTCTTTACCTTTTACTTTTTACTTCGTCCTTCTCACTTCTTCCTTTCTTACTTCCCACTTCTCGCTTCTCACTTTTTACTCTTTACCTTTTACTTTTTACTTCGTCCTTCTTACTTCTTCCTTCTCACTTCTTCCTTCTTCCTTCTTCCTTCTCACTTCTCACTTCTTCCTTCTCACTTCTTCCTTCCTACTCGCTCGCCGCCACTGCGCGCTCGTAGGCGAGGAAGATCTCTCCGCGACCGATGACGCCGCGCAGATGGTGGGGGATCGTCGCGTCCAGCACCGGAAGCAGGTGGGCGTCGCGTTCGCGGAGGCAGCGGAGCGCGGTGCGCAGGTCATCGTTCAGCGTGACGCCATCCCGCGGCGGATCGGCCAGCTCCGATACCAGCGCGTCGCGGGTGCCGTCGGCCAGGGCGCGCTTCAGGTCCTCCCAGGTGAGCATCCCGACGACGGCGTTGGTGCCGTCGACCACCGGGAATTCGAGCTGGCCCGATTGCCGTACCTCGGCAAGCACCTCCCCCAGGGTGGCGGTGGCGGGGAGCACCAGCGGGTCGGCACGGTAGGCATCGGCCACGGTGAGCGCCGCCAGCACCGATTCATCGGTACCGTGGGTGATGTGCTCGCCTCGGCGGGCCAGCCATTCGGTGTAGATCGACTCCTTGTACAGCGGCTTGGCCACGATGTACGCCAGCGCCCCACCGAGCAGCACGGGGAGAATGAGCCCGTAGTCGCCGCTCATCTCCAGCACCATGAAGACCGCCGTGAGCGGGGCGTGGGTGGCGGCCGCGACCACGGCGGCCATCCCGACCAGGGCGAACGCCACCGGCTGGAGCCCCCATCCGGGGACCAGGTGGGTGAGCGCCACGCCGGCCGCGGCCCCGAAGGTACCCCCCACCACCAGGGCGGGGGTGAAGACGCCGCCCACGCCGCCGCCACCCAGGGTGAGTGCGGTGGCCGCGATCTTGGCGATGCAGAGGGCGAAGAGCAGCCACGCGGTGCGGTCGGCGATGAGACCCAGGTCGAGTCCCTGGTGTCCGCGGCCCCAGAGCGACGGGGAGAACTGGCTGGCGACCGCGGCGACGAGGACCGCGGCGACCATCATCCGGAGCCACTGGGGCTGGGAACGCAGCCAGTCGGGGACCTTCCAGGCAGCACGCGCGTACAGGACGCCGATGAACCCGCCCAGGAGACCGACGCCGGCATAGAGCACCAGGTCGCGGGCGCCGCCCACGTGATACTCGGTGGGGATCCGGATGACCTGGTCCCGACCCAGGCCCACCCGCGATACCGCCGCGGCGGACACGCTCGCCACCACGATGGGCGTAAGGACCGAGGCGCGGAAACTGCCCACCAGCTTTTCCAGCACGAAGAGCACTCCGGCGATCGGCGCGCCGAACGCGGCCGAGAGGCCCGCCGCGGCACCGCAGCTCAACAGGAGCCGGACCCGATCCTTGCGAAAGCGGAGCCAGCGCCCGGCGCGACTGCCGACCGCGGCGCCCAGGACCGCGACCGGGCCTTCGGCGCCGAGTGAACCGCCGCTGCCAAGGGTCACCGCGGCGGCGAGGGTCTTGATCGCCACCGGCCGGAGGTTGAGCACCCCGCCGCGGCGCGCCATCGCGTGCATCGCGTCGGGGATGTTCTCGCCGTCGGAGTCGTGGTTGCCATAGTGGACCAGGAGCCGGACCACCACCAGGCCGATCCCGAGGCTCGCGGCCGCCACGATCGGGGTCGGGATCTCGAGCACCGTGGCCACCTGGGCGATGATGTCGGCCGAGATGTCGATCGCGCGGTAGAAGAGCAGGACGCTCAGGCCGGCGAGGATACCGACCCCGACCGCGAGGGCCGTCAGGATGGCCGGTTCGTTCATCCCCCACTGTTCGAGCAGCGCGAAGAGTCGGGCGCCGGCATCGCCGGTGACGCGGGACAGCTGCCGGGGGTAGGCCGCGAGGGGTGTCGACATGCCGCAGGATAATGGAAGGAAAGCATCGCGTGAACCCGGTGCCGGCGGCCGCCCTTGCCGTCCGGCGGCCGTTGGGCGAACCTTGCCATCGTCCTTGATTGTGATAAATTTCACAAGCTGAAGCCGAAATGCACCATCCCACCACCGTGTGAGAACCATGGCGACCGAAGCGACCCTGCGGCCCGGTGAACTCAAGGAAGTGTTGCTGAAGGAGATCGAGGCGGCCGATCTTGCCTCCACCGACGCCCGGGATGTGGGCACCGTGCTCGAGGTGAAGGACGGTGTGGCGCGGATCTACGGCCTCGCGGCGGCGATGGCGGGTGAGCTCCTCGAGTTCACCGTGCGCGAGACCGACGAGACGATCGCCGGACTGGTGCTCAACCTCGAAGAGGACAACGTCGGCGCCGCGGTGATGGGCGACTACCTGAAACTCAAGGAAGGCGACGAGGTCCGGTGCACTGGGAAGGTGCTCGATGTCCCGGTGGGTCCCGGCATGCTGGGCCGGGTGGTGGACGCGCTCGGTCGCCCGGTCGACGGGCAGGGCCCGATCAAGGCGAGCGGCACCCGGCTGGTGGAGATCATCGCCCCCGGCATCATCGTACGGCAACCGGTCAAGGAGCCGATGCAGACCGGGATCAAGGCCATCGACGCGATGATCCCGATCGGGCGCGGCCAGCGCGAGCTCATCATCGGCGACCGCGGCACCGGCAAGACCGCCATCGCGGTCGACACGATCATCAACCAGAAGGGCACCGGCGTCGTCTGCGTCTACGTGGCGATCGGCCAGAAGCGGTCGACGGTCGCGGGCGTGGTGGAGAAGCTCCGGCAGGCGGGCGCGCTCGAATACACGGTCGTGGTGGTGGCGTCGGCGTCCGATCCGGCGCCGCTGCAGTACATCGCGCCCTACTCCGGCTGCGCCATCGCGGAATATTTCATGTACGAGGAGGGGAAGGCGACCCTCTGCGTCTACGACGACCTGTCCAAGCAGGCGGCGGCCTACCGCCAGCTCTCGCTCATCCTGCGGCGTCCGCCGGGACGCGAGGCCTACCCGGGCGACGTGTTCTACCTCCACAGTCGGCTCCTCGAGCGCGCCGCGAAGATCTCCGAGAATGCCGAGACGGTGAAGTACGACCCGCGCATCAGGAAGCCGGGCGGCTCCCTCACGGCACTTCCGATCATCGAGACCCAGGCGGGCGACGTCTCGGCCTACATCCCGACCAACGTCATCTCGATCACCGACGGGCAGATCTTCCTGATCACCGATCTCTTCTATTCGAACGTCCGCCCCGCGGTCGACGCCGGCATCAGCGTGAGCCGGGTCGGCGGCAACGCGCAGATCAAGGCGATGAAGCAGGTCGCCGGCCCGCTCCGGCTCTCGCTGGCGCAGTACCGCGAGCTCGAGGCGTTCGCCCAGTTCGGCTCCGACCTCGACCCCGCCACCCAGCGCCAGCTGGCGCGCGGCGCCCGGCTGGTCGAGATCCTCAAGCAGCCGCAGTACCAGCCGGTGCCGGTCGAGCGCCAGGTCGCCATCATCTGGGTGGTGACCAACGGCCATCTCGATGACGTCGACGTGAAGCACATCCGGCAGTGGGAACAGGACTTCCTGGCCTATGTCGACGCCACCCACCCCGCGCTGTTCGAGGGGATCCGGACCAAGAAGGCGCTCGACGACCAGCTCACCGCCCAGCTGCAGGGGGCCGTGGCCGGCTTCAAGTCCATCTTCCGCCCCGCCTGACGATGGCCACGGGCAAGGCGCTCAAGGGCCGCATCAAGTCGGCGCAGAACATCCGCAAGATCACGCGGACGATGGAACTCGTCGCGACGTCCAAGCTGAAGCGGGCGCAGGACCGCGTGATCGGCGCCCGGCCCTACGCCGAGGCGCTGGCGCAGGTCATCGCGGATCTTCACGGTCCCGAGCTGGCGGAGCGCTTTCCGCTCCTGCGGCGGCCGGCGCCGCCGGCGAAGGGCGGGCCGACGCGCGCGGCGGTCATCCTGGTCACGTCCAACCGGGGCCTTGCCGGCGGGTTCAACTCGAACCTGATCAAGCAGGCGCGTCGGCGGATCGAGGAGCTGGAGGGGCAGGGCTACACCGTCGACCTCCACTTGATCGGTCGCAAGGGGATCGGGTTCTTCAAGTACCTCGGCCGCCCGATCGCGGTCCAGCGCCAGGACATCGGCGACAAGCCGACCGCCACGCACGCCGCCGAGGTCGTGGCACCGCTCATCACCGCGTACGAGGCCGGCGAGCTCGCCAGCGTCGACCTGGTGTATGCCCAGTTCAGGAGCGCCATCAGCACCCCGCCAGCCACGCTCCGCGTGCTTCCGGTCGAGGCGCCGGAGCGGAAGGGCGGGCAGCTCGACTACCTCCTGCGCCCCTCCGCCGACGAGATCCTGGGGGAGCTCCTCCCGCTCTACGTCCGGAACGCGATCTACCGCGGGCTGGTCGAGACGGCCGCGGCGGAGCACGGCGCCCGGCGCACGGCGATGAAGAACGCCACCGACAACGCGGGCGACATCATCGATCTCCTCCGCCGCCGGTACAATCGGCAACGCCAGGCCGCGATCACGCAGGAGATCAGCGAGATCGTCGGCGGCGCGGCGGCATTGCAGGGATAGGCGGATGGACGGCTGGACGAATGGTCGGATCGATGGTTGGGTGGATATGGCGATGGCGCTGAATGGTCGGGATGCATCTCCATCCGACCGTCCGACCATTCGACCGTCCGCCCGTGACTCCCAAGCCTCAAGGACCTGAACAGCATGGCAACTGCAACGCAGAACATCGGCAAGGTCGTCCAGGTCATCGGCCCGGTGCTCGACGTCGAATTCGAGCCGGGACTCCTGCCCGAGATCTACAACGCCGTCCTCCTCGAGGATCCCTCGGGGGCGGTCCCGGTGCGGCTGGTGGCCGAGGTGCAGCAGCACATCGGACAGAACCAGGTGCGCGCCGTGGCGATGAGTTCCACCGACGGCGTGGTCCGGGGGATGAAGGTGATCGACACCGGTGCCGCCATCTCGGTGCCGGTGGGCAGCGTGGCGCTGGGCCGCATCCTCAACGTCCTGGGCGACCCGGTCGACGGCGGCGCGCCGATCCCGGCCACGGCGGAACGCTGGGCCATCCACCGGGAGACGCCGAAGTTCACCGACCTGGAGCCCAAGACGCAGGTGTTCGAGACCGGCATCAAGGTCATCGACCTGATCGCGCCGTTCGTGAAGGGTGGCAAGATCGGCCTCTTCGGCGGCGCCGGCGTCGGCAAGACGGTGGTCATCCAGGAACTGATCAACAACGTCGCCAAGGGCCACGGCGGCAAGTCGGTGTTCTGCGGCGTGGGCGAGCGCACCCGTGAGGGGAACGACCTCTACCTCGAGTTCCAGGAGGCGGGGATCCTCCCCAACGTGGCCCTGATCTACGGCCAGATGAACGAGCCGCCGGGTGCTCGGCTCCGGGTCGGGCTCTCCGGCCTGACGGTGGCGGAGTATTTCCGCGACATCGAGGGGCAGGACGTCCTCCTCTTCATCGACAATATCTTCCGCTTCACCCAGGCGGGCTCCGAGGTCTCCGCGTTGCTCGGCCGGATGCCCAGTGCCGTCGGGTATCAGCCGACGCTCGCCACCGAGATGGGCGACCTGCAGGAGCGGATCACCTCGACCACCAAGGGCTCCATCACCTCGGTCCAGGCCATCTACGTGCCGGCCGATGACCTGACCGACCCGGCGCCGGCCACGGCCTTTGCCCACCTCGACGCGACCGTCACCCTCTCGCGCGCGATCTCCGAGCTCGGCATTTATCCCGCGGTCGACCCGCTCGACAGCTCCAGCCGGCTCCTCGACGCCCAGTACCTGGGCGAGCGCCACTACAACGTGGCGGTCGGCGTGCAGCAGATCCTGCAGCGCTACAAGAGCCTGCAGGACATCATCGCAATCCTCGGGATGGACGAACTTTCCGAGGACGACAAGCTCGTCGTCTCCCGGGCCCGCCGGGTGCAGCGGTTCCTGTCGCAGCCGTTCCACGTGGCCGAGCAGTTCACCGGATTCCCGGGCAAGTACGTCAAGCTTTCGGAGACCATCGAGAGCTTCGAGCGGGTCATCGCCGGAGAGTTCGATCACCTGCCCGAGCAGGCGTTCTATATGGTGGGCGGGATCGATGAGGCCGTGGAGAAGGCCAGGAAGTTGGCGGCGACGTGATGCGCGTCACAGTCATCTCTCCGGAAGCGGCCATCTTCGATGGTGATGCCGACTCCCTGACCGTCCCGACCTACGACGGGTCCATCGGGGTCCTGCCGCGGCACGCCCCGTTGATGGCACTCCTCGGGGCCGGCGAGCTGGCGGTCCACCGGGGTGAGGTGACCGATCGGTATCAGGTCCGGGGTGGGTTCGTGCAGGTCGCTCACGACGCTGTCCGCGTCGTCGCGGAACACGTGCAAGGAGGGACCCATGCGTAAGTCGCTCTTGACGCTTCTGCTCGCAGGCGCTGCATTGCCCGCGGGACTTGCCGCCCAATCGACCGGCACACCGGTCTTTGCGGCACCCTATCGGGCATTCCAGACCTCAGAGGTCGGTGCCTCGCTCTCCGATCCCGTCGGTGGCGGCGTCGCACTGGAAGGGTTCTACCGTATCGGCAGCCACGCCTGGGACATCGGATTCCGGGGCGGCTTCGATGCCCCGAACGGAAACGCGAACACGACCCTTCTCCTCGGCGTGGACGGAAGGACGCGGGTGCTGACCCACGACGAGGGGTTCCCGCTCGATGGCGCCCTCACGCTGGGCTTCGGTGGCCGGTTCGTCAGCGGTGGATCGGCAGTGCTCGTCCCGATCGGTCTGTCGTTGGGGCGCCGCCTCGACCTCGAAGGCTCCAGCGTGAGCTTCGTGCCCTACGTCCAGCCGGTCCTGACCCCGGTGTTCGGGTCGGGGAACAACCACCTCGACTTCACCATCGGCCTGGGTGTCGACATGCGGATGTCCCGCCGGGTCGATCTCCGGGTGGCGGGCGGGATCGGCGATCTCGACGGCGTGAGCGTGAGCGCGGCATTCCTGCGCTGAACCACCAGAATTGACTTCCCCGGCGCGTCCGCGATAGCTTGCGGCGCGCCGGTCCGCGTCGGGAGTGCGTGTACTCCCGTCCTTTTTTCACCCGTAGGAGGCCCAGATGCACTCGAAGCTCCTCGCGGCATTCGCCCTCGCGTCGGTGGCCGTGGCCACCCCCGCCACGGCCCAGGTCGCCGGACTCCCCGTGTTCAACTCGGGGATCGGGACCGGGATCGGGATCAACGCTGACGTTGGATTCCCGAACGCCGACGGCGGGAAGGGGCATACCTATGGCCTCACGGGATCGGTGGGGCTCGGACCGCTCGGTGTCACGGCCACCGTGGCCTCGAACAAGCCTGATGGCGGCACCAGCGACACCTGGGTCGGTGCTACCGCGAACATCAAGCTCTTCGGCGGGCCGCTCATCCCGATCACGGTCAACGCACAAGTCGGCGCTGGATACGCCTCCAACATCCAGGGGACCGGTGGCAAGCAGCTGAATGTGCCGGTGGGCCTCGGCATCATCGCCAACATCCCGAGCCCGGCACTCTCGATCAAGCCGTGGATCGCACCGCGTCTGCAGTATATGCGGTTCCAGAATGGTGGCACCACCACCACGAGCAGCAAGTTCGGCCTGAGCGCTGGTGTCAATCTCGGACTGGCTGGCGGGCTCGGCATCCGGGTGGCCTACGACACATACAAGGCTGATGTCAGCGGCACCAGCTTCTCGCCGTCGACCTTCTCCGTCGGCGTGGGATACAACATCCACGTTCCCGGGCTCTGACCTACCCTGCGGGGAGGCGCACCGATCGGGTGCGTCTCCCCCAGTTCTTTCTTCCGGTACCCTCGTGACCCCTCGCCTGCCACGGCCCCTCCGGACCGCGCTCCCGGCCCTGCTCCTTGTCCTCGCAGCCTGCGCCCAGACCTTCGACGCCACCTCCCTCGGTGTCGCGGCGACGCTGGCCTCGGACGTCTCCGCACCGGCCCAGGGGATCCCTTTCCAGGTCCGTGCCACCCAGGTCTGGTTCGGGTGGGGGCTCCTGTCGGTCAATGAACCGACCCTGAAGGACGCACTGGCGGGCCAGTTGATCGGCGGCACGAGCGTCGCCGACGTCAAGATCCGGACCCACAGCCGGTTCACCAACATTCTCGTGACGATCCTGACCGGCGGGCTCCTGGTGCCGCGTACCGTCGAGTTCGATGGCATCATCGTCGGCGACGCCAGCGCACCCTCGGCGCCCGCCACGCCGGCGCAAGTTCCCCCACCGGCACCCGCCAAGCCCTGACCGCAGGGCAACCGATCCGGGCCCGTGCCCGGCGCCAACTGATGACAGCAGGCTGACGGACGCACGACGGGGAGCGCTGCCCTCACGCTCCCCGCTTTTTATTTCGTAACTCGTACCTCTCACCCCGCACCTCTCAGCTCTCACGTCTCCCTTTTCACTTTTCACTTCTGACTTTTTGCTTCTCACTTCTTACTTCTCACTTCTCACTTCTTACTTCTCACTTCTTACTCCCCACCAGCCCCTCCACCATCTTCGCAGACCGCTCCGCCGCGCCGAGGCCCGCGTCGATCACCGCCCGCGCCTGCTGTCCGGCGTGGGCCCGTGCCGCAGCATCGGTGAGCCATCGGTCCCACGTGGCCGCCAGCACCTCCGCCGCACCGGAGTTGGGGAGCGCCACCGCTCCGCCGGCATCCACCAGCGTTGCCGCATCCCGGCTTTCCCTCCATCGTGGCCCGAAGATGACCGGCACGCCCCACGCGGCGGGTTCGAGGACGCTGTGCAGGCCGGCGGCATGGAATCCACCGCCGACATAGGCCAGGGAGCCGGCACCGTACAGCGCGGCAAGGACGCCGACGCGATCCACCAGGAGCAACGGCACCGCCTCTGTGGCAGCACTCAGGCGGGTCACTTCGGGGAGGCCCTGCCGGTCGGCCGACGCCTCGACGGCGGCCAGATGGCTTTCGATCGGTTCGTGGGGCACGAGAATGAGTCGCGCGGTGGGGTGGCGGGAGCGAACGTTGCGGAATGCCTCGAGCAGCACCGCTTCATCCCCCGGCCACGTCGATCCGGCGACGAGGGTCGGTGCGCCGCGCCCGAACTGGAGCAACGGATCGTCGCGCCGCACCGCCGCGACCTTGTCGGCAACGCTGTCCGATCGGGGATCGCCCAGGACGTGGATCACCTCCCGACGCGCACCGAGCGCCGCCAGGCGCTCCGCATCGGGGGCGTCCACCGCCGCCACGGCGCTCAGCGCGCGGTACCCCGGCTCCAGGAGTGCCCGCACCGGCCATCGAAGTCGACCGCTTCCTGGGCGCACCGTGGCGGCGATCAGTGCCACCGGTACACCGGAAGCGGCCGTGCTGGTCGCGAGTTCCGGCCACAGGTCGAGCTTGGAAAAGACCAGCGCCGCTGGCGTCAGGGCGTGGAGGAGCCGGCGGGCCGCTTCCGGCGTGTCGTATGGCAGGTAGTCGGACACCGACGCTCCGACCCGACGGGCCAGCGCTTCGGCGGATGGGCTGAAATGGGTGTAGACGATCTGCCAGTCGGGATGTCGTCCGCGGATGGGGCCGAGCACCGCCTCCGCCTGGAGTCCTTCGCCGACCGACGGCGCGTGGAACCAGAGCAGCGGGCGGGCCCGGTCCCGTTCCCGTGCGGCCCAGGTGCACAGCCGTTCGAGCGCTCCCTGCCGGCCCTGGTGTCCGCGCGCGAGTTTGGCGTCGAATGCCGCGGCCGCGGGGAGGATCATCCTGGCGAGTCGTACGGTACCGCGGTAGGCAAGGGAGGTGCCGGGCATCGGGGAAAGGTCGAAGGGCACGGCGCCCCCGTCAACGCCCGTGCTACCGCCGCCACGATGGCCCTCGTACATTGCGCCGACCATTCGACGAGGGCGGCAGATGGCGTGGAACGTGGCGGGCGTCCGGTGACCCGACTGCTCGATGATGGTCATTTCTTCCTGCCGGGGCCGACCGAGGTCCGTCCCGAGATCCTCGGAGCGATGGTCCGTCCGATGATCCCGCATCGGGGCTCTGAGTTCGAGCGGCTCTTCACCGCGCTCCAGGCGGGGCTCCAGCCCGTCTTCCGTACTCGCCATCCCGTGCTCATCAGCTCGTCCTCCGCCACGGGGCTGATGGAGGCGGGGGTGCGCTGCGCGCCGCCGGGGCCGGTGCTGGCGCTGGTGAACGGCGCCTTTGCCGAGCGGTTCGCCCGGGTGGCCAGGGCCTGTGGGCGGGAGGTCGAGGTGCTCTCGGCGGAATGGGGAGCGGTCGTTCCGCTCGAAGCGGTGGAGGCGCGGCTCAAGATCGGCCGGAGCAAGGTGGTGACCGTGGTGCACTCGGAGACATCGACCGGTGCGTTGACCGACATCTGCGCCGTGCAGGCCCTTGCCACCCGCCACGGTGCGGTGTGCCTCGTCGACAGCGTGACCGGCGTGGCGGGGATGCCGGTGGAGACTGACACGTGGGGCCTCGACTATCTGTTCACCGGGTCCCAGAAGGCATTTGCACTGCCGCCCGGGCTCGCGTTCGCCGTTGCATCCCCCGCGTTCCTGGCGGGGGCCGCCGCGGTGGCGGATCGGGGGCTCTATTTCGACCTGGTCGAGTTCGATGCGTTCGCGCGGCGATCCCAGACGCCCAACACCCCGGCGCTGCCGCTCCTCTTCGCACTCGAGGCGCAGCTGGCCGCGATGACGCAAGAGGGTATCGGGCCGCGCTGGGCCCGTCACGAGGCGATGCGTGCACGGATGGAGGACTGGATCAGGGAGTCGCTCCTCCCGCTCGGGATACTGGCACCTGTCGGTGCGCGCTCGGCCACGATCTCGACGATCTCGCTGCCCGCTGGCGTGTCGGGGATGAGGGTGGCGGAGGCGCTGCGGCAGCGCGGCTACGTGATCGGCACCGGGTACGGGAAGCTGCGGGAGTCGACGATCCGCATCGGCCACATGGGAGACCACACGGTGGCCGGACTCGATCGTTGCCTCACGGAACTTGGCCAGGTCCTGAGAACACCATGAACTACTGGCAATTGAGCCGGACCCCGCGCTATTCGGTGCTCTTCGCGGCTCCGCTCCTCCTCGCCTACGAGCTGTCGGCCCGGGTGCTGACCCACGGCGAGGCCGGGGTGCGCAACGGCGCCGACGTCATGCTCAAGAGCCTGTTCGTCTGGCTGGGCGGCCGGGATGGCGTCCTGGTGTTCGATGTGGTGCTCGTGGCGGTGGGGGCCGCACTCATCTGGCGGGACCGGCGCGCCGGCGGGGAGCCGCTGCGCTGGCGCATCTTCGCGCTGATGTTCGGTGAAGCGGTCGTCCTGGCCATCGCATTCGGGTTCGTGGCGTCGATGCTGACCACCCTCCTGCTCCAGGGCCCTTCGGCCCTGATGATCCAGGGAGGTGCCGCGTTGGACGTTCCGACCCAGCTGATGGTGTCGCTCGGCGCCGGGATCTACGAAGAGCTCCTCTTCCGGGTCCTGCTCGTGTCGGGGCTGGTGCTGGTGGCGCGGCGGGTCTTCCGCTGGAGCCTGACCGGGGCGAACGTGTTCGCCGTCGTGGTCGGGGCGCTCATCTTCTCGGCGTTCCATTACATCGGGCCATACGGTGACACGCTGCATCTGTCGTCGTTCGTGTTCAGGGCCGTGGCCGGCCTCCTCTTCAGCGGCCTGTACGTCCTGCGTGGCTACGGTGTCACGGCCTGGACCCACTCGCTCTACGACATCTTCCTCACCCTCGCGATGCGCTGACCGTTCACGCCATCGGCGTATCGTTCGGTCTTCACGGCTTCCTGGCCGCCATCCTCACCGTGTAGATCGAGTCGAGCACGTGCTGGAACACCTCCAGCGGATACGCCCCGGTCAGCAGCGCCCCGTCGATCAGGAACGACGGTGTGGCGCGGGCCCCGGCGCGTGCGGCGCTCGCGGCATCACCACCGACCCGCGCCTGCATTTCGTGCTTCTGGAGGCACGGCAGCAGGGAATCGCGCGGAAGCCCGACCGAATCAGCGAGGGTCAGCAGGAAGGTGCCCGGCTCCTTGAGCGGCGCCCAGAGGTCCTGGTGGTGGTAGAGGAGGTCGTGCACCGGCCAGAATTTGCCGAACTTGGCGGAGCACATCGCGAACTCCGCCGCGGGCTCGGCGTTCGGATGGAGCTCGGAGATCGGCAGGTTCAGGAAGATCCAATGCACCTTGCCGGTCTGGACATAGTCACGCTCGAGGGCCGGAAAGGTCTCCAGGAAGAACTTCCGGCAGAACGGGCACTGGAAGTCGGACATCTCGAAGACGGTGATCGGCGCCTTGGGGTCTCCCTTGCTGCGCTCGGCGATCATCGGGCCCGGATCGGCGCCGGCCTGGGCGCTGAGCGGGCGGGCGCCCGCCGCGGTCGCAAGACAGAGGAGTGCGGCGGTCAGGGCGGCCGGCGTGCGGGTCATGGGCGGATCCGATGGGTGGCATTGGTGCGGTCGAGTCGTACGAGGGTGCCGCGGATGGGGATGTTCCAGTACCACTCGCGTTCGGGGTCGTTCACGTCGGGCGCGCGGGCATAGACCCACCAGCGCCCCGACCGGAGTGCCACCGTGGCCCGGCCGACGTCATCGGTGGTGGCCTGGACCGGTGCAAGGCCGAGCGTTCGGGTGATGGCGCCGGTGGCCGGACCGTAGTGCCGGTAGGTGCTATCTTCCCACCGGTGGATCGCGGCTCGGACCTCGACCAGGCGCGTGGTCACCCTGGGGTCGGATCGTCCGAGGCGCCGGCCCGCGTCCGCCAACGCCTGGTCGATGCGCGGCAGGGAATCGGCCAGGGTGGAGAACCGCGCGTACGCGGCCTCGTATGCGGCGGAGTTCCTCGGCGTCGAGTCCATCACCGAACGTGTCGCGGCGAGGATCCGATGGGCGGAGTCGGCGCGCCAGGAGGCCCGCAGGTAGGCGAGCAGCGGCGCCCGCTCCAGGTCGACCAGGCTGTCGAGCTCCCGCTGGTATGGCCGGGGCGTGGCCCGTGCCTCGAACGCCCCGAGGATGCTGTCCCGATCGTAGGGCAGGACGACCACCGGCAAGTGCGCCATCGGCGAGGGCAGGCTGTCGAGCCCCGGCGCCCACACCGAGATCCGGGTCTCGTAAGGACGGCAGGCGAGCGTCAGCAGCAACGCGAGCAGGGGGAACCGTGGCACGAATGATCCGTGGGGAGGGCGGGTGATGACGTCGCTCCGAAAAGTAATCGTCCTCCTGGCGCTGGCTCAACTCGCCTCGGCCCCGGTCACGGCGCAGAACCCGGCGCTCGATACTCTCTTTCCCGCCCGTCCCACGGGGTATCTCACCGATCCGGGGCACCTGATCGATGCTGCCTCCGCCGCGACCGTGGAGGACCTGGCCACGCGGGTGCGTGGCGCGACCGGCGCCGAGATCGCCGTCGTGGTGCTCCCCGCCATCGGCGACTATGCCCCGGTGGACGTGGCCACCGAGATCGGGCGGGTTTGGAAGGTCGGCGCCGACACGAAGATCGGCAGCGCCACCCGGAACGCCGGCGTGGTGGTGCTCCTGGTGCCCCGCAGGGACAACGTGCGGGGAAGCGGCCACCTGTTCATCGCCACGGGGCAGGGCTCCGAGGGGTTCATCACCGACTCGCGGGCCGGTGCCATTCGCGATCTCATGATCCCGCAAGCCGCCGCGGGGCAGTATGGCCCCGCGCTCGTGACCGGCACCCGGGCGCTCGCCGCCGTGATCGGCAAGGGGATGGGCGTCAGCGATTCCATCATCGCGAATTGGAGCGGAGGCCAGCCGCAGGGGCAGGACAGTGACGGTAGCGACCAGTTCCCCTGGCAGATCATCATCGTGCTCCTGTTCATCATCCTGTCGGTCATCGGGCGTGGAAGGCGGGGGCGATGGGGCGGGCCCGGGATATATTGGGGTGGTGGCTTTGGGGGCGGGTTCGGCGGTGGTGGCGGCGGAGGTGGTGGAGGATTCGGCGGATTCGGGGGCGGTGGCGGATTCAGCGGTGGCGGCGCGGGAGGGAGCTTCTAGATGACCGACGAGATCGTGGCGGGACTCGAAGCACTGCTGGCCCGATTCGACGCCACCCTCGGCGCCGGCTACAGCGCGGTCCTGTATGGCGCCGCCGCGCGGGGTGAGCCGACCCCGGATCGGTCCGACGTGCACGTCCTGCTCATCCTGGATCAGGCCACGTCGGCACAGCTCCGTGCCCTCGGGCCCGGCTTCAAGGCGTGGGGGCGCGCGGGGTTCCACGCACCCTTGCTCCTGACCCGCCGGGAGTGGGCTCGCTCCGGCGATGCCTTCCCCATCGAGATCACCGACATCAAGGCGGCACATCGGGTGCTTCGAGGGAAGGATCCGGCGGGGGAGGTCTCCGTCGCCCCCCGGGACCTTCGCGCCGCCCTCGAACGGGACCTGGCATCGGGGTTGATGCGCTTCCGCCAAGCGTGGGCGCTCCACGCCTCGGAACCGGCCCGGCTGGGTGAAGTGGCCCGGGGCGCCGCGGCGCCGATGGTGTCCCTCTGCCGCGGCCTGCTGGCATTGGCAGGACGCACCGTTCCCGCCTCCGCGGACGCGGTGGTGCGGGAGGCCGTGCAAGTGACCGGCGGCGCCCCCGAGGCCCTCGCCGCCGTGGTCGCGGCACGATACCAGAAGGGCTGGAAGTGCCCCCCGGAGACCTTCGAGGGGTTCCTGGCCGCCGTGGACGCGGCGGCACGCTATGTCGACGGTTTTTCCACTGGAGACCGGTAATGCGCAACGCGCGAATGATGACCCTGCTCGCCTTCGGTGCCCTGCTGCTGTCAGGGTGCGGGTACAATCGGATCCAGCAGATGGACGAACAGGTCAACCAGGCCAAGGGCCAGATCGCCGCCCAGTTGCAGCGCCGGGCCGATCTGGTGCCGAACCTCGTCGCGACGGTCAAGGGCTATGCCGCGCATGAGGACACGGTGTTCATCCACGTGGCGGATGCGCGCGCCAAGCTGGCCGGCGCGGTCCAGGGTGGGAACATCCAGCAGATGGCGGCGGCCAACCAGGCGCTCACAGCACCCCTGGGTCGTCTGCTCGCCATTTCGGAGAACTATCCCCAGCTGAAGTCCGATCAGAACTTCCGCGCCCTGCAGGACGAGCTCACCGGCACGGAGAATCGGATCGCCGTGGCCCGCCAGGACTACAACACGTCGGTCGGATCGTACAACAAGTTCATCCGGACCTTCCCGTACAACCTCACGGCCAAGATGTTCGGCCAGTCGACCCCCCGCGATTACTTCCAGGCGGAAGAGTCGGCCGCCACCCCGCCGAAGGTCCAGTTCTGACCCGATGATCGCCCCGGGGATGGACGAGCTGGCGCGGGTCCGCGAGCTCGTCCTGGCCCACGGCTGGAACTCCACCGCCTACCAGATCGTCAACCCGGGCATCGCGCACTGGTTCTCCACCGCCGGCGATGCCGTGGCCGGCCTGGTCGATTGCGGTGCGGTATGGATGGTGGCGGGGGCGCCGGTCGCGTCGGAAGCGCGCCTGGGGGCGGTGGCCCGGGAACTCGAATCGGACGCGGCCCAGGTCGGTGCATCGGTCTGCTACATGGCGGCGGAGGCGCGGTTGGAACGCCTGCTTCGGGGCCGGTCGGACTGCGCCTTCGTGACGCTCGGTGCCCAGCCCTGCTGGGTGCCTTCGGCGTGGCCGCGGATCATCGCGGAGCACGGCTCCCTCCGGGCGCAATTATCGCGGGCCCGCAACAAGGGCGTGGTGGTGAGCCGATGGGAGGCGTCCCGGGCCCAGGACCACCCGGCGCTCCAGGCCTGCCTGGCGGAGTGGCTCGCCACCCGCGGCCTCCCGCCGCTCCACTTCATGACCACGCCATTCACCCTGGGACGGATCCTGGACCGGATGGTGCTGGTGGCCGAGCGGGATGGGCGGGTGGTGGGATTCCTGGTGGCCAGTCCGGTGCCAGCCCGGCGCGGCTGGCTGGTGGAGCAGATCGTGCGCGGGGCCGAGGCACCCAACGGCACCGCGGAGCTCCTGCTGGACGCCGCGTTCACGGCGATGATCGCTGCTCGTTCCGAGTACGTGACCCTCGGCCTGGCCCCCCTCTCCAGCCGGGCCGGTGGCACCGATGTCGTCGATCCCTGGTGGCTGCGCTGGATGCTGCGGTGGGTCCGGGCCCACGGCCGCCGGTTCTACAATTTCGACGGACTCGATCGGTTCAAGGCCAAGTTCGATCCGGAATGGTGGGATCCCGTCTTTGCCGTCACCAACCAGGCGGCGTTCCAGCCGCGGACGCTCTATGCGGTGGCACAGGCGTTCAGTGACAACGCCCCCATCGCGCTGGGCCTCTCGGCGATGGCGCGTGCGGTCCGGCAGGAACTGGCGTGGCTGATCGAGCGAAGGTGAACCGGGGCGGTGGGGCCGGCGGGATGCGGGGGAGTGCTGCGTCGTGTCAGTCCACCACCGCATCCGGCAGGACGTAGCGCAACGGGTCGACCGGCTTGCCGTTGACGTGCACTTCGTAGTGCAGGTGCGGACCGGTGGCGAGGCCGGTGTTGCCCACCAGCGCCACTTTGTCTCCCCGACGGACCCGCTGGCCGGCGCGGACGAGCAGCTTGGAGCAGTGCGCGAACTTGGTGACGATGCCGTACCCGTGGTCGATGATCACCACGTTGCCGTAGCCGGTCTCCCATTGGGCGCTCGTGACGATGCCA
Source organism: Gemmatimonadales bacterium (assembly GCA_035693225.1). GTDB lineage: Bacteria > Gemmatimonadota > Gemmatimonadetes > Gemmatimonadales > GWC2-71-9 > CAMLHU01. Next base: position 46,199 of record DASSGV010000029.1, on the reverse strand, counting down.
TTGGCTGGCGCCTCGATGGGCGCGCCCATCGGTGCCGCCACGTCGATTCCTTCGTGCGGGCGATTGATGTGCAGGATGGGGTGCTCGCGCATCTGGGAGAAGGCGCTCGTGAGCCAGCCCCGCGTCGGCATGATGGACGGCAGCGCGGCCAGGCGGGTGGTGTGCGACGCCAAGCTCTCCGCCGCGGTGTTGAACGACCACGCCAGCAGGTTGGCCCGACGGATCAGGCCATCGAGGTCGACCCGAACGCTCATCGTGCGCCGGCCCAGGACCCCGGTGGCGGCCAGCTCGGAGTCGGTCGGCGAATCCGGGGCCGGGCCGCCGATCCCGGCCTCGGCCACCTGGGGATCGATCGGTTCCAGGTTGGCCAGCAGCCGGACCCGCGCATCCCGGTCCGAGATCGTCTGCAACGTGTCCTTCAGTTCGTTCATCCGGCCCTGCATCTGGCCGATCTGTTCGGCGAGCAGCTGGTTCTGACGGGTCAGGGACGCTGTGCGGGAGATGGTGATCGAGCGCGACAGGGTCACATAGCTGAACAACACGGCCGCGAGCCCGATCACGAGCCCGATGCCGATCGCCAACTTGACCACCGTCTGCGAGACCTCGAGGACCTTCGAGGCCCCGGCGCCCGGGGGCACCACCACGACCCGCCAACGCCGCTCGTCCATCAACACTCCCGCGAGATCGGACCGGGGCCTCAGGAAAGGTCCCGAAACAGCGGCTAAAGATGCCGACCAGGCCCCGGCCTGTCAACCCGGGCAATATATCTCGATGTTGTTGTGTTGCAACGACTTAAGCGCTTGGGTCGCTGGAAATGGCCTTGGGGAAGAGCCCGGCGGGCTTGCTCACCCGCGCTCCGGCGGGCCAGGCGAGTCCGCCGGCGCCCCAGCTCTTCCGGTACCAGGGGGAAGGGATGCGGGCGATCTCCCCGGTCTGGCCCAGGGCCTCCCAGAGCGCCTGTGCCTTTGAGGGCATGATCGGCGCGCTCAGGATGGCCAGTCGGTAGAGCGCCCGCCCCAGGGCGCCGAGGACGGCGTCGAGCTCCCGATCGCGCCCTTCCTTGGCCAGGGTCCACGGCGCCGATCGCTGGACGAAGAGATTGGCGGCCGTCACGTGCGACCAGGCGGCCGCGATCCCGCCTTGCAGGTCGAGCGCGTCCATCGCCCGCTGGTATTCGGCGACGGCGCGGAGGCCGTCGTCATCGAGCGTAGTCGGGTCCCCCGGCGGGAGCACCCCGGCGCGGTACTTCTCGACCATCGCCAGGGCCCGTGACGCGAGATTCCCCAGGCCGTCGGCGAGGTCGGCGTTGTAGCGCTCCTCGAACCGGTCCCAGCTGAATCCGCCGTCGGCATCCCACGGCACTTCACGCATGAGGAAGTACCGGAACGCATCGGCGCCAAGCCGGTCGACGGCATCAGCGAGCTCGAGCCGGACTCCGGCGCTCTTGCTGAATCGTTCCCCGCGATAGGTGATGAATCCGTGGGCCCAGACCATCTCCGGGAGCGCGAGCCCCGCCGAGCGGAGCATGGCGGGCCAGATGACGCAGTGGAAGCGGGTGATGTCCTTGCCGATCACGTGGAGCTGGGCCGGCCACACCGCCCGCGATCCCGGCGTCCGGATGGCGGTCCAATAGTTGGGCAGGGCGTCGAACCAGACGTACGTGGTCTGGCCCTCGCCATCGCTGGTGGGGCGGGGGAAGGGAACGCCCCACGCAAAGCGCGAGCGGCTGGCGGAGATGTCGTCGAGCCCCTGGGCCAGAAGCCCCAGGATCTCGTTGCGGCGGGTGGCGGGCTGGACGAACTCGGGGTGGGCCTCGATGTGCCGGGTCAGGAACTCCTGGTACCGCGACAGCCGGAAGAACCAGTTCCGTTCCTCCACCCACTCCAGGGTCCGGGTCGGGTGCAGGGCGCAATGGCCGTCCACGATCTCGGCGTCCTGCTTGAACGACTCACACCCGACGCAGTAGTGGCCCGCGTAGGTCTTCTCGTAGAAGTCGTCGGGGTTCCGCTGGAAGATCCGCTCGATCAGTTCCTGGACGCCCGCGCGGTGCTCGGGAGCGGTGGTGCGGATGAACTGGTCGTGGGAGATCCCCAGGTGCTTCCACATCTCCTGGAATCGGACGGCGACCTGGTCGGTGAGCGCCTGCGGCGTGAGGCCGCGCTCCGCCGCGGTCTGTGCCACCTTCTGGCCGTGCTCGTCCATCCCGATGAGGAACCAGACGTCGTCGCCGCGCAGGCGGCGGTATCGCGCGATGACGTCGGCGCCGATCTTCTCGAACGCGTGGCCGAGGTGGGGATCACCGTTGGCGTAGTCGATGGCGGTGGTGAGGAAGAACTTCGGCACTCAGGATCCGGGTGGAGAGGGCGGGGCGGAGGGTCCCGGGCCCGGGCCGGCGCCACCACGGCCCCGGCGCCCCCGGCCCCGCCGGCGTCGGCGGGGCCGATCCTCCGGGGCCGGGGCCTGGGCCGTTGCCTCCGCCGGACGTGGTGATGCCGGATGGGACGCCGCCGGGCGCGCTGCGGATGGCGTCGGCGGGGCGGGCCGCGATTCGGCGGCCGGCAGGGGCTGGCCCAACTGCTCGAGCTCGGACTTGAGGTCGGCGAGCGTGATGATCCGGGGGCCCAGCTGCTCCGATCGCAGGAAGACGCGTTCGCGGAAGATGTCGACGGCCACCACCTTTTCGGCGCCCACCGCCGTGGTGACCATCCTGCCTTCCTTGGGGAAGCGCTTGCGCGAGGCCACGTAGAACTCGTGCTCGTACTTGAGGCAGCAGAGCAGCCGGCCGCACCCGCCCGAGATCTGCTGCGGGTTGAGCGAGAGGTGCTGGTCCTTGGCGAGCGCCAGGTTGACCGGCGAGAGCTCGGTGAGCCACGTGGAGCAGCAGAATTCCTTGCCGCAACGGCCGACCCCGGTCAACCGTGCGGCCTCATCGCGCACGCCGATCTGATGGAGGTCGATGCGGGTCCGGAACTGGGAGGCCAGGTCCCGCACCAGGCCGCGGAAGTCGACCCGTTTTTCGGCCGTGAAGTAGATGGTGAGCTTGTTCTTGTCCCACTGCCATTCGGTGTCGCTCACCTTCATCGTGAGCTGATGATGCCGGACCCGCTCGGCCACCTTGCGTCGGGCATCGTCCTCGGTGCGGCGGAGGTCGTTCTGGGCCTTGATGTCCGCCTGGCTGGCGCGCCGGACCACCGCCGGCCTCGCGTCCGGCGCCGGGGTGGCGCCGCGCTCGCAGCTCGAGCACGAACCGCACTTCTTCTCCGCAGCCTCGCCCGCCGCCGACACCCGGCCCAGGTCGTGGCCACGCTCGGCCTCGACGATCACCCGCTCCTCGAGTCGGAGCGGGTCGGCCTCGGCGGCCCACCGGTAATAGCCCTTGCGGTTCCCCTTGAACCGGACCTCGACGAGTTGCACGGTCACGCCTCGACGAACGCGCCGATCGACGCGTACTTCTCGGCCCGGCGGCGGACCAGCTTGTCGGGCTTGACGGACCGAAGCTCCTTGAGCTGGCGCAGGAGCACGCCCCGCAGCGACGCGGCCATCCGCTCCGGGTCCTGGTGCGCCCCGCCCGGAGGCTCCGGTACGATCTCATCGGCGACCTTGAGCCCGATGAGATCCTTGGCGGTCAGCTTGAGCGCGTCGGCGGCCCGCTCACGCTGGGACGAATCCTTCCAGAGGATCGCCGCACAGCCTTCGGGCGAGATGACCGAGTACACGGAATTCTCAAGGATCAGCACCCGATCGGCCACCCCGAGCGCCAGCGCACCGCCCGAACCCCCCTCGCCGATCACGGCGGCGATGATCGGGGTCGGGAGCGATGCCATCTCGATGATGTTGTGGGCGATCGCCTCGGACTGTCCCCGTTCCTCGGCACCCAACCCGGGGTACGCCCCCGGCGTGTCGATGAGCGTGATGATCGGTGCCTCGAACTTGGCGGCGAGCTTCATGAGCCGGAGGGCCTTGCGATACCCCTCGGGGTGGGCCATCCCGAAATTGCGCTTCAGGTTCTCCTTCGTGTCGCGTCCCTTCTGGTGCCCGATGACCATCACCGACGTGCCGTCGATCCGCGCCCACCCGCCCACGATGGCCAGGTCATCGCGGTAGAGCCGGTCGCCGTGGAGCTCGATGAAATCGGTGAAGATCGTGCCGAGGTAGTCGAGCGTATAGGGCCGCTTCGGATGCCGGGCCACCGTCACCCGCTGCATCGGCGTCAGGGCGGCGTAGATCTCGCCCCGCAGGGTCTCCAGCCGGTCCTGGAGGGCGCGCACTTCGTCCTCGACGTCGATGTGGCGTTCGGCGCCGAGCTTCTTGAGGTCGTCGATCTGCCGGTCCAGTTCCTGGAGCGGCTTCTCGAATTCGAGGGTATACGCCACTGCCATGGTCAGCTCACCTTGACGAAGTGGACGGAGGCGTGGTCGAGGACATCGTGCAGCGCACGGACCAGGTGGTCATCCGGCGCGATCCGGAGGCTCTTGGAACGGAGCCGGAGCCGCTCGCCGTTCCCGTCGCTCCATTCAATATAGAGCGGCGATGGCCCGGGGTGGGCGGCGCAGAGGGCGGCCACCGCCCGGAGCGCCTCCGCCGGCGGGGCCTCGGGGGCGCGCCAGCGGAGCGCCACCCCGACCTGGCCGGCGGCGCGGAGATCGGCGAGATGGTCCGCCTGTTCGATCACGAACGGCGCCCGTTCCTCGCCGCGGTCCCTGGGACTGAATCCCCCGGTGAGGAGCGTTGCCTGGTCCACGGCGATGGACTGGTTGAGCTTGGCCCACGCATCCGGGAACACGATGGCCTCGGCGGTGCCGTGAAAGTCCTCCAGCACCAACCGCGCGTACTCCTTCCCGGTCTTCTTCGAGATCTGGCGCTTGACCACCGTCACCACGGCCGCGATGGTCACGGTGTGCTCGCTCCATTCGTGCAGCGTCGCGGTGGTGCGGGTGCCGAAGAGCTCGACCTCGGTGCGCCAGCGCTCCAGGGGATGGCCGGAGATGAAGAATCCGAGGACCTCCTTCTCCCGGGTCAGGCGCTCGGCCTCGGTCCACGGCGGCGCCTCCGGAAGTCCGGCCGCGTGGGGGCGCGTCGGCGCGGCATCCCCATCGCCGAAGAGGGAGGACTGGCCCGAGGCGCGGTCGAGCTCGGCCAGCTGGGCCTCGCCGAGGGCCGAGTCGAGCGCGGCCGTCAAGGCGGCCCGGTCGCCCATCGCGTCGAGCGCGCCGGCCGAGATCAGCGATTCCACCACCCGCTTGTTGCAGAGCCGGAGGTCGATCAGGCCGACGAACTCGTGCAGCGACCGGTACGGCGCTTCGGCCCGGCCGGCGATGATGCTCGCGATGGCCCCTTCGCCCACGTTCCGTACCGCGCCCAGGCCGAACCGGATCCGTCGGTCGCTGACGACGGTGAACTTGAACCCCGACTCGTTGACGTCCGGTGGCAGGACCTCGAGGCCCATCTCGCGGGCCTCGCGGATGTACTGCACCACCTTGTCGGTGTCGCCGATCTCCGAGCTGAGGAGCGCCGCCATGAACTCGGCGGGGTAGTGGGTCTTGAGCCACGCCGTCTGGTAGCCGAGGACCGTGTAGGCCACGCAGTGCGACTTGTTGAAGCCGTAGCGGCCGAAGGTCTCGAGCTGGGCGGAGACCTCCTCGACCATCTTCCGCGGGTGACCCGCCGCGACGGCCCGCTCGATGAACCGCCCGAGCTCCTTCTTGATCAGCTCGGCGTCCTTCTTGCCGACCGCCTTCCGGAGTACGTCGGCCTCGCCGAGAGAGAAACCCGCCAGGACGTTGGCGATCCGCATCACCTGTTCCTGGTAGGTGATGACCCCGTAGGTGGGCTCCAGGATCTCGCGCAGGGACTCGTGCGGGTAGCTCACCGATTCCTGGCCGAGCTTGCGGCGGATGAACACCAGGTGCATCCCGGCGTCGAGCGGTCCCGGGCGGAGCAGCGCATTGCTCGCCACCAGGTCGTCGAAGCGATCGCACTTCATCGCGCGCAGGGTCTCGGTGGCGAGCGCCGACTCGAACTGGAAGATCCCCGCCGTGCGTCCCTGGCGGAGCATCTCGTACACCTGCGGGTCCTCCAGGGGGAGGGTGTCCATCTCGGGCCGGGTGCCGTGGCGGGCCGCGATCATCTCCACCGCGTCGTGGATCACCGTCAGCGTCTTCAGGCCGAGCATGTCCATCTTGAGCATGCCGACCTTCTCGAGCCCCACCATGTCGTACTGACAGATGATGGCGTCCGTGCCATTCTGCGATGCGCCGGCGCCCTTGGTCGGTTGGGTGCAGACCGGCACATAGTCGGACAGGGGGCCCGGGGCGATGACCACGCCACCGGCGTGTACCGAGGCGTGGCGGCTGATCCCCTCGATCCGGCTCGACAAGTTGAACAGGCGTTCGTACAGCGGGTCCTTGCCTACCAGCTCCTTGAGTTCCGGGACCTTGCGGGCGGCCTCATCGACGGTCATCGCGAACGCCGGTCCCGAAGGCACCAGCTTGGTGAGCTTGTCGGCGTCGCCGGGGGGGATCCGCAGCAGCCGAGCCACGTCCTTGAGTGCCGCCCGCGCCTTGAGGGTCCCGAAGGTGACGATCTGGCCCACGCTGTCCCGGCCATAGCGTTGGCGGACGTATTCGATGACCTCGCCGCGCCGCTCGAAGCAGAAGTCGACATCGATGTCCGGCATCGACACCCGTTCGGGGTTCAGGAACCGCTCGAACATGAGGTCGAACTTGAGCGGGTCGACGTCGGTGATCCGAAGGGCATACGCCACGATGGATCCGGCGGCCGAGCCGCGGCCGGGCCCGACGGGGATGCCCCGGTCGCGCGCCGCCTGGATGAAATCGTGGACGATCAGGAAGTATCCCGCGTAACCCGCGGTGTCGATGACGCGCAGTTCGTAGTCGAGGCGCTCCTGCACATTCGGCGGGACCGGATCCCCGTAGCGGATCTTGATCCCCGCCAGCGTCAGGTGCCGGAGGAGGGCCCCCTCGCTCTCGAATCCCTCGGGGCGGGGGAAGGCGGGCATGAAGTACTTCTTCTCGAAGGAGAACTCGCATCGGTCGGCGATCGTCTGGGTGTTGGCGATCGTCTCCGGATGTGCGCCGAAGAGCGCCCGCATCTCCTTTTCGCTCTTGACGTAGCTCTCGCTCCCGGTGAAGCGGAACCGCTTCGGATCGTCGAGCTCGCTGCCGGTGCCGATGGCCAGCAGCAGGTCGTGCGCTTCCGCGTCCTCCCGCCGGAGGTAATGCGCGTCGTTCGTCGCCACGACGCCGAGACCAAGCTCCTGGCCCAGGCGGAGCATCCCCTCGGTCACGATCGCTTCCTCGTCGATCCCGTGCGACTGGATCTCGAGCCAGAAGTCGTCCTTCCCGAACGTCCGGGCGAACCACTCCGCCGACGCGCGGGCCTTGTCGTACTGCTGCCGTCGGAGATAGAGCGCGATCTCGCCCGAGAGGCACGCGGCCAGGCACACGATCCCTTCATGGTGTTCGGCCAGCACCTCCTTGTCGATGCGCGGGCGCCGGTAGAATCCCTCGGTGAACCCGATCGAGGAGAGCTTGATGAGGTTGCGGTAGCCGGTGCGATCCTTGGCCAGGAGGACGAGGTGGCTGTACTGGGAGGGCGCATCGGGCGGCTTCTGGGCGGCCCGGCGGGAGCCGAAGGCGAGGTACGCCTCGAAGCCGAGGATGGGACGGATCTTCTGGGCCTTCGCCTCCTCGTAGAACGACCAGGCCGCGTGCATGTTGCCGTGGTCGGTGACCGCCAGCGAATCCATCCCCAGTTTCTTGACGTGCCCCACCAACTCCGGGATGCGGTTGGCGCCGTCGAGGAGGGAGAACTCGCTGTGGGTGTGGAGGTGGACGAAGGCCATTGGGCTGTAGGCTATCAGCTATCGGCTATCAGCTATCAGCTATCGGCTATCAGCCAACGCGACGGGTGGATGCCTGCGCTTGCCACGTCGGCCTGGGCATTCGCCCTTAATGGCCGATTACTGATAGCTGACAGCTGACAGCTGATAGCTTCGTTTACCAGCAGATCGATGCGTTCGCACAAGCTAATCGTCCGTCCGCCGCATTGTCAAAACCCGTTGTGGCACTTACACTTGGGATATCGGGCCATGTCAAGCCCGGACCCATGACCATCCCTCGAACCGCCGCCTTTCTGGCCCTGCTGGCCGGCTCGGTCGCGCCAGCCCTCCGGGCCCAGGCGGGACGCCCCTATCCGGTGGTGCTGGTGCTCCCTGCTTCGGTGCGCTTTGCCGGACTCGGCGGCGCCGGTGTGCCGGTCATCGGCGATGCGGGTTCGGTGTTCGTCAATCCCGCCGGGCTGGCCGCCGTGCCGCACCTGAGCGTTGAAGGGGCGTACGACCGGTACGCGGGGACGGCCACCCAGTCGATGGCCGCCGTGGCCTTCCGGGCGGGGCAGTTCGATCTCGGCGCCGGCGTGCATCACGTCACGTTCGGGGACACCGCCGCCACCCGGGACAACCTGGTCTATGCCGGCACCGGCGTGTACCGCTTCGGGTTGATCGCTCTTGGCGGGTCGGTCAAGTACGTATCGGTCACCGACTCCGCGCACCAGACGTCCAGTGCCGTCACCGGGGACCTGGGCACCACCATCGCATTCTTCGACATCCTGGCGCTGGCGGTGAGCGTGCAGAACATCGGGCAGCACGTCCTCGCCAACGGAGGGCTGGATCTGCCCACCACCACCCACGCCGGCGTGACGTTCAACTTCGTCGATCCGCAGGGTACGTTCCGGCTTCGAGGCGTCCTGGAAAGCGTGTGGAGCGAGCGCGAGTCGCGCCGCACCGTGATCGGGGCGGAGGCGGGTGTCTCACTCGGCGGGATGACGCTCACGGCGCGCGCCGGCTTCGGCGCGCAGCCCGCGGGCTCCGGCGCCTCGGACCAGAGTTTCGGCGCCAGCATCGGCCTCCGGCGCATCAAGCTCGATTGGGCCTATCAGCGCCGGACGGTGCTCGGCAGCGACGTGGAGCGGATCGGATTCCGCTGGACCCGGTGACCCGGAGGACACCCATGATCTTTGCCGCAGTGGTGGCGCTCGTCATCGGCGGCTATTCCGTCGCGTTCGTGTCGAGCGCCGATGTCCGCTACATCCACCGCTCCGCGGTCGAGGAAGGGCGCATCCTCGCCGCGCGCAAGCCCATCGCCAAGCTCCTGCAGGATCCGGCCTTGCCGGCGGAGCGCCGCCACGAACTGACACTGGTGCTCCAGGCGCGTGATTTCGCGTCGACCCTCGGGTTGCAGGCCAGGAAGACGTACACGACCTACGCCGACGTCGGTCGGGACACCCTGCTGCTCGTCCTCTCGGCCGCGCCGCATGATCGCATCGCCCCGTATACCTGGCACTACCCGATCGTCGGACGGATCCCGTACAAGGGGTTCTTCGATTTCGGATTGGCGCGCCGCACCGCAGCCGACCTGGATCGCCGGGGCTATGACGTGTACCTCCGGCCGGCGGCCGCCTTCTCGACGCTGGGATGGTTCAATGATCCGCTCCTGTCCACCGCCATCACGCCGGACTCGATGGAATTGGTTGCACTCGTGTTGCACGAGATCGCCCACAACACGCTGTGGGTCAAGAGCAACGCGCCGTTCAACGAGAGCTACGCGCAGCTGGTGGGGTATCGCGGCGCCGAGGCGTTCTTTCGCGTGCGGGGCGACAGCGTGGACGCGGATCGCGCCGCGGCGCGATGGAACGACGAGATCCTGCTGTCAGGTTTCTACCACGCGCTGATCGATCGACTCGATTCTGCGTACGCCACCGCGCAGGACTCGTCTGCGGTCACGGCGGCCCGGGCCGCCGTCGCGGCATGGGCCACGGCCGACCTGCGCGACTCGCTCGGGCCTCGGTTCAAGTCGTATCGGGTGGCGCCGGAGTTCATGTACGAGGTGAACAACGCCAGGCTGGTGGGTGCCACGATCTATCGGACCCACCTCGACTGGCTCGACCGTTGGTATCAGGCGTGCGGCGGTGACGTGGCGCGGGCCGTGGCGGGGCTCGACTCACTGGTGCAGGGCGTGCCACCTGACAGTGCATTCGTGCGCCTGGGCGACGCGGTGCACGCCACCATCGACACGACCGCCCCACCGGCAGGAGTGACCGGGGTCCGATGAGTCGACCCGGTCATCCCGTCTGACCGGCGATCCGGCCTAGCAGCAGACCTTCCGACCGGCCAGGGTCGACGACGGGTGGCGCACCGCTTCCAACGCGGCGGCAAGGTCCACGGTACAATGCTCCACGCCTTCGAGGACCCCGACCACGTCGGGGCCGGATGTCCCGGCGGGAGATGAGAGCGCAAAGCTCATCCCGACCTGCGTCTCCGCCAGGCGGGCCAGCGCCATCTCCCAGCGCAGTCCGCCCACGCTCGGTGAGCGCGTCACGATCAGCGGGATCTCCTCGACCTGGTCGGTCACCGGCAGCAACGCCAGGCTCAGCATACGCGCGAGACCCTGCCAGCCAGGCCACCCGTCGGTCGCGTGGATGGCGGTGAAACGCCAGCCCTCGTCCCGCGCCAGATCCGCGAATGCCCGCAGGAGCTCCGCCTCGGCAGGCGTCGAGCCGCCGCCGGGGGTGGTGAGCGGAGCGCCACCGGTCTCCGCGAACCAGCGTCGCGCAGCGTCGAGGGCGCCGGGCGTGCGCCCGGGGAATGCCCCGCAGCGCCGGACGATCCCGATCTGACGCTCCGCCTCGCGACGCTGCTCGGGGAACTCCGCCGCCTCCATCGCTCCGGTGAACGCCACCTCCGCCGCCAGATACCGGCCGGCGTCCCGCAGGATCCGTCCGCGCAGGAGCAACGTTGCGCCGTGTGGCTCGAGCGCGAACGCGCGGTCCACCGCCAGCAGCGCGCGCGAGGGCTCTCCCAGGCGCCACGCCGCGTAGCCCATCTCGTGCCAGACGAGGCCCAGGTCAGGATCGGCCTGGGCCGCCCGATCGAGTGCCGCGAGCCCATCACGATATCGGCCGAGCTCCACCTGGGCCGCGCCGACCAGAGCCAACGGGAACGCTTCGCCCGGGAATTGCGCCGCCGCGCGTTCGGCCAGGAAGAGCGCGTCGTCATGACGATGCGCGGTGCGCAGCCACTCGAAGTATTCGCTCCACGCCGTCCGGCTCCCCGGATCCTCCGCCAGGACGGCCCGATACACGTCCTCGGCCTCCCGGGAGCGCCCGTCACGGACCAGCTGGCGGGCACGCACCAGCCGACGCTCGGATGGACCCGCGCCGAAGACCCGGAATTGCGCCGTGGAGTGCATGATGGCGAATGTACCCGCGGGACGGACGACCGCCAGCCATTCCGCCCGTCCACGCCTCTTGCTTCCGCCGGAGCACGCTGTAGGTTCGGTGGGTTCATTCCACTCGCATCCCGCCTTCCGCCGATCCGCCTCCAATGCCCAACGACATCGCGACCCGCGACCAGGACCGCCTCCTTGGCGAGCTCAAGGATTTCCTCCGCATCCCGAGCATCAGTACCGACCCTGCACACGCGGCGGACTGTCGCCGCGCGGCGCAATGGGTCACGGATCACCTCCGCCGGCTCGGCTGCCCGGTGGTCGAGTTGCTGGAAGGGAGCGGCCACCCGACGATCTGGGCCGAGGGACCCAAGGTGCCCGGTGCGCCGACGCTCCTGCTGTATGGGCACTATGACGTCCAGCCGGCCGAGCCGCTGGAAGAGTGGGTCACCGGGGCATTCGACCCGACCGTGCGCGACGGGATCCTGTACGCACGGGGCGCGGTGGACGACAAGGGCCAGGTCTTTGCGCTGCTCAAGGCGTATGAATCGGTCCTCGATCAGGGCAAACGCCCCCCGCTCAACGTCCACTTCATCATCGAAGGCGAGGAGGAGTGCGGCGGCCGGGTCATCTTCGACCGGCTGAAGGCGGAGCCGTGGCGCACCGACGCCGACGCCGTGGTGGTGGCCGACATGGGATACTACGCGCCCGGAGTGCCGGCGGTCTACACCGCCCTGCGCGGCCTGGCCTACGCCGAGATCCAGGTGCGCACCGCCGAGAGCGACCTGCACTCCGGTGAATACGGCGGGGTGGCACCGAACGCCATCGAGACCATCGTGCGGATACTTGCCGCGCTCAAGGGGGCCGATGGGCGGGTCAAGATCCCCGGCCTCTACGAGGCCGTGCGGCCGCCCAGCAAGGCGGAGCTGGCCGGGTGGAAGAAGCTCCCGTTCGACCAGCGGAAGTACTTGAAGAAGCAGGTCACCGCCAAGGCGCTCACGGGGCTCCAGAAGTACAGCATCCACCAGCGGCTCTGGGCCCTGCCGACCTTCGAGATCCACGGGATCCGCGGCGGTTTCACGGGCGAGGGCGCCAAGACCGTGATCCCCTGTCAGGCTGTGGCCAAGGTGAGCCTCCGGCTGGTGCCGGGCCAGCGCTCCGCCACCGTGTACAGGCAGCTGGCCCAGGCGGTCAAGCGGGTCGCCCCCAAGTGGGCGGAAGTGAAGGTCGTCCCGCTCCACTCCGGTGAGCCGGTCCAGGTGAAGGTCGATGCCCCGGCCTTCGGAGTGCTGGACCGAGCCTTCACGGAAGTGGTGGGGCGGCCCACCGTGGCAGTGCGGGCCGGCGGATCGATCCCGGTCGTCACCGCACTCGGTCAGCGAGGGGCCCCGGTGCTGCTCACCGGCATCGGCCTCCCCGACGACCGCCTCCACGCCCCGAATGAGAAGGTGACGCTCTCACAGGTCTGGGACGGGATCCAGGTGTTCGGAAAGTTCTTCGAGATGATGGCAGGGAAGTAGCACAGGCGGGACGGCGATCAGCAGAAACGTGGAGGAGGCCGGCAAACATTGCCGGCCTCCTCGTTGCTCCCACGCTTGCGGCGAACAGCACACCGCCCCGCCTTCACCCCGCCTTCCCTCGCTTTCCCCCGCCTTCCCTCGCCTTCCCCCGCTTTCCCTCGCTTTCCTGCGCTTTCCCCCGCTTTCCCCCGCCTACTCCTCCACTCCCGGCTTACTGCGCCCGAATTGCGATTCGGTGCGGGCCTGCAGCTCATCGATGCCGAGCACGGCCCGGACCGACGCTACGACGCCAGCCACCAGGTCGTCAGCCCAGTAGGCGTCAGGCTGCTCGGCCTTGGGGAGGGTCTTGCCCTGGTGGTCGAGGAATCCGATGGCGGTGTTGATCCACTCCGTCTGCGCGGTCGGGACGAGCGACCACGATCCGGTGGCCCGGAGCTCCATCTCGCTCAGTTCCTTGAGCTCCTGCTCGATGCCCTTGGTGGCGGACTTCGACGTCAGGCGCTCGACCAGGAGCTTGAGCATCTGTTCCCGCTCCGACTCCTGGGCGCTCGGGAGCGGCGCCAGGTAGTTCCGTTGATCGGCCACCATCTCCGCCAGGCGGATGCACACGGCCCGGACCGCGGGTTGGAGCGCGGTGGGGACCTCCCGCGCCCAGCTTCCCGCGGCCTTCTGGATGTCCGTCAGCTTGTCATCGGCCAACTCGGCCGGAGTGCGCTTGGTCCCGTCTGCCATGGTCCTAACTAAAGGTCAGGCCGCGAGGGAAATCAACTGGCCCGGTGCGATCGCGCCTAGCGTACTCGCGCCGATCCGTCAATGCGTCAGGTCGCCGCGCTCCACCGGCGCAGGCTGCGGCCAAGGAGCACCATCGCGAGCGCAAAGAGCAGCGACGCGCCCAGCAGTCCGACGCGGCCGAAGAGGGCATTGGCCGGGAGGGTAAGGAGCGACACGACGAATGAAAGGAAGGCGCTCACCACCGACAGGGCTCCACGCCGGAACAACGACTGGACGGGGCGGAGCAGGAACCAGCAGGTGGCGGCGCCGAGCGCCATCGCCGCCGGGGTGCCGAGGACCAACAGATAGAACGCCGGGCCAGCCACCGGTCCCGCATTCGGGGTCGCGGCGGGGGGGACCAGTGTTTGCACCCCCCACAGCACCAGCGTGATCGCTGTGGCCCCGACCGCGGCCGCGAATCCGAGCGCACGCACCCCCAGGGCGAAGAGGTCGAGCCCTTCGGGGAGGGGTTCGCCGGCCATGTTGTGGAGGGGTTCGTCAGGCATTGCAGCTCCAGAAGTGAACGGTGAACGGAGAACGGTAAACGGGAGATCCTGGCCCTCCCGTTTACCGTCGACTGTTCACCACGGATCCCGGCTCGATCAGATGTGCATCACCCGTCCCATCGAGTCGAGCGCCGCTTCGGCGATCGCTTCCGACAGGGTCGGATGTGCGTGCACGGCGAGATCCACCTCTTCGACGGTGAACTCGTTCTCGCGGGCCACGGTGAGTTCGTGGATCATCTCCGAAGCGTGGCTGGCGACGATGTGGGCGCCGAGGATCTCGCCGTACTTCTTGCCGCGGATGATCTTGACGAAGCCGTCGGTCTCGTTCGAAGCGCGGGCCCGGCCATTGGCGCTCAACGGGAAGCGGCCCACCTGGTAGTCGAGCTTCTTCTCCTTGCACCGCTCCTCGGTCAGGCCGATGCTCGCCACTTCCGGGTGGCAGTACGTGACGCCGGGGATGTTGTCGTACGTGATGGCGTGCGGCTTGTGGCCGGCGATGAGCTCGGCCACGAACACTCCCTCGCGACTTCCCTTGTGTGCCAGCATCGGGGGGCCCGCCACGTCCCCGATGGCGTAGACGCCGGGGGCCGTGGTCTCCAGCGTGGCGAGGTTCACCTTGACGAAGCCGCGCTCCGTGAGCTGCACCCCCGCCTCCTTGAACCCTGCGTTCTCGGTGTTCACCGCCCGGCCCGCCGCCATCAGCACCATGCCGGCCTCGATGGTCTCCTTCTGGCCCGCCGACTCGATCTCGAGGGTCACCTTGTCCTTGCCGACGGTCGCCTTCTTGACCGCGGCGCCGGCGCGCACCTCGATGCCGCGCTTCTTGTACAGCTTGGCGATGGTCTCCGAGGACTCGGCGTCCTCGACCGGCAGGATCCGGGGCAAGGCCTCGATGAGCCAGACCTTGGACCCGAAGGCATTGAAGATGTCGGCGAACTCCGTCCCCACCGCTCCGGCGCCGACGATCGCGATCGTCTTGGGCGCCTGTTCCAGGAAGAGCGCCTCGTCGGAGCTGATGACCAGCTTCCGGTCGAGTTCGAGGCCGATCTGCGGGATCCCCTTGGTGCGGGAGCCCGTCGCGATGACGACTGCCTTCTTCGCCTCGTAGAGATCGGCGCCGACCTTCACCTTGCGGCCCGGCTGGAGGACACCGGTCCCCTTGATGACGGTCACCTTGTGCTTCTTCATCAGGAAATCGACGCCCTTGGAGTTCTGCTCCGACACCCTGCGCGAGCGCTTCATCGCCACGCCGTAGTCGGTCTTCACGGTGCCGACCTCGACGCCGAGCTCCTTGGCATCGTGGGAGAGGATGGAGGCCACCATCGCGCTGTGGAGCAGCGCCTTGGTCGGGATGCACCCGATGTTGACGCAGACACCGCCCATCTTCTCCTTCTCGATCACGGCGGTGCTCAGGCCCAGTTGGGCGGCGCGGATGGCACAGACGTATCCGGCCGGCCCGCCGCCTACGATGATGACGTCGAATTGGTTCGCCACGGGGTGCCTCGACTCGGGAAACGGTGAACGGTCGCCTGACCCTCAGAAGACCATCGCCAGCGGGTTCTCCAGCAGCAGCTTGACCGTCTTCAGGAACTGGGCGCCGGTGGCGCCGTCGATGACGCGATGATCGCACGACATCGTGAGCCGCATCGCCTTGCGCATCCTGACCTGGCCGTCCACCACCACGGCCTCGTCGCGGATCTTGCCCACCGCGATGATCCCCGCCTCGGGCGGGTTGATGATCGCGGTGAAATGCTCGATCTCGAGCATCCCGAGGTTGGAGATCGAGAAAGTGGCGCCGGTGTACTCCTCCGGGGTGAGCTTCCGGTCCCGGGCCCGGCGGGCCAGGTCCTTCGTCTCCACGGCGATCTCCCGGAGCGACTTCTGATCGGCGTTCCGGATGACCGGCGTGATGAGCCCGTCGGGGATCGCCACCGCCATCCCGATATGCGCCTCGTGCCAGACGCGGATGTGGTCGTCCTGCCACCAGGCGTTGCACGCCGGATGCTGCAGCAGTGCGGTGGCCACGGCCTTGATGATGATGTCATTGAACGAGACCTTGACCTCGCCCGTCGCCGCTGCGCTGGCGCGTCCGCCGACCAGCGCCTCCCGCGCCTCCCACATCCGCGTCATGTCGACGTCGCTGGTGAGGTAGAACGTGGGGATCGGCCCGATCGACTGCACCAGGCGCTTGGCGATGGTCTTGCGGATCTGGGAGAGCGGGACGTCCTCGAACCCCGCACCGGGCACCGCCGGTGCTGCACGCCGCGCCGCCCCCCCCTGGACGGCCCCGTCCAGGTCCCGTGCGATGATCCGGCCTGCGGGCCCCGAGCCGGCGATCGCCCCGAGGTCGACCCCGCGATCCGCGGCGATCTTGCGCGCCAGCGGCGATGCCTTGACCCGCCCGGATACTGCCGCCGCGGCCTGGGGTGCAGCAGCCGGCGCCGCCGGAGTGGGCACGGACCTCACGGGCGCAGGCGTGGGCGCGCCCTTGCTCGCAGCGGGTGATCCAGCCGGCGCGGCGCCGGCACCATTCCCCACCGACTCCCCCGGCGTCCCGATCCAGGCGACGACATCTGCGACCGGTACGGTGGCCCCCGCCGGGACGGCGAGCTTGATGAGCGTTCCGGCGGCCCGTGCCACCAGCTCCATCACGGCCTTGTCGGTCTCGACCTCGGCCAGGACGTCACCGACGGCGACGGCGTCGCCCTCGCGTTTCTTCCATTCGACAAGGCGCCCCTCCTCCATCGTCGGGGAGAGTGCCTCCATTACCACCTTGGTAGCCATGTTCGTCTTTCGGTCAGTAGAGGGCTATCAGCTGACAGCTAAGAGCTATCAGCTATCAGCTATCAGCTGTCAGCTGTCAGCTGCCACATACAGGACCTTCTTGGCGGCGGCGACGACCTTGCCGGCATCCGCCTTCGCGGCGCGTTCCAGGAACTTGTTGTACGGCATCGGCACATCGGCGCCAGTGACCCTGAGGACGGGGGCGTCGAGCTCGTCGAATGCCTCCTGCTGGATCAAGTCCACCACCTGGGCGCCGACGCCGGCGAAATTCCATCCCTCCTCCGCCACGACGACCCGGTGTGTCTTGCCCACCGAATTCAAGATGGTCTCGGTGTCGAGGGGCCGGATGGTCCTCAAGTCCACCACTTCGGCGGCGATCCCTTCCGCCGCCAGCTGCTCGGCGGCCTTGAGCGCCACCGCCACGGTCTTCGAATGGCAGATGATCGTGACGTCGCCCCCGGCGCGCTTCACGTCGGCCTTGCCGAGGGGGATCACGTGTTCGCCGTCGGGGACCTCGCCCTTGTTGTTGTAGAGCATCTCGCCCTCGATGAAGACCACCGGGTCGTCATCGCGGATGGCGCTCTTGAGGAGACCCTTGGCGTCCGCCGGCGTCGCGGGCATCACCACCTTGAGCCCGGGGATGTGGGCGTACCAGCTCTCGAAGGCCTGGGAGTGCTGGGAGGCGAGTTGCAGCGCCGCCCCGCCCGGGCCGCGGAAGACGATCGGGCACCCCACCTGGCCCCCGCTCATGTAGCGCATCTTGGCGGCGGAGTTGACGATCTGGTCGACCGCGAGGAGCGCAAAGTTCCAGGTCATGAACTCCACGATCGGTCGCAGCCCCACCATCGCCGCGCCGACGCCGACCCCGGCGAAGCCGAGCTCGGTGATCGGGGTGTCCACCACCCGCATCGGCCCGAACTCCTCCAGGAGCCCGCGGCTCACCTTGTAGGCGCCGTTGTAGACGCCGACCTCTTCGCCCATCAGGAAGACGGACGGATCCCGCTGCATTTCTTCACGGAGCGCCTGGTTCAGGGCATCGCGATACGTAAGGAGCGCCATTATCGGGTGCCTCCGACCGGAGCGTATACATCCGCCCACAGCTCTTCCGGCGGTGGTTCCGGTGCCTCGTCGGCAAAGCGGACCGCGTCCTCTGCTTCGGCGGTGACCTCGGCATCGAGCGCGGCGATACCCGCCGCGTCGATCAGTCCCGCGGCCGTGATCCGGTCTCCCCACGTGGTGATCGGGTCGCGCTTGCGCTGCTCGTCGACCTCTTCCTTGGTACGGTAGTGCCCGTGGATCGGGTCGGACATCGAGTGGCCCATGAATCGGTAGGTACGGATCTCCAGGAGCGTCGGGAGGTGCTCCTTCCGGGCCCGGGCACAGGCCCGGTCCATCGCGGCGCGCACCGCCAGCACATCCTGGCCGTCCACCACCTCGTTGGCCATGTCATAGGAACAGGCCCGCTCCGAGATGTCGTAGATGGCGCTGGCCCGCTCAAGGGCGGTGCCCATCCCGTACCGATTGTTCTCGCAGATGTAGATGGCCGGCAGCTTCCACAGCGCCGCCATGTTGAGGGCCTCGTGGAACGCGCCGTTGTTGACCGCCGCCTCGCCGAAGTAGCAGAGCGCCACCTGATCGCCGTCGCGGTACTTGATCGCAAAGGCGATGCCGGTGGTGAGCGGGATGTGGCCGCCCACGATGCCGTGGCCCCCGAGGAAGCCCAGAGAGGCGTCGAAGAGGTGCATCGACCCGCCCTTGCCCTTGGTGCAGCCGGGGGCCTTCCCGAACAGCTCGGCCATCACGGAACGGGCGCTCATCCCGCGGGCGAGCGCGTGGCCATGGTCCCGGTAGCTGCAGGTGAGGTAGTCGTCGTGCCGGAGTGCCGCGAGGGTGCCGACCGCCACCGCCTCCTGGCCGATGTAGAGGTGGCAAAAGCCGCCGATCTTGCCGAGGCTGTACGCCTCGCCGGCCTTCTCCTCGAAGCGCCGGATCTGCAGCATCTGCCGGAGGTAGGTGCGGTATTGGTCCGCCGTCTGCGCGTCGATCTTCTTGGGCAGGGCGGTCGAGGAAGCGGCGGCCATCAGGTCTCCACGGGGGTCCGGGCCAGTTCCACCTGCTCCCAGGCGTGATACGAGGAGCGGGTGAGGGGGCTTGCCTGCACGTGCTTGAATCCAAGTCTGCGGCCGATCTGTGCCAGCTCCGCGAATTCATCCGGAGTGTAGTACCGCACGACCGGCAGGTGCGCTGCACTGGGCCGGAGGTACTGGCCCAGGGTCACGATGTCGACATCGCTCCGGCGAAGGTCCTGGAGGCAGCGAATGACCTCGTCCCACTCCTCGCCCATCCCGAGGATGATCCCGGATTTGGTAAGCGCCCCGGGACCGCCCATCCGGCGGGCATTCGCCAGCAGCGTGAGCGCCCGATCATAGCGACCGCCGGGGCGCGCCAATCGATACAGCCGCTCGGCGGTCTCGAGATTGTGGTTCAGGATGTCGGGTGCCGCATCCATCACGATCTGGAGCGCCCGCTCCGAACCCTTGAAGTCGGGGATCAGCACTTCGACCGACGTGTCCGGAAGCCGTCGCTTGATCTCGGTGATGCACCCTGCAAAGGCCTCGGCACCGCCATTCTCGAGGTCGTCCCGGTCGACCGACGTGATCACGACATGTGCCAGGCCCAGCTGCGCCACCGCCTCGGCCAGGCGCACCGGCTCCAGCGGATCGAATGCCTTGGGCGTGCCGTGGGAGACGGCGCAGTAGGCACAGTTGCGGGTGCATACGTCACCGAGGATCATGAAAGTGGCAGCCCGGTGCTCCCAGCACTCCCCGATGTTGGGGCAGCGAGCCTCTTCGCACACGGTGTGCAGGCCGAGCTCCCGCATCATCCGTTTCACGCCCAGATAGCTGGGTCCTCCCGGAGCCTGGACCTTGAGCCAACCCGGTTTGCGCTCCAACGCCGGGGGCGTCGGCAGCCTCGGCGCCCCTTCCGGGACGTCGCTACCGGTGCGGCGGCTCAACTGGACCAGCGCGGGTACGGCCATCGATCCTCCAGGCATCCAGGATACGGCGCAGATGAAGGTAAGAGAGGAGGCCGAGGCAGGGGAGGGGGAGAAGCGATATTATCAACCAAACAGTTGATAATGTATCGACATCGGGGTGTTGCTTGCGCGCCCGGATTGCGAGCCACAAGTTGTCCAAGCCGTTGCCGGTCTGTTGTCCTCTCCCCCTTGGAGGTTCCCTTGCGCCCGATGGCTCGAATGGTCCTCATCGCATCAGTGCTCCTGCCGGCGTGCTACCACGCCACCGTCGAGACCGGCGCCACGCCGTCGACGGTCACGGTGGAGAAGACGTTCGCCTCATCCTGGATCGACGGTCTGGTCCCGCCCAGCACGGTCGATGTGGCGTCGAAGTGCGCGTCCGGGGTGGCAAAGGTCCAGACCCAGCTGAGCTTCGTGAACCTTCTGGTCGGGGTCATCACCTTCGGGATCTACACTCCGATGGATATTCGGGTCACCTGCGCCCAGGGGAGCAAGGCGGTCGGCTTCGCGGTCCCTGCCGGTGCCGGCCCGGATCGACAGGCCGCCATTCTTACCGCGGCGGCGGAACGTTCGGCCGAGGTAGGCGCGCCGGTCTACGTCGGCTTCGCCCGGTAGGCTGCCGGGAGGTCCGAATGTTGAGGAGCCCCCGGCGGATTTCGCCGGGGGCTCTTCGACATCGGTCCGGTGGGTGGTCGCCTAGGAGCTGAACGATGCCACGAGGAGTACTGGCGTGGTCGGCTTGGGCGAGCCGCCGGTGGGTTCGTCGGTGACGGCCAGCGCGTCGAACGGGGTGTCGGCCGGCATCGCGACCTTGGGCACCAGCACGCGCCCGTCGCTCCCGGCATCGAAGGTGATCGAGGGGATCTGCTTATCCCCCTGGATCATCCAGAGCTGGTAGGTCCGGCCCTTGGCCGAAGCCGGAAGGTTGAAGGCGTACAGCAGCGCCGAGTGGGCCTTCTTGTTCCAGAAGAATTCGATCCCCGGTTCCGGCGCGCCGGTCGACTTGAGGAGATGGAGCTCGATCCCCGGGGCCAGGATCTCCTGCAAGGTCGCGTCGCGTGCGGCCAGCAACTTCGAGACCGAGTCGACCGATACGCCGAGCGCCGTCTCACGGGCCAGCGACGCCTGGCCGGCCTGGAGCGCGGTGCGCCAGAGGACGCCCAGCCCCACGGCCGCCACGATGCTTGCGGCAAGTGCCACCCAGAGCGCTCCCGACCCGCCGCTCCGCCGCGGAGCATGCGCGACCGGCATATCGCGGGTGATCGGCACGATGTGTCCCTCATCCGCCAATTCCGCGTCGAGTTGCGCCGGGTGACCTTGCTCATTCGGAAGCTCGTCTGCTTCCGGCACGGCGCTCTCCGCTGCAACGTCGGGCGGCGCCGGCATATGTGGCGCGCGGGCAATGACGCGGTCGCGAAGGTCGCTGGCGGGGGCGGGTGACTGGATCCCGCCGGGGAGGACGGCCAGTGCTTCGCGGCATTCCCGGACGATGAGCTGGAGTCCCGGTGAGCGGCTCAACTCGAGGTCGAACGCGGTGGTCTCCTCGGGGCTGAGGAGGCCGAGGGCGTAGTCGGCGGCCAGGTCCTGGAGCGATTCGCGGTCGTTCATGCTGCCGTCCCGTAGAAGGGGCGCAGTGCTTCGCGCAGCTTCTGGAGCCCGAGTCGGACCCTGGTCTTCACAGTGCCCAGCGGTTCTCCCAGTTTTTCGGCGATCTCCGAATGGGAGAGCCCTTCGTAGTAGGCGAGTTCGATGGCCTGGCGTTGCGCGGCCGACAGCCCCTGGAGTGCGATGGAAATGAGGCGGCGCCGTTCGCTCTGTTCGGCGCTGCGGGAGGTGGCGTACCGCCAGGTGCCGGCGCTGACTCCGGCCGCTTCGGGTTCGTTACCGGCGGCGGCCACGGCCCGGTCCCGGCGTCCGCGGGAGCGGATCAGGTCGAGGGCGCGGGTGCGGGTGATGGTCATCAGCCAGGCGCCGACCGACCCGCGCTGGGCATCGTAGCGGGAGGCATCGCGCCACGCCTGGGCGAAGGCGTCGATGAGCACCTCTTCCGCGTCGGCCGTCTCGCCGGTGATGCGCCACGCGGCGGCGTGCAGGACCGACGCGAACCGGTCGTAGAGCGGGCCCAGGGCCTGCTCGTCACCGGACGCCACGCGCTCGATCAGCGCCTGGTCATCGACCGTCGAAGGGGGGCTCGGGGCCGGATTGGTCATTGAGATTCGTTGGGGGATGGGGCTGACTGCCCGGGGCCGGCTCGGTCGCGCCGGTGTGGTGGCAGAGGCCGGAGTGGCTCCCACCATCATAATGCGCCGGGGGCGAGAAGGGAAAGTGGTCGTCACCTCCCGGTTACGCCGGCCGGGCGTGGCCGGATGTCAGCGGTAGCCGGGCGCCAGGGTCCCGGACCCGGGCAGCACGTCGAAGCGGGCGATCATTCCCCCGGAGCGCGCCACATAGACTGCCCGGTCGGCCATCGATGCGCCGGACTGGATGAATCGCGTGAGGTCGTACCCGGTGGCGGTCGAGTGGAGGGTCGCGGTCCGCTGCAGGGTGCTCGCGTCGTAGACGTTGAGGGCGAGCGTCCCGTCAGGTCGATCGACGGCGATGAACAACTGGGGCCCGGCGGGATCCATCACCGCCGATACGGCGGTGCCGCCGAGGAGCGTATCCACGTGAAGCGCGACCCCGGTGGCAGCATCGATGGCCTCCAGAGACTGGGCGATCCCGGAGCCGGTCGAACTGCCCGCGACATAGAGGACGGTGCCGTCGGGGGAAAAGGCCGCCGCATCGACCTCACGCATCCGGGTCAATCGATAGCGGGTGAGCCCCGTGCTCGCGTCGAGGACGACGCCGCCGGAATCCGACCAGCCGTTGATGAAGGTGGCCGATCCCTTCGTCGGGGACAGCACCAGCTGCCAGGTCGAATTCAGATAGACGGTGTCCTTCACGGTCTGCCAGGTCGTGCCGGAATCGGTGCTGGTCCGCGCATAGGCCGAGTGAGGCAAAGTATGGAATTCGACGTACGGACTGATGAGGTAGTCGGTCCGCGCCGATCCCGGAATCGCGATCTTGACCAGCGTGTCGTGGGTGTCGCTCAGGTGGACTGCGGCGGCAGGGGACGTGCTGATCGAGGTCGTGACCACATCGGGCAGGTAGCTGGGAGCCGGGCCGTACGATCCATGGTAGCCGAGGCCGGAGTAGGTGGTAACGTGTCCGGTGCGGAGGTCGAGCGTGGCGACGGTGCCGCTGTAGCCGGTGCCGCTGTCATTGACCCAACCGAGGACGCCCGTCGCGCCGATGGTCCCGGCGGGCCACGCCTCGTAGTTACCGCCGAATTGCGCATCGGGTGCGTTGACACCCGCGAAGCCGACGAACTGCACACTACCGAGCAGGGCTGCGGTGTTCCCGCCGACGATGCTGAACCCCACCGTCCGGGTGCCCCGGTCCGGCGGTGCCACGGCCACCGTGGAGTCGTCGAGCCGGGTGACCGTGAGTGTGTCGGCTCCGGCCAGGATGCGGTACTGACCGTCGACGAGGTGGGTGAAAGCGACCGAGCGGACCTCCACCGACCCGCCGGCCCATTGCTGCGACGGCGTCAGTGTGAAGTCGCTGGTGGTTATCACGGACGGGCCCGTCGCATCGGGGCTGCTGCATCCGGCCCCGACTCCGAGCCACGTGAGCGCGAATACGACGCTGAGGGGACGCATCGGCTCTCCAGTTCGAAACGATGCCCGAAACTACGGACTAGGACCTACCAGCGCCAGAACCGCTCCGGCGAAACGGCCGCCAACCCCTCCACCGTGATTGACTGTTCGCCGATCAGGCTGGCCACCACGGCACCGGTCATTGCCGCCAGCAGGATGCCGTTCCGGCCGTGACCGGTGGCGTACCAGAGCCCGCGCGCCCTGGGCTCGGCCCCGATGATCGGCCGCCCATCGGGGGTCATCGGTCGGAGTCCCGCCCAGGTGCGTGTGACGGAAAGGCCGGTGAGTGAAGGACAGAGTGCCGACGCCGCCGCAAAGATCCGCGCCAATCCCGCCGACGTGGTGCTGGGGTCGAATCCGGCGAACTCCATCGTCGAACCGATGATGGCCTCGCCACCACGGGCCACGACGTACCCGTTGCCACCGTGGACGATCGCCGGTTCGATCCCCTCCGGCCAGGGAAGTGCCGCCATCTGTCCCCGGACCGGCTCCACCGACACCGGCCGCGGCAGTCCACCGATCTCGGCACTCCACGCCCCCGCCGCCACGACCACATGCTCGGCGGAGTACTTCCGCCCCGCCTGGACGCCCACGACCCGATCGCCATCACGCAGGAGGGCCGCCTGTTCGACGAGATCCACCGTGGCGCCAAGCCGCTGGGCATCGGCCCGAAGCCCGTTCACCAGCGCCGAGGGATCGAGCGCCCCATCCCGCGGCGCCCAGAGTGCGCCGTGGTTGGCCCCGATCCACGGATAGCGTGCCTTCACCTCGGCCGGATCGAACCAATCGCAGAGGTGTCCCTGCTGGCGCTGCCACGCTGCGCGTGCCCGAAGCTCGGCCACGTCCTCAGCGGCCACCGCCACCCGGGCAATCCCGTCCAGCCACAGCCCGATGTCGATCCCGACACTCTCCTGGAGCGCCGGCGCCAGGTCGACATAGCGTTCCCGCGCCGCGATCCCGAGCTGGAAGATCGGGTCGTCCGGGCCCGCCTCGATCTGGGGTGCCAGCATCCCGGCGGCCGCGGACCACGCCTCCCCGCCGCGCGGGGTGCGGTCGAGCAGGAGCACGCGGCGGCCGGCGAGGGCAAGCTCCCTCCCGCAGGCCGCTCCGATGGCGCCCGATCCGATGACGATAACATCAAATGAATCTTGCACTTATATTCCTGACGAAACTTTTTGAAACGTTCCCCGTACTGGGGCGCACCCGTCTTCTTTGGAGGAACTTCGATGTTCCGCTCGCTGCTTGGCTACGCGGTGCTTGCCGTGGTCGCGTACTTCGCGCTCCAGATCGTGCTCGGCCTGTTCGGCATCGTCGTCGGCCTGCTGTTCAAGGTGCTGTGGCTCGCCGCGATCGGCTTCATCGTCTACCTCGTGATCCGCGTGCTCAGTCCCGGCACCGCGGACAAGATCGCAGACACGATGAAGGGGAAGAGCTGAGAGGGGAGCTCGGAGTCGGGAGCTTGGAGTCTGGAGCTTAGAGCAAAATGCTGAGAGTGCAAAGTACCTCGCTCCAAGCTCCAAGCTCTACGCTCCAAGCTCCAAGCTCCAAGCTCTAACCTCCAAGCTCCTCCAGCACCCCCCAGACGAGCATCGGCAGCAGCAGTTCGTGGTGTCCGGTCAACTGGATGCCGATGCCGCCGGCCTTGGTGGGGCGCTGGACGACGTTGACCCGCGGTCGGTAGTGTCGCTGCATGTCGAAGTCGGCAGCCAGGAAATCCCGTGGCCGTCCGCCGCCCAAGTTCCGCGCAATGGTGAGCGCCTTGAGGAAGACCTCGGGCATCACCACCGCGCTGCCCCAGTTGAGCACCACCCCGCCACCATCGAGATCCGGAAGTGAGCCCGCCAGCCGCCGGAAGTCCCGGTGGCTGGTGGCACCCAGTGCGGCGCCGTCGCTGGTGGGGTGCTGGTGGATGATCTCGGCGCCGATCGCCGCGTGGACGGTGACGGGCACCCCGTGTTGCCGGCACCCGACGAAGATCGAGACGTCTCGGCCGGGGAGGGTGCTGCGCGCGGCGAGCGCATCGGCCAAACCCTCACCGAGGCCGTGACCCCGACCGGCGGCCGAGGCGATGGCGGCGTTCATCTCCGCGCCGGTCTCTTCCGACATGCCGAAGGTCCCGTCGCCGAGCCCGGCTTCGACATCCTCGCTGGTGCCACCGAACGCCGCCAGCTCGAAGTCGTGGATGGCGGCGGCGCCGTTCATCGCGATGTGGGTCACGATACCTGCATCGAGCCACGCCCTGATGAGCGGGCCGATCCCGACCTTGATCACGTGGCCGCCAAGGAGGAGTACCACGCCCCGCTTGGCGCGGGTGGCGCTGGCCACGCGGGATACGACCATCCGCAGGTCCCGGGCGGCGAGGATGTCGGGCAGGCTATCGAGAAATGCGTGGAAGGAGCGATCGGTGCCGGGAGGGTGCGCCAGCAGCGCGCCGTCGACCTTGTTGCGGCGACCGGCCACCGGGACGGTGCGCAATTTCGAGAGATCGGCCTCGCGGTATGCCACGGTCAGTTCGCCGTCAGGTCGGTGGCCGGGATCTTCATGGCGCGCAGCTTGAGGTCGATGACGCCGAACGGGAACCGGGAGCGGATCTCGACCGGGATCCGCAGGGCATCGTCGGTCAGGTATACCCGCGCCTGCGCCCGTTCGGAGAACATCCCCTTGGTCTTGACCACCGGGGCCAGCACGAGGCACTGCACGTGGCGGCCATCCGGGAGGTCGCAGCCATCGCGCTTGAGCACCTGCACGATGATCGGATTCTTGTCCTTCATGAAATAGCGGTCGAACGAGTAGGTCTTTCCGACCTCGAGCGGGATGGTCCGCACGAAGTAGAAGAACGCCGCATCGTCGAGCGGGACGTCCGGCGTGGGGCTCTTGCCGGAGTCTCCCAGGGTGCGGTAGTACCCCGAGTCGGCCAGGATGGTCCGGTCGCGCAGCCACAGCGATCCGTCCTCGTTGTTCTTCTGCAGGAACCGGCGGCTCTTGAAATCCTTGATGCCGGTCCACGATGTCAGGGTGTCGTCAATGGTGAAGAAGAGGGCCCGCCCGTTGAGCGTGAACCGGAACACGAACGTCGCCGCGCCGTGCACGGTGTCGATCGCGGGGATGGACATCGACGCCTCGCCGACGGTGAGGACGCCAAGCCGGGCGGTGTAGCGATACTCCTCACCGACCTGGAAGGAATAGCTGGCGAGGGTGCGGTCGGCGGTGTCGGCGGGTGCGGCGGCCGCAGGTGCCGTGGCCTGCACCGCGGCCAGGATGGCGAGCAGGATCATGCCGACGCCTCCTCCGCGAGCCGGGGACCGCGTCGATCGAGGGGAGGGAGGTCGCGCAGCAGCGGCCGCTGGCGCCAGATGGCACGTGCCTCGGTCCACGGGTCGAGCCGCGAGGAGCGCTGGCGCAGGTCGTGGCGTTCGACGGCGGCCACGGTGTCCACCCGCCTGGCGTGACGCGCCACCTTGGCGATGAGCTCCGCGTTGGCCGCCCACCCATCCGACTTGAGCAGCGGATCGGGCCAGCTCCGCATCGCACTCTTCAGGGCGATGAGCCGGAAGGCGACGCAGCCGGAGATCGCATCGCGGACGCCGGGCACCCGGGCGGCGCGCGGCACGAGGAGCCGTCCCCAGTGCCGCAACAGCCGGTAGCTTCGTGACGGCTCACCGGCAGCCGCCAGGCGTCCTTCGGCGACCACCAGGTCGGCGCCGCTGTCGAGGCGCTTGACGATGTCGGGGAGGATGGCGGGTCCGTGGGTGAAGTCGGCGTGGAGGATCACCGCGTAATCGCGCTTGGGACGGTCAGACCGCTCGGTGGCCATCCGGAGCAGCTCGGCCACGGTCTTGGCCTGGCCCTGGCGGGCGCGGTGCCGCACGACGGTGAGGGGCAGCACCTTGGCGTACGGGCCGAGGACCTCGGCGGTCTGGTCGGTCGAGGCATCATCGCCCACCAGGAGCTGATACTCCCGGGGGAAGTCGCTGAAGACCTGGCGGACCTTCCAGAGGAGGAGGCCCACCGTCTCGGCTTCATTGTGGCACGGCACACACACGTAAATCATTGCGATTCCGGCTGTTGGCTTGAGGAACGATACATCGTGAACGGGCCGCGGGCCAACTGGTCCGTTCCGGTCAGGTCGCGTCGACGCCGATGAGCCGGCGCAGTTCCGCGAGGCGGAAGGGCTTGTGGAGCACCGGCCGTCCCTGGCGCTCCAGGAAGGCAAGGGTATCGCCGCGAATGGTGTCGCCGGTGCTGAACGCGACCCGCGTCGCCAGGTCGGGCCGTACCACCGCGAGCGACTCGAAGAACTCCCGGCCGCTCATCCGTGGCATCCGGAGGTCGGTGATGATGAGGTCCGGTTCGGTGGTGCGGGCCTGCTCGAGCCCGCGGGCGCCATCCGGTGCGGTGTCGACCTGGTGGCCCCACGACTCGAGGGTCGCCCGCATATAGTGAAGGATGTGGGGTTCGTCGTCGATCACCAGGATCCGGCGGGGCCCCAGGGTGGGGATCGCGGTCTCCGCGGAATCCTCGATCGCCGGGTGGCCGTCGCCGGGGAACTCGACGGTGAATGTGGCGCCTGCGCCGGGTGCCGTGGTGAGCGAGATCCGCCCGCCGTGCTCCTTCGCGATCCCCTGGCTGATGGCGAGGCCGAGCCCGGTGCCCTGACCTTCCGGCTTGGTGCTGAAGAAGGGTTCGAACGCCTGGGCGGCGACCTCGGGGGCCATTCCGGGGCCGTCGTCGCGCACGTCGACCGCGGCACCGTCGAGCCAGGGCCTGAGCCGGATGGTGACGGTGCCGGGTCTGCCGGCGGCGAGGATCGCCTGGGCGGCGTTGTTGACCAGGTTGAGGAAGACCTGCTGGACCCGGGGGGCGTCCACGTTGACGTCGGGAATGCCGGGCTCACTGGTCACGTGGATGTCGATCCCGCTGGCGATGAACTGGGCTCGCAGCAGCGCCAGCGTCCCTTCGACGATCGGCCGCAATGGCTGGCGGCGGCGCTCGGGTTCGTGGCGCCGGGCAAAGCGCAGGAGGTTCTTCACCAGCGTCGACGCCCGGGTGGCCTCCTGCTGGATGATCGACAACGGCTCCCGGAGCCCGGCAGGCACGTCCTCGGCCTCCGCGAGGAAATCCGCGAACCCGACGACCGACGTGAGCGGATTGTTGAGCTCGTGCGCCACGCCGGCGATCAGCTGGCCGATGGCGGAGAGCTTTTCCGATTGGACCAGCTGGTCCTGCAGGCGGCGACGCTCGGTCTGGTCGTCCAGCACGAGGACGTACTCGCCACTGGTGCCGCCGGGGAGCGGGAACGCGGTGGCGAGCAGGGTGCGCCCCGAGGCCTTCAGTTCGGCCTCGCGGTGTCCATCGTTGGCCTCATCGAACAGTTCGCGGAGCGAGATCGCCCATCCGGGGGGGACCAGGCTCAGCCACGGCCAGCCGGGAAGTTCCGCCGGGGTGCTGCGCATCAGGCGCGCGAACGCCCGGTTGGCGCCCTTGACCCGCCCGCGCCGGTCCACGATGCAGAGCGCGATCGAGAGCGCATCGGCGACTCGTTCCCACGCCTCTGCGGCGGGGATCCGTCCGATGCCGGCGAGTGCGGCACCTGCCTGGGCGGCGAGGGTCTCGGCGAGCGCCAGATCGATCGGTGTCCAGCGTGCCGGCGCACCACCCAGCAGCAGGGCGCCGAGCCGGTCGCCGGGGGTGGCGATCGGGACGATGAGCAGGTCGGGGGCCGGGGCCGAGCCGGGCGGGAGCCCGAGCCGGTCTTCCGCCTCGGTCCCTGTGGTGTGTTGGCTGCCGCGACGGAGCGCGAGGGTGAGGAGCTCCCGGTAGCGCGGGCCGGTCGGGGGTTCGGCGTGGAGCGGCACTCCCGCTTCGTAGTCGTCGCGGGTCAGCGCCACGGCGCAGGCCGTCGGGGCAAAGGTGGCGTGCAGTCGGGCCGCGAGCCGGGCCACCACGGTGGGCGCATCGGCGATCCCGGCGAGCTCGCGGGCGAACTCGGCTGCGACGTGCAGCGGCTCAGCCACCGCGGATCCCCGCAGGCGAACGATCGGTCGCGCGGACGAAGGCGTGGAAGAGCCCGAGATCGGGCGCATCGGCGTCGGCGTGGAACGCCTCCGGGTGCCATTGGACCCCCACCAACCAGGGTCCGCCGATGGCCTCGAACGCCTCGATGAGACCGTCGGGCGCGATCCCCGAAGCGACGAGCCCGGGAGCGAGCACCCGGACGCCCTGATGATGGAATGAATTGACATCGCAGCGCTCCACATTCATCGCCTGCGCGATGACGCTGCCGGGCGTCAGCGCCACCGAATGGACCCGTGCCGTGCGGGCCGCCTTCGGGTTGTGGGGCACCTCACTGGCGTGCTCGGAAGGGAGGTCCTGCCAGAGCGTGCCGCCCAGCGCCACGTTCACCGCCTGCATGCCGCGGCAGATCGCGAGCACCGGGAGGCCGCGGGCCCGGGCGGCGGCGATGATGGCAAGATCGAAGGCGTCCCGGTCGGGCTCGATGGCACCGAGTTTCGGATGGGGCGCCGCACCATACCGTGCCGGGTCGATGTCGGCGCCACCGGACAGGAGCACGCCGTCGAGTGCGGCGGCAAGGGTGTCGGCCACCGCAGGGGAGATCATCGGTGGCAGGATGACCGGCACGGCGCCGGCGCCGATGACGGCGGCCAGGTAGGCGGAGTCCACTCCCGTCCGGCGCCGGGCGTCGACCTCACGCTCGAGGCCGGTGATCCCGATGCGTGGCATCACTGGAGCGTCGAGTCCGGGAAGATCGGGCAGTGGGCGTCCTCGACCCGGGACGGAAGGAGCGACACACCGATCAAGGGCACTGTCGAATCGGCGAGGATCACCGAACCGATGACCGGGGCACCGCGGACGACCTCACCTTCGTACACCACGATGCCGAGTGCCTGCAGGGTGGTGTCCTCGACGAGCACCCCGTACCCGGCCCGGAACTTCGGCGGCGGGGCGCCGATGACGCCGATGAGCCACTTGGCGTGGTCCCGTCCGACCACCGCAGGGAGTGCCGGGCCGGCGACCAGTCGCACGGGGAGCTTGCCGGGGAGGGCGGCGGGAGGGGTGGCGAGGGTCTGGCCCGGGGTGGAGAATTCACCCAGGATGGCCAGGGGGCCGAAGACGGCAGCGAGTCCGCAGGTCACGCCGCCCCCGGCGGGGTGCGCGCATCCCGCGAGAACGACCAGCAGGAGGAGTGCGCGGCGCAAGGGACCCCCGGTGAGTGACGCTCCGTGCAAGATAACCGTCCCGGAGACCCTCGGGCCCACCGGCGCTTGACGCGCCGGCTTCGGCGGAATGACATTTGGTCGGCTCACCTTCACCCCCATTTCCCGGGCGCATCCGTGGGATTCTTCGCGCGTCTCCGCGACCGGCTCGACCGGATGATCGACGGAGCCACCGTGCCACAGACACCGCGCGAGACTGCGGCCGCGCTGCGGGAGGCGCTGCTGGAGTGGAAGGTCGGTCTGGACGACCTGCGCCGGGCCCGCCAGGCCACCGAGGGTGAGCTTGCGGTCGAGCGCCGGCAGCTGGCCGATGCGGAACGCCGTGGGGCCCTCGCGGCGGAGATCCCCGATCCGGAGACGGTCCGGGTGGCGGGAGAGTTCGCCGAGCGCCACCGGGAACGGGTGGCGGTGCTGGAACGGAAGCTCGCCGTGCAGGGAGATGAGATCGTGCTGGCGGAGCGCGAGGGTGGGGCGCTCACGGCGCGGTTCCAGGAGGCCCGCCGCGGCCTCGGTGATTCGGGGATGGCCCCCAGCGTC
Organism: Gemmatimonadales bacterium; assembly: GCA_035693225.1. Lineage (GTDB taxonomy): Bacteria > Gemmatimonadota > Gemmatimonadetes > Gemmatimonadales > GWC2-71-9 > CAMLHU01. The sequence goes on along the minus strand of DASSGV010000029.1, from coordinate 14,868 downwards.
AACGCGGCGTGGCGCGACGTCGAGGCTGCCGGCGGGACCCGTCCCGAGCTGGACCTCGACCACGAATTGCTGCAGCACCAGGCCGATCGGGCCGCACGGGACCAGGCGGCCGATCTCCAATTGCAGGCTCTCAAGAAGAAGCTCGGAAAAGATCCTCGGTAGGCGCTGAATGACGAAGGGTCGGCCGGAACGTCCACGGCCGCATCCGGACGCCGCAGACCGCGCACTGCTCACCATCCACTCAGGAGTCCTGCGTGCCGCAATCCTCGTCCGACACCGCCTTCTTCGGCCATCCCCGGGGACTGGCGACCCTCTTCGGGACCGAGATGTGGGAGCGCTTCTCTTTCTACGGGCTTCGGGCGGTCGTGATCCTGTACATGACCGCCGCCGTCACCGGCGGAGGCCTGGGGTGGAGTGTGGGCAAGGCGGGGGCCATCTACGGGATGTACGCCGCGCTGGTGTACATGCTTTCGCTCCCCGGTGGGTGGGTCGCGGACAAGCTGATCGGCCTTCGTCGTGCGGTTCTGTACGGCGGGATCCTCATCATGCTGGGTCAGCTCACGCTGGCCATTCCCGGCGCCGGATTCCTCTTTCCCGGACTCGGGCTGATCATCCTCGGGACCGGTCTCCTCAAGCCGAACGTGAGCGTGATCGTCGGTGAGCTCTATCCGGCGAAGGACGTTCGCCGCGATGCCGGGTTCTCGGTCTTCTACATGGGGATCAACCTCGGCGCCACGATCGCGCCGCTGATCGTGGGCGGCCTGGCCCAGGCCCCGGGGTTCCGCACGCTCCTCCTGTCGTGGGGCCTCAACCCTCTCAACGCCTGGCACTGGGGGTTTGGCGTGGGAGCCCTGGGGATGCTGGCGGGTGTCATCCAGTTCCGTCTGGGGTGGAAGTACCTCGGCACCGCGGGAGTCCAGCCCAGCGTAGCGACGGATTCCCCCGAAGGGCGCTCGGCGTGGCGCCTCGCGCGGATCAGCGTGGTGGTGGCCGTGGTGGCCCTGGCCGGACTCGTGCTCCTGGCGCAGTCGGGGACGTGGACGGCGGAAGACGTGGCGAAGAAGTTCCCCTATCTTTTCGGCTTCCTGGTGGTGGCGTTCTTCGTCTGGCTCTTCTCGATGCGGGGCTGGACCCGCGACGAGCGCAAGCGGCTGGTCGTGGTCCTGGTGCTCTTCCTGGCCTCGTCCATCTTCTGGGCCGCATTCGAACAGGCGCCGTCGACCCTCAACCTGTTCGCCCTCCAGAACACCCGGAACAGCATCCTCGGCTGGACCTTCCCGTCCACCTGGCTCCAGTCGGTCAACTCCCTCTTCATCATCGCGCTGGCGCCGGTCTTTGCGTGGATCTGGATCCGGCTCGGTTCGCGGGACCCGTCGAGCCCCACCAAGTTCGGGTTCGGCCTCCTGTTCGCCGGCCTCGGCTTCGTGGTGATGATGTTCGCGGCGCGCGCCTCGGCCGGGGGGGTGCTCGTGAGCCCGATGTGGCTGGTGGTGACCTATCTGCTCCATACCATCGGCGAGCTGTGCCTGAGCCCGGTGGGACTGAGTTCGATGACCAAGCTCGCCCCCGACCGGGTCAAGGGGATGATCATGGGGGTCTGGTTCCTGGGCACGTCGCTCGGGAACCTGATCGCGGGGAACGTGACGCGGCTCTATGGTTCGCTCACGGTGCCGCAGCTCTTCGGAGCGGTCGCGGCGTTCTGCATCATCCCGGCGATCGTGATGTTCCTGCTGGTGGTCCCGATCCGGCGGATGCTCGCGCGCGCCTGACGGCCGCCCAGGGCGTCGGCCACGAGGGGGCGGCGCCGATGCGCCGCCCCCTCGTCACGTTCCGGGGCGTCGGGCCGGAGGTGGCGTCGCCGGACGGGCCCTGGCGAGGAGCGCGTTGACCACGCCATCGGCATCGTAGAGCGGCGTGCGGCTGACATCAAAGGCGCCGAGGCCGGCTGCATCGCCGGGCCACTCTTCCCGGCTCTCACGGGCCTCTTCGGTACGGAACACACGCCGAGACTCGTCCGCCGCGAGGAGCGCCAGATCGGGCGGGAAGATGTCGAAGATGGACCGCCCTTCGACGGTGGAACGATCGGCGTGCCCCAGGGCCCGGGCGAACGCGATATTGCACCGCGACACCGAGAGCGAGTCCCGGGCGAGCACATACACCGGCTCGGGGAGTGCCGCGAGCACGGCGTCGAGGGCGGCTGCGGGCCCCGATCCCGGGAGCGGCGCGGGTGCGGCCGTCCGGCCGTGATCACCGGCGGTGGCGTCCGGTACGCGCCGAAATGCGCTGAGTGGCGTGACGGGGAAGGCGGTCGCCGGATCAGGGTCCGTGAGCACGGGCCGATCCATCGTGGTGCGACGCCGGGCGGCGGCACAGGCGAGGGTAAGGCCGAGGGTGGCGGCGACGACCAGGAACGCCTGCAGGGCGAGCAGCGATCCGGGGTATTCGGCGGCACGCAATGGCCCGCGTCCGGATGCGGTCGCGACGCTGGCCACGATGGCCAGCGCCAGCGCCGTGCAGGCGGTGATGCGACGTCCGAACCGGACGGCGGCGTAGCCGAGGAAGAGCAGCGGCACCGCGAGGAGGTAGGGAGTGGCCGCCTCAGGTGCGACCGTGCCGAACACCGCGAAGCAGATCACCGCAAAGGCGAGTGCGGCCAGGAGGGTCTCGGTCTCCTGGCCGGGGCGGAAGTGGAGTGCGCCGTGCCTGGCCCAGAGGACCGCCAGTGGTGCCACGAGCGCCACACCGGTCGCATCGCCCAGCCACCAGGTGCGCCACACCACCGGTGCGGGGAGTGGGAGAAGTTGGCCGATCGACAGGATACCGGTACCCGCCGATGCGCTGATGGCGGCGGCGAGGAAGCCCGCGCCGAAGATCCAGAGCAGGGCATCGCGGGGAGAATCGACGGCCGGCACCGGTCCCTGGACGAGCTGGACGATGTACCGCCCCGCGACGGCCATCACCGTGCCGCTGGTGGCGATCCCGACCGAGATGCCCAGCACGGCGGACGGGTCGATGGCCACGCCGTTGTGGAAGAACGCGAAGTTGTAGGTGAACGCCCCGAGCCAGACGCCGGGCCACACCCGCAGGCCGAGCAGGGCGAGTGCTGCGACCGAGATGCCCGCCGATGCCCACAGTGCGCTCACATTTCCGGGTGGGATGGCCGTGAACTGCCCCAGGCGGGCGCCTACCGCGTAGGCGAGACCGACACCGAGGACCTGCAGGAGGTAGGGGATACCGCGGGCGCGCATACGGCGGCAATGTACCGCGCGGTCCGGGCGCTGGCGAGCGACCGCTAGAAGCGCAACTCCACGCCAAGGCGGACAAGCCGTGGTGGCCCGAAGGCGAAGAGTGGACGGGTGTAGTCGCGCGCCGCCTCGAGGTAGAGCGGCACCAGCTCCGCGGGACCCGAGATCAGGCCATCGTGGTTGAGGTCGGCCCACGACCGGTAGCGGGGCGACTCGTACGGGATCGCCTCGGGGTTTGCGTCATAGGCCGCCGTCGCCATCTGGGTGATGGTGGCGTCCGACACGTACGCGCTCCCGGTGGTGCGATTGACGGCGATGACGACCTGGGTGTTCAAGAGGTTGCGCGCGTCGAAGTACACGCTGCCCTCGCGGCCCAGGAGCGTGAACGCCTTCCGGACCAGGAGATCCACGTTGGTCTGGTCGGGGAGGCGATAGCTGTTGGGCGGACCGACGAGGGTGTCACCGGTGGGGCTGTACCGCGAGAACGGAAGGCCCGATCGGAAGCTGAGGATCGCCGCCGCACTCACGCCGCCGAACAAGGAGCCGCCGAGCAGCTTCGGGCCGGCCACGTCGGGGGAGTGGTACTCCACGATGCCGGTGAAAGTGTGGCGGCGGTCATAATCGAGCGGGAACTCGTCACTCGCCGGACGCATCGTGTCGCCGGTGACCGGATCGAGAAAGAGCGTGCGAAGCCGGAACGCATCCGATCCCGAGGCCGTGGCCTGTTGCAGGGTGTAGGATCCCCGGAGGCGGAGCCCGTTCACGACCTCCCGCTCGGCGATGATCTCCAGGCCCCGCACACTGCCGTGGTCCAGGTTCCCGAAGACCGTCGAGTCGGGGTCGAGCCCGAACGGGACCGATGCCACCAGCTTGTCGAGCCGCTTGACGTAGACGCCGACCTTGAGGGTCACCTTGTCCGATGGGCGCGATCGCACGCTGAACTCGTACTGGGTGGCCTGCTCGAAGCCGAGGTCGGGGTTCCCCACCCGGAAGCGCCCGGTGCGGGTGGTGTCATCGAACGCCGCGTCGACGAGGTATTGGTAGTCGGGCGCTTGGCTGAACCGGCCCCAACTGGCGACGAACGTTGCGCCGTGGAGCACCGTGGACACCGCCAGGCGCGGGTTGAGCGACCCGTGGGACCCGCGGGACTGGGTGGCATCGGAGGTCCGGGCGTCGAAAAGGTCGTAGCGGAGGCCGGCGGTGAGTGCCAGGTCCTGCATTCGTGCCTGCACCTCGGTGTAGGCCGCGACGGCGAGGGGTGAGAAGTCGGCGGCGGTCGGTTTCGGCACGCTGTCGCCGACCGGCAGGTAACCGAGGGCGCGCTGGAAGGTCTGGACCCGCTGGAAGGAGGCTTCGCCGCCGAAGTAGTAGTCGACGTTGGCTCCGTCACCCGCGGTGAAATCGGCCTGGAGGCGGGCCTCCCGGTAGTGATTCCACGCGAGGTCGCCGCGGGATCCGCCGCCCAGGAAGAATGCGGGGACCCCGTAGGGCGACTGGTCGGTGAGCTGCGGGCCGACCATCCCGGCGATCGGACCCATCGCGTCGACGGTGTCCTGGCGCCGCGCGAGATCCTCGCCGATCACGTGGACGGGCCGCCCGGTGAAGCCGCCGAAGGCATAGTCCGTGGGTGCGGTGGGTGTGCCGCGGAGGAAGTCCCGGTCGAAGTACCCGAACCGGAGGTCGAGGAGGAGTGGATCGACCCCGGATCCGAAGCTTCGCTGCATCTGGGCGCTGAACAGGGTCCCGGCGACCCGCTGGGCGGGTGATTCGTTCGGATCGTACTTGAACGCCGGGTCGAAGAGCCGGCGCTGCTCCAGTGAATGCACCAGGAGTATCCGCAGTGGCGCGCCGGCGATCGGCACCGCGAGCTTGACGGCGGCATCGTACTGCTCGCCGCTGTTGTCGGGCAGCACCGGGCTTTGGGACCGGGCGTCCCGGGGGTCGGTGGGCGCCGGTGCATTCACGGGATCGGCGTCGAGCCGGCCGGTCAGGTCGAGCACGCCAAGGATGCGGACCCCGCCACCGAGCGGACCATCGGCGCTCACCACCGCGCGGTCAAGGCCGTGGTCCCAGCCGTTCCCGAAGGGGCGATCGGTCTCGTACGCAGTGCGGCCTTCCCAATGATCGCCCCCATCGCGGGTGACGACATTCACCAGGCCGGAGATGGCCTGACCGTATCGGGCCGAGAATCCGTTGGTGACGAGCGACGCCTCGGTGAGGAGATCGGGCGGGAGCCGGACACCGAATCCGCCGGTGGAGGCGTCCAGCTGGTTCTTGAACCCGACGCCATCGAGGACGAACGACTGCTCGCCGACCCGGCCGCCCCGGTAGCTCTGTCCCACGGCGCCGGCGGAGACCGCCAGGGCGTCGTCGAGCGAGCTGACCGGGAGGTTGTGGAGGTCGGCGGCGGTGATGCGCTGGGTGGCGGCGGGCGCCAGGGGGTCGAGGAGGAGGTCGTGGTCCACGGTGATCCCGATGTCCGCGACCCGGATGGCGACCGACGACATCGCGACCTCCAGGCGCAGCACCTCCCCGGGGTGTACCCGGAGGCTGTCCCGGGTGACGGGGGTGAATCCGATCTGCGCCACACTGACGGTCCACCATCCCGGATGCACCTCCCGGATCCGGAAGTTGCCGCCGGTGTCGGTGCGAACGGTGGCACCGCCCGTCAGCCGCACCATCGCGCCGATCAACGGCCGTCCGGTGACGGCGTCGTGGACCTTGCCGGCGATGGCGCCGTTGCTCTGCGCCATCAGCGGGGCGGCAAGGCACGCCACGGCCAACGCCGCCAGCGTCGGGCCCCTCACGGCAGGGAGTCCACGAAGATGTCGCTGGTCGCGGTCAGGGTATCGTATCGCTCTCCCGCGAACGCCCGACCGTCGGGTCGGAAGGTCGGATGGCGCCATGCGCTCCCAGAATCGGTGACCGCGGTGGCCACCGTGGTGTCGACCAGGTAGACGGTGCCGCCGACCACGGCGAGCAGGCGGGTGCCGGAGGCGCGTACGTCTTGCGCCACGCCGAGCCCGCCGAAGTCATAGGCGACGGTCGCCGTGGTGTCGGGGAGCTGGAGCTGGAAGACGCGGCTGTCGCCCTCGCGGGTGAAGTACAGGAGCCCTGGTGCGGGGCCGACCCCGAGGCTCGATGCGCCGGTGGTACCGCCCACCACCGAGACCGTGGGGCCTGCTGCGGCGAGGTGTATCAGGTCCACTTCCTGGCCGGCGATCGTCGTGTCGTGGGAGATCGAGTTGTAGCCCATCTGTACGGCGACATATGCCAGGGTGGAGTCGTCGAGCCACTGCAGGTCGACCCCGAAGTTCTCGAACACACCCGATGGCGCGACGTACGGGAAGTGGCGCACGGAGGTCGCGGAAGCGGGGTCGCCGATCGGCGCGACGACGACGTCCCCGCCGTCGGGCAGGACGGCGCCGATGGGTGAGGTGACCCGGACCCAGGCGATCCGGCCGCCGCGCACCGCGGGGCTCAGCGCGACGTCGAGGGAATCGGTGGCAGCAGGGGGGGTGTCCTGGCACGCCGAGACGATCCGGGTCCCGCCGGCGGCGGGGAGCCGGCCCAGGCACTGATCGCGATCGGCCCGGTCGAGGTCCTCATAGACGTACCAGATGCTGCGGCCGTCCGGCGCCCACACCGGCCAGTGGTCCTGGCCCGGGTTCAGCGTGAGCCGGAGCGGGGGGGCGGGGTCGAACGCGCCGGTGGCGGGAGGGTCGTTCGGGGCGCCGGGGTCGGTATGGGCACAGCCCAGCGCGACGATGAGCGCCGCGGCGAGCCGCGCAGTACGGCCGTTCTGCAATGCCATATGTCCGGTCAGGAGGGGCGCAGGGCGGTGATCCCGCCGCCACAGCACTATAATGACGCCCGACGCCCTGTCCATTGGACACCCCCTGGCCCGCGTTCCCAACCGGCCCATTCGCGAGTACCTTCCCGTTCCCCCGCACACGATCTGTCTTCCCGTATCACGATCGGTCCCCCGACGAGCGAGGCCTGTCGCCCCCCGTGACCCCCGCCGACCTGCTCGTGCTCCTCCTGCGATCGGCCGCCTTCATCTGGTCGGTGGTCCTGCTGCGCCGATCGCGCGACCGGCGCATCGGACTGCTGGGGGTCCTGCTCCTCCTCCTCGTCGTCGATCGCCTGGTGATCCCGGCCGCCGGGCCCGATCGGGTCGCGTGGTGGCCGGCGATGCTGGTGAGTGTCGCGGCGCTCGTCCTGGTGGTCTTCCTGGGTCGGTGGTTCGACGACCACCGCCGGGCCACCGAGGCGCTCCGCATCGAGAAGGCCTACTTCGAGCACCTGTTCGCCAACGCCCCGGAGTCGATGCTGCTCGCCGATGCCCAGGGGCACATCGAACGGGTGAACGCCGAATTCACCCGGCTCTTCGGGTACAGCGCCGACGAGGTGCGGGGGCAGTCGCTCGATGAGATCCTCGCCCCGCACGCCCTCGCCGAAGCCCGGGTCCTGACCTCCGATTCGGCCCACGGGCGGACGGTCCGCTTCGAGACCCAGCGCCGGCGGCGCGACGGTTCGCTGCTGCACGTCTCGATCATCGGCAGCCCGATCGTGCTGGAAGGGCGTCAGCTCGGCGTCTACGCGTTGTATCGGGACAACACCCCGCGGGTACGGGCCGAGGAGGCCCTCCGGACCAGCGACCGGTACTTCCGGTCGCTCATGGCGAACACGCTCGACCTCATCGTGGTGCTCGACACCGACGGTCGGGTCCGTTACACCAGCGGCTCGATCGAGACTGTCCTGGGGTACGACACCGAGGAGCTGCTGGGGCGGGATGCCTTCGGTCTCCTGCATCCGGACGAGGTCGACGAGGTGCGTGGGCGGTTCGTTCGGCTGCTCGACCGGCCGGGGCCGGCGCCACGGATCGAGTTCCGCTGTCGACATCACGACGGCGCGTGGCGGATCTTCGAGGCGAGCGCCAACAACCTGCTGGCCGACCCGGCGATCGACGGGGTCGTCATCACGATGCGGGACATCGCCGCGCGCAAGCGTGCCGAGGAGGCGCTGCGGGAGAGCGAAGAGCGGTATGCGCTGGCCCAGCAGGGCGCCAACGACGGGCTCTGGGACTGGGACCTCCGGGCGGGACAGGTGTACTTCTCCCCCCGCTGGAAGGCGATGGTCGGCGCGGCCGAGCACGAGGTCGGGACCGCACCGGAGGAGTGGTTCGGGCGGGTGCATCCCGACGAACTGGAGCAGTTGAAGATCGACATCGACCTCCACGTCGCGGGGCACACCCCGCACCTCCAGACCGAACACCGGATGCGCCACCGGGATGGGCTCTACCGCTGGGTGATGACCCGGGGGCTCGCCGTGCGCGATGCCGCCGGCAAGGCGTATCGACTGGCGGGATCACAGACCGACATCACGGTACGGAAGTCGATCGAAGAGCAGCTCCTGCACGACGCGTTCCACGATCCGCTCACCGGGCTTCCCAACCGTGCGCTGTTCATGGACCGGATGGGCCACGCCATCCGGCGCGGCCGGCGCAGCGACGGCCGCTCGGCGGTGCTCTTCCTCGATCTCGACCGGTTCAAGGTCGTCAACGACAGCCTTGGCCACGTCCACGGCGACCAGTTGCTGGTGGCGATCGCGCGCCGGTTGGAGGACTGCATCCGCCCCGGGGACACGGTGGGCCGGCTGGGCGGCGACGAATTCGTCGTCCTCCTGGACGAGGTGCCGGGGGCCGCGGGTGCGGAGGAGGTGGCGGGGCGGATCCAGGCAGCGCTCAGCGATCCGTTCGAATTGGCGGGGCAGGAGGTGTTCGTCACCGCGAGCATCGGGATCGCGATCAGCGTGACCGGACACGAGCGCGCCGAGGACCTGCTCCGCGACGCCGACACCGCGATGTACGACGCCAAGGCGCAGGGCAAGGCGACCCATCGGGTGTTCCACGCGGGAATGCACAGCCACGCGATGTCCCAGCTCCAGCTCGAGACCGACCTGCGGCGGGCGCTCGACCGCGAGGAGCTCGTGCTCTTCTACCAGCCCATCGTGTCCCTGGCCCGCGGGCGGGTCACGGGGTTCGAGGCGCTGGCGCGCTGGCGCCATCCGGAGCGCGGGTTCCTGGGGCCGGAGGAGTTCATCCCGCTGGCGGAAGAGACCGGGCTCATCGACCGGATCGGGCAGTGGGTGATGGGCGAAGCGTGCCGGACGCTGCGCGGATGGCTCGACCGACATCCGGCCTCCGGGCCGTTGTCGGTGAGCGTCAACATCTCGGCGCGCCAGTTCCAGCGACCCGAGCTGGTCGCGGAGGTGGCGGCGGTGCTCGCCGAGGTGGCGCTCCCTTCCGGAGCGTTGCGGCTGGAGATCACCGAAGGGACGATCATGGGGCAGGCGGAGTCGAGCGTGGCGGTGCTGCGGGGCCTCAAGCAGGCGGGAGTGCAGGTGCAGGTGGACGACTTCGGCACCGGCTACTCCTCGCTCAGCTACCTCCAGCGATTCCAGCTCGATGCGCTGAAGATCGACCGGTCGTTCGTGGGAGAGCTCGGGAACCCGGGGGAGAATCCCGAGATCGTCCGGACCATCATCGCGCTGGCCAAGAACCTCGGGATGGCCGTCATCGCCGAGGGGGTCGAGACGCCGCGCCAGCGGACCATGCTGCAGCAGTTCGGGTGCGACTACGTGCAGGGCTGGCTCTTCTCCCACCCGCTCGACCGGGAGGCCGCCGAGGCGCTGCTCGACGCGGAACCGGCGGTGGTCCCCCCCCGGTCGGGGTGACAGTAACTTGGCATTACAAAGTACTTGACGCATTTGCCCCGACGCCCTATCCTTGATGCCCATGCCCCCTGCCATTGCCCCGGCGCGCGAGCCCTCACCCCTGGATGATCGCGCCCGCGCCGACCTCTCCTTCATCCGCCGGACCATGGCGGGAGCGGCGGAATTCACCGACGTGCCGGGATGGGGGCTGGTGCTGGTGGGCGCCACGGCGTTGGCCGCCGCGGCGATCGGGGCCGGGCAGCCCGATGCGGGGCGCTGGTTCACGGTGTGGCTGGTCGAGGCGGCGCTCGCCGCAATGCTCGGGACCGCGGCGACGATCCGGAAGGTGCGCTCGCACGACGGATCGGGGTTCTCCCAGCCGGCCAGGAAGTTCGTACTGAGCTTCGTCCCGGCCATCCTCGCCGGTGCCGCGCTCACCGCGGCGGTGGGGAGCGACCGGTCGCTCCTGCCGGGGCTCTGGCTCCTCCTGTATGGATCCGGCGTGGTCACCGCCGGTGCCTTCTCGGTCCGGGTGGTGCCGGTGATGGGACTGGCGTTCATGGTGCTGGGCGGGGTGGCGCTGCTGCCGGGAATGGCGGGGCAGGGGAACTGGCTGCTGGCGGCAGGCTTCGGCGGATTGCACATCGGCTTCGGATGGCTGATCGCGCGGAGGCACGGTGGCTAGGAGCGGCGCCGTGCCGAAGCCGGGGCCGAATGCCGTGCGAGCGCTCACGGCGGTGGCCGGAGATGCCAGGGCGCCGCTCGCGCTCGACCGGGTCATCCACGAACGGGTGCGCCTCGCGATCGTGAGCGCCCTGGCGGTGCATCCGAGCTTGAGCTTCGCGGAGCTCAAGGCGCTGCTCCGGACCAGCGACGGCAACCTGAGCGTTCACGCCCGCAAGCTCGAGGACGCCGGGTACGTGGGGTGCAGCAAGGCGTTCGCCGGGCGGGTGCCCCGGACCGAGTATCGCCTCACGGCGGCGGGGCGCCGAGCGCTGGAGCGATACCTGCAGCACATGGAGGCAGTCATCCGGACGGCGCGGGAGCGCTGACGTGGCCGGACGGCAATGGATGTGGGATCAGGGCCGTGACCCGCCACCCGCCACTTACCACTCACCACCCGAGCGCCGGCCAACGCAGGCCGGTTTTTTCGAGAGGCTTACTTTATGGGAAAAAGTAGTTTACAAATGCCGACGCACGTTGCCATCGTGATGGACGGCAATGGCCGCTGGGCGGAGCAACGGGGGCTGCCGCGTGCGGCCGGACACCGGGCCGGCGCTGACGCGGTGCGGCGCACAGTGCAGGCTGCGCGCGCGCAGGGCATCGCGATGCTCTCGCTCTACGCCTTCTCTGCCGACAACTGGCGGCGCCCGCAGTCGGAGGTGGACGCCCTGCTCGTGCTGTTCGACCGGTTCCTCCAGGCGGAGACCTCGACCTGCATCGAGCAGGAGATCGCACTGACGGTGCTGGGTCGTCGGGACCGACTCCCCGCCGCTCTCCAGCGGTCGGTGGATCGGGCCGAACGGGCCACGGCGGGCGGGCGGTCGATGCGGCTCCGCATCGCGATCGACCATTCAGGTCGCGATGCGATCCTCGGTGCGGCGCAGGCCGCCGGTGGGACCGCGATGTCGCGCGAGCGCTTTGCCGATCTGGTGGCCTCGGTCGACCACGACCCCCACCCCGCGGTGCCGGTGGACCTCTATGTTCGGACCGGAGGGGAGCGCCGCCTCAGCGACTTCCTCCTCTGGGAAGCGGCGTACGCCGAGCTGCTGTTCCTCGACCTGCTCTGGCCCGACTTCGGCGGTGCCGATCTCGAGTCCGCGCTCACGGATTATGCAACGCGGGAGCGGCGGTTCGGCGCCCTGCCAACGCACCTTCGGAGGGTCCCCGCGTGACGACCTCGAACATTCGAGCGGTCCGTTCAGTGACGGCCGCGTGCCTCCTGGGCCTCCTGGGAGATCTCCTCCTTCGGACGGGGCCCTGGTCGCTCAACCTGGCGCTCTGGATGATCGTGGCGGTGGCCATTCCGGCCGTCATCATTCGAGGCGAGGGTGCATCGACCGTGCGTCATCCGCGGTATTGGCTGATCGCGGGAGGGTGCGTGCTTGCCGCCCTGGCCACCACCGTGCGGGCGTCGGAGGCGGTGTGGCAGTTCAACCTGGTGGCGCTCCTGACCGGGCTCGCGGTCCTGCTGTACCAGGCCGGTGGAGGCGGGGTCGACCGGATGACACCGGAGGCGATCGTGCTGGCCTGCTGGCGCGCGGTCGCGTCCACCGCGTTCGGCGCCGCCGGCCTCCTCCTGGGTGACGTGGAGTGGCGGGGCGCCTCTTCGACCGGTCGCCGGGTGCTGGCGGGGGGGATCATCGCCGTGCCGATCGTCGTGGTGCTGGGCGCCCTCCTCGCGGCCGGCGACCCCGCCTTTGCCGCGGTCGTCGGCCGGGTCAATCCGCAGACGCTCATCTCGCATCTGTTCCTGTGGGGTTTCTTTGCCTGGATCACGGCGGGGTATCTCCGTGCGCTGCTGGTGCGCCCGCAGGATCCGGGGGCAATGCCCCCGACACCGCCGCGATTCGGCGTGGTCGAGGTGCGGACGGTCCTGGTAGCGGTCGGGCTTCTGTTCGCGCTCTTCGTGGCGGTCCAGCTCCGCGCGCTCTTCGGCGGTGCTGCATTCGTCTCGGCGGAGAGCGGGCTGACCTTCGCCGAGTATGCCCGGCAGGGGTTCTTCCAACTCGTCGCGGTGGGAGCATTGACGCTGGGGCTGCTGCTTGTGATCGACTGGGGCAACGGACTGGCCGTCGGCGCGCGAGCCCTGGCCTGGGGGATCCTCACCCTCCTGGGGCTCATCCTTGTGTCCGCCGGCTACCGGATGGGGCTCTACGTGTCGCTCTACGGCCTGAGCCCCACCCGCCTCTATGCCGGGATGGCCATCGGGTGGATCGCAGTGGCAGCGGCGTGGTTCGGTGTCACCGTGCTGCGAGGGCGGCGGGATCGGTTCGTGATCGGTGCACTGCTCGCTGCCACCGTGTGGCTCGCCGTCCTCGACGTCGGGAACCCGGAAGGGTTCGTGGTCGATGTGAACGTCGGGCGTGCGGTCGCCGGCGCGCCGTTTGACGCCGCGTACCTGACCGGGCTGAGCGCCGACGCCGTGCCGGCCCTGGTCGCGGCGCTGCCGAAGCTGTCGGTGATGGATCGTTGCGCAGTGGTGGCGGGGCTCGAGGCCTCACGGAAGCGGCAACGGAGCGGCGGCGATTGGCGCACCTGGAACCTTGCCCGGTGGCGGGCGGCACGGCTGATCACGGCGCTTGATTCAGCGGCCGATCATCCCGAGTGCGTGGCCAGGCCGGCTCCCTAGAGCTTCATCTCGATTCCGATCCGGATCCGGCGCGGGAGGTCTGTGAGGGCGGCGAGGCCGCGCGTGAGGAGGTACTGGGCCTGTGAGGCACGCTGCTGCTCCGCGACGGTGAAGATCCCATCGCCATTCCCGAAGCGTTGTTCGGCACGGATCAGCGCCACGCAGTTGGGGGAGGCCGGCATGTTCGCGGGGGTCAGCCAGGCGCCGCACCCGGCGCGCGGGTCGGGGGCACCACCGAACGTCAGGTCGATGCTTCCGGTCGAACCGTTGTACACCCCGTTCGTTTCCGCTTCGGAGGCGTATCCGGCGCTGTCCTCGGCGAACACGTCGGCCTGCTCTCTTCCACTCATCGTGACGGCGTCAGGGCCCAGGGCGGACTTGTAATTCCGGAAGTTGAAGAGGTTGTGGGCGTCGACGAAGAACGACAGGTCGTGCCCGCCCACATCGACGCTCCGACTTACCCTCAGGTCGATCATCTTGGAGGAGGGCAGTCGTCCCGGCTGCGTGGGGAATGGACCGATGATGGCCGGATCGGGGCACGTCGGCCCTGGAGCCGCGAAGCTCGGCGCCGGGCAGGTGTAATCGCGGGCGCCGCTCGCATAGCGCACCAGCGCGGCGACACTGGTGCGGGCGAGGATCGCACCGACTGTGGTCCCCGCGTGCCACGCTCGAGGGAACGCCAACGTGCCCGTTGCCGTCAGGGCGTCGGGGCGATCCCCTTCGTCACTTGCAAATGTGTATATGGGCACGTTGTAGGTCGTGTGCTGGTGGGCATAGGCAAGCGTCCCGGAGAGCAGGCCGTGATGCCCGGAGAGCCGGACCTCGATGCCATCTGTCGTCCCGCCATCAACGTAGAACGCACTTCCAAAGTCCTGCGCGACCCTGGTGGCGGGGTCATAGGCAGACGCCAGGCCCGCGACGGGTCGGGTGCGATCGCGGCGATCATAACCGGTCACCGCGCCGGTCAGCCCGGCCACCACGCGGTGGGTGACCCCCAGCTCGAAGATCGTCGCGTCCAGGAATCCGAGGTCGGTCCCGAATATCTGGCGCTGGTTGGTCACCTGCAGGTGGGTTTTGATCCCCGAGAACGTGGTGGCGAAATCCGGGAGCTCGAGCTCCCGGGCGGCCGCCGCGTGCAGATCGGTCTGGTCATTCAGTCGGATCGCGATCGCAATGTGTGGGCTCAACCCCTGATGCGATGGGTCGGTCCGATACTGGAGGAGCGGTTGGCCGTTGTACGTCGCGATCGAGCCGTCACTATTGCGGCCGTAGGTGCTCTGACGTGGGAATGGCCCATACTGTTCGAAGGTCGGGCTGGTGGCGGCAGTATCAAGGAGCCAGGGACGCTGGGCCCCGGTACTGAATTCCTGATATCGGAGGCCGAGTTCCACACTGGCAGTCGCGGACGTGAATCGATCGGTGACATAGGCCGCCGTGGCCATCGGCTTCTCGATCCAGGCATCCGAAAAGATCAGGGTCGTGAGGCCGAAGCTGTAGTTCGCGATGTTGTAGTGAGTGCCTTCGATCCCGGCGCTGATGGTCCCGATGGATGGC
>DASSGV010000028.1:0-5848 GCA_035693225.1 Gemmatimonadales bacterium | reverse complement strand
GGCCCGATGTCCGCACGCCGAGAGGAGCACTGCCAAGCCGATGAGTGGCAAGGACTTAGGCAATCGCGACCTACCGCGTTGAGGCCAGGGTGGGAGCGGTCGGAGGGAAAGGTAAGCGGTTGGGTGGCGAGTGGTGAGTGGCGGGTGGTGAGGGGCGAGTGGCGAGTGGCGAGTGGCGAAAATATGGACAGAGATCTCGGTAGAGCGAGCCGGAGATCCTTCGGGCGCTGAAGCGCCCTCAGGATGACGCCGGAGCCACGCTCGGTCCCGACGCCGGCTGAAGTCCCGGTCACACCTAGCACCTAACACCTAGCACCTAGTACCTAGCACCTAGCACCTAGCGCCCAGTACCCTCACTCGCCACTCACCACTCGCCACTACTCCAGCGACAACCCTCCATCCACCACGATCGTCTGCCCGGTAATGTGGCGCGCCTCGTCGGAGCAGAGGAACGACACCACGTGGGCCACGTCCTCCGGCTCCGCCACCCGACCCAGCACCGCGTGCATCCGTGCCCGTTCGATCACTTCCCTGGGGAGCATCATCATCCGCTCGGTGCGGACGAATCCGGGTGCCACGGCGTTCACGTTCACGTTGGCGGGACCGAGTTCGACTGCGGCCGCTCGGGTGAGCCCCTCGAGCGCCGCCTTGCTCGCCGCGTAATTGGCGACGCCGAATCCGGGCCGGGCGGCCTGGTGGGCGCTCACCGAGACGATCTTGCCGTAGCGTTGACGGCGAAAGTGCGGGGTGGCGGCACGGATGCAGTTGAAGGCCCCGGTCACGTTGGTGGCCATCACCTCGTTCCAGGCCTCGTCGCTCAGGCGCCAGAGTGCCCCGTCCGCGGCGATCCCGGCGTTGTTGACGAGGAAGTGAAATCCGCCGAGCCGCGAGACGCTTTCGTCGAGGAACCGCCGGACGGAGGCCGGATCGCGCACGTCGCAGCGCGCGGCATGGACCTGGACACCCATGCTCCGGAGGCTGGTCTCGGTCAGGAGCGCCATCTCGGTCACGTCGCGACCGGGAAGCTCGACATAGCAGAAGGCCACGTGGCAGCCGAGCCGCGCGAACTCGTGGCAGATGGCTCGACCCAGTCCGGTGGCGCCGCCGGTCACCACGGCCACCTTCCCGCGGGTGCCGGGCGGGATCGCGGCGGGCTCCGGCTGGGCCAGTGCCGCGCCCGACGAACGACCGGAGGCCTGCCAGCCGCCGGACTCGCCGAATTGGGGAGGGACATCGCGCATCGACCCGAAGCTACCGGCCGGGGACGCCTCCGCAAGAGAGGAGGCTTTTCCCCGCCCCTCGATCTTCCTATGCTACATCATCATCCGGAGGCACAACGTCACCGATCTGGAGCCCCGTTGATCCGTACCATCTGCGTCATCCTCTTCGCGGTGTTCGTCGCGGCGCCACTCGCGGCGCAGGATCCCTTCACCGATTCGGCGGCCCGCGTCCCCCTCAACGTGCTCGCGGCCGATTCGATGGGCGGCCGCCTGGTCGGTACCCCGGGTGCCCGCGCGGCGGCCCTCCACCTGGCGGAGCAACTCCGAGTGCTCGGCCTCGCGCCGGCCGGCGACAGTGGCGGCTATCTCCAGCGGATCCCCTTGGAACGCCGCGGGATCTCCGACTCGAGCACCCTGCAGCTCACCTCAGGCGACCATTCCACCACCCTCCACTGGGGACGCACCTTCGGAGTGGAGTGGGGACGCCCGGCACCGGCGGCCACCTACGACGCGGTCTGGGGAAATCTCTATACCAGGGCGGGGATCGACAGCACCTTCAAGGCCGCGGCGGGCAAGTTCCTCGTGATCGTCATCCCCGACCGGGCCGGGCTCATCGTGCAGGGCTTCCCGGCCACCGACCGACCGGTGGGGATCATCGCCCTCTTCGCCTCACCACGCTTCCGCGCCCGTGCCCTCCGGTTGGCCCGCCCTCCGGCGGTGCGCCTTGCCGGCAGTGTCGATGCGGTGGTCCCTCCGCTCGTCCTCCTCGTCGACCGCGACAGCCTCGCCACGGTCTTCGGATCGCTGACGCAGGGGCCCGCCGGCACTCCCGCGCCCTTCCGGGTCACTCCACGGCTCACGGAATCGGTGGTGCCGGTGGACGGCTGGAACGTGCTGGCCACCCGCCAGGGCAATGACCCGCGCGACAAGGGCGAGTACGTGATGGTCACCTCGCAGTATGACCACGTCGGCCGCGCCGACGACCCCGCCGGCGCCTGCCGGGCGGTCGGCGCCGATTCGGTGTGCAACGGAGCCGGCGCGGCATCGGGAGCCGTGGCCGAGCTGCTGCTCGCCGAACACGCGGTCGCCGCCCCCGCCCCCCGTCGCTCGATGCTTTTTGCGTGGTTGGGAGCGGAGGAGCCGGGTTCGTTGGGGCTGCGCTGGCTGCTGGCCCATCCGCCGGTGCCGATCGACAGCCTCGTGGCCGACATCGGGCTGGGGCCGGTGGGACGCGGCGCGGCGGACTCGCTGCAGGAGAGCGGCATCCGTGAGTACGCGCCGGACCTCGTGAGGGTGGTCGATTCCGTGGCCCGGGCAGAGCCGTCGCCCTTCACGCTGGTGGGGCGCTTCGAGCACCTCGATGACCCGCAGCGACGGTACTGTCGTACACCGGCCGCCGGCTTTGCGATGTTGCGGATCCCGTCGATCACCTTGTCGGGGGGGCCGTATGCCGAGTTCCGCCGCGCCGACGATGGTGTGGCGCTGATCGACGCGAACAAGGTGGCCCGTACCGGGCGCCTGGCCTACGGGATCGGGATGGCGCTGGGGAATGCCCGCTCGCGGCCGGCGGCGGACTCGATGCTGTCGCGATCGCTCTGCCGCTAGGACAGAGCCATCGGTGTCCGGCTCACTCGTCGAGGCCCAGGTCCATCCCCCAGCGCGCCAGGGACACCGGGAGCCCGCCAAAATCGAGGAGCGCCTGGTGGAAGGGCCTGATCGACGCTTCGCCCCCGGCGCGGGCCCGCCAGGCATCGTGGAGCTGGAGGATCTCGCGCCGCCCCACCGCCGCCGCCAAGCCGTAGGTGGGCCACGCCGCCACTCGACGCACGTCGGCAAGCGCCATTGCCCGATCGAGCGGCAGCCGCTCCATCAGGAACGCGATCGCCTCGACCGGCGTCATCCCCCGGGTGTGGAGGCCGACGTCGACCAGCACGAGCGCGGTGGCGTGGAGCATCGCGAGCTGATGGAAGAACTCCTCCTCCGCCGACTCGGCGAATCCCGCCCGATACATCAGGTCCGTCGCATAGAGCGCCCAACCGTCCACTGACACCGGCGTCGATACCAGGCGGCGGACATCCGAGTAGAGCCCTGCCGCATGGGCCTGATGCAGGTGCCGGCCCGGGCAGACCTCCCGCAGCGCCACGTGCACCAGCTCCTCGCGTGCGATCGCCACGCCGGGCGTCAGGTAGACCACCGTCGGGGCCTCGTATCCTGCGATCGGCACGATCGGGCGCAGGAACTCCGGCGTGTCGAGGAGCCGGACATCGCCCGCCGGCGCCACCAGGAGGCCGCGGTCATCGACGAACTTCCGCGCCCGTGCCACCGCCCGCAGGAAGTGGAGCTGCAGGTCCGCGCCGACCGGCCGCTCGCGCCGGAGTCGGGCGGCGAGTTCCCGCGGATCGGCGCCCTGTTCGACCCGGTCGGCCGCATGCTGCAGTGTCTCGGCCTGCTCTTCCAGCGCCCGTTG
Source organism: Gemmatimonadales bacterium (assembly GCA_035693225.1). Taxonomy (GTDB): domain Bacteria; phylum Gemmatimonadota; class Gemmatimonadetes; order Gemmatimonadales; family GWC2-71-9; genus CAMLHU01. The sequence goes on along the minus strand of DASSGV010000028.1, from coordinate 2,161 downwards.
GCCCCAGCGCCAGAGTTCCGGCGCACTGGCGTGGAGGGCGTGCTCGAAGTGCAGCCGATGGTCGAATTCGTCCTCGCCCACCGCAAAGGCGGCAGGATCGGCGGAGGGCTCGGTGTCGGCGGCGAGGGTGGCGGCAAAGTCCCGCACCGCACCCTCGGCGAGCGATGCCGCCGACTCGAGCTGGTCGGCGATCCCCGGCAGCCACCCCGCCGCCTGCCGCGCCAGACGAGCCGGAAGGCGCGCCACCGCCGGGGCGAGGGCCGCTGCCTCGTCCACGAAGAGCACCGCCGGCGCCTTGAGCGTGGCGGCGGCGGCGGAGAGCACGGCGGGCGCTCCGCGGAGCCGCGCCAGCGCCGCCTGGGCCCGAGCTTCCGGCGCCCGCCCGGGGTGCGCCAACAGCGACTGCCACGCCTGCGCCACCGATGCGAGCCACGCCGCGGGATTCCTCCGGTGCGGCACCTCGGCCTCGAAACGAAAGATCGTGGTGCGGAGGTCGTCGAGCAGTGCGGTCCGGTCGAGCTCCTCCTCGTCATCGTCGAGCGGAAGGTCCTCCACCGCGCCGGCCAGCGACCGCAGCGTGGCAAGCTGGATCCGGACCGACTCGGCGTCGAGCATCGGCAGGAGCGGGTCCGATCCGTCGTTGCCCGCCCGGGTCCCCTGCGCCGGGTCGAAGATCCAGCGGACATCGAGGTACGAACGACAGAGCCCGCCGAGCCCTGACATCAGCGGCGTTCCGCGCGGGGCGGGAGCTTCACGGGCGCCCGTACCGGTCGGTGACCCGGACCAGGTCGTCGAGTTCCGGGGTGGAGGCCTCGAGGATATCGCAGTCGGTGACCGCCTCCACCTGGTGGACCAGCGGCGGCGGGATGTGCAGGGAGGTCCCCGCGGAGACGCGCCGCTCGGTCAGGTGGCCTTCACTTCCGGAGCGGAAGATCATCTCACCTGAGAGCAGGTGCATCGTCTCGTCCTTCTGGTGGTGGTACTGCACGCTCAGCGCCTGGCCGGCCCGCACGTGGAGGATCTTCCCGACGTAGCGATCGGTCCGCGCCCAGATGAGCTCGTGGCCCCACGGCTTGTCGACCCTGTACGGCACCTCCATCACGCCTCCAGCGAACGAATGGTGAACGAGGAGGGCGCCGTCACGCACGCCCGCACGCACACACCGCACCCCACGCACCCTTCCGCCTTGAGGACCGGATGGCCATCGGCGTCCATCTCGAGCGCGGTGGGCCCCACCGGACAGGCCTGGGCACAGACACCGCAGGTCGAGCCGTGAAAGGTGATGCAGCGCTCCGGCACCAACTCGACCAGGTTGAGACGGTACCCGGTCCATCCCTCCACCGGCATCACCAGTGCGCCGGTAGGGCACGCCGCGACACACGGCATTTCGGCGCAGACAGTGCACGGTTGCAGCGTGGGGTCGATGAACGGCGTGCCCGCAGCCAGGCCCGATTCCGTCGGCGCCTTGCGGATGGCGTGCGGGGGGCAGACGTCAGTGCACGCACCGCACCTGGTGCAGGTCGCGAGGAACGTCATTTCCGACAGCGCTCCCGGCGGCCGGGAGAATCGCTGGCGGACCACCCGATCCTCCGCCCGCTTGGCCAGGGCGTTCAGGTACTTGCCGACGACCCCGCGCAGGAACTCGCGGCGCTCGCCACCGGGAGGGTTGAACATTGATGGAAGATAGGCGGAGCAGCGGAGGGACGGATGCCGTTGAGGAGAATGGGGGGGCGCCTCGAACGCCGGCGGTAGGGGGTGGCCTGCAGCCACCCCTGGCGCACGGACTTTGTCCCACGCGCCTTGAATCAGGAGAATGGGGGGCGCCTCGAACGTCGTCGATAGGGGGTGGCCTGCGGCCACCCCTGGCGCACGGACCTTGTCCCACGCGCCTTGAATCAGGAGAATGGGGGGCGCCTCGAACGTCGTCGGTAGGGGGTGGCCTGCGGCCACCCCACGCTGTCATCCCGAGCACGCTCTGTCATCCTGCGCAGAGCAGCCTGCCCTGAGCCTGCCGAAGGGAGGGATCTTCTCTGCCGGCTCCCGGCACCGCTAGGTAGGTCCCTCGGTCGCTACGCTCTTTCGGGAAGGTTCCGTTGGTTGAGACATTCCGTGCTCCAGGGGTGGCCGCAGGCCACCCCCTACGGACGTTGTCCCACGCGCC
>DASSGV010000027.1:0-61434 GCA_035693225.1 Gemmatimonadales bacterium | reverse complement strand
CAGTCCCCCAATGCTGCTCCTCACCCCCCATCCCCCACTCCACGTTCGTGGAGAGGGGGCGTTTCCAGGCGCCGATTTCCGGGCGCCCGGGTGCTGGCGTTCGTGTCCCGGCGCCTGATCCTTCGCTGCGCTCTGGACAGGCGGCGCCTCTCTGGAAGTCGCCCTGAAGGGCTTACCGGGTGGGCGTCGGTGGGTCGGGATCAGTGGAGCTCGCCGACGGCGACGTATTCCCCGTTCACGTTGCCGGCTTCAACGACGATCGATACGATCCTGGCGGCACCCGTGCCGCGATCGACAAACGGTTCCACCCGTTGATCGCCACGAGACAGAGCGTGATGTCGGCAAGGTCCTTCTCCGAGAAGTGCTTCCGCGCCTCCTCGTACACGGCGTCGGGCACCTGGTCCACCGACACGAGGGTCACCGATTCCGCCCAGGCCAGCGCCGCGCGCTCCGCGTCGCTGTAATAGGGGCATTCCTGCCACGCTTCGAGCGAATAGAGCCGCTGCTCCGTCTCTCCCAGCGCCCGCAGGTCTTTCGAGTGCATATCGAGGCAGTAGGCGCAGTGGTTGATCTGGGAGACCCGGAACTTGAGCAGGTGGAGGAGCTTCTGGTCCACCGCGACGGTCTCGAGATAGGTCTCGAGCGCGCCCATGGCCTCGTAGACGCCGGGGGCGCTCTTGGCGTAGTTGATGCGAAGTTTCATACCTTCTCCTGGAACAGAGTGGGAACGACGACCAGGCGCGGGCGGTCCATCAGCCACGCCCAGTACGGAGCTGGCATCCATGAAGGTAGCCGCGGACATGCACGCGGCGCCGAGCCGGGCAGCGGCGACCACCTCACCCCCCTGCCCCGTCACGACGTTCGTGGAGAGGGGAGCCCACTCGTGGGGGTCGCCTGCGGCGACCCGAACACCGATCCACGTCACGACCCGTAGGGGGTGGCCTGCGGCCACCCCGCGGGCTCAATGCCCGCATCGGCCGCGCTTTCCCGGCGCACACTTCCCGGCGCGTGATCCTTCGCTTCGCTCTGGACAGGCGACGCCTCTCTGGAAGGCGCCCTAAAGGGCTTACCCTGCGTCGATTTGGTTACCGCCCTCAGACTCACCAGCGCTATCGTGGCGTATGCGGCACCGCATCCTGTATCACGTCGTCTGGGTCACCCGAGATCGGGCCCCGTTGATCGATTCGGCGACCGCCGATTTCCTCTGCCGGACGCTCCGGACGCTGGCCCGTGAACACCGGGCGATGGTCCTCGAGATCGGGATGGTCGCGACCCACGTCCACCTGCTCCTGCGTGCCCACCCGCTCGCGGAGCTTCCCAAGATGATCGGCAGGATGAAGGGGGTGACCTCTCGCCTGGCAAAGGTGGAAGAGATCGGCCCACTCTCGTGGGCCGATGGGTATGACATCGAATCGGTCAGTCCAGGGGACGATGCGAAGCTGCGTCACTACCTGCGCGCCCAGCCGTTCCGCCATCCGACGGAGGCGATCAGCGGCTGGCACGGTGATACGTTCGCGCTCGAGGAAACGGCGTAAGCCCTTCAGGGCGACTTCCAGAGAGGCGGATTCATCCGCCGGGGAAGGCACAGCGGCGCTTTGCGAAGCGGGGTTCAGGGCGATGATGATTGAGATGACGCGGAGGAATCGGGGTTGAGGCGTGCGGGTCGCCTACGGCGACCCAACTTCGAATTCCGCCATCGATACCCACTTACACGGCGCCTACCCCGCGTCTCTGTAGGGTGTGCGGTAGGGTTGCAGAATACGCAGCGCGCATTGTTGGGGCGTTACTGAGAGGAGCTCGATCCGGTAATCGGGTTCTCCAAAGGCGCTGGTTGCTGAGGCATAGCTTGCCATGGCTTCTGGCCAAGCAACGCGGCCAGGTTAACTGGATCCATCCTAACTGGGCCGTACCTTCCATCCATTGTCACTTGGTGGACCGCAGCTCTGAGGTACGGCCAAAGAATCACTGGGGCATTGAGCTGACAGAATCGCTGTAATGCATCCGTCTTCGTGCCATCGTGAGCGACAAACACTCCAGAAAGAACCGCTTCAATCTCATAGGGCTGAGCTGAAGGATCAGGCTTCATGCTTGCCGAAAGGGTGACTTCTGCCATCGATTCACTCACAAGCCCAATTGCCACACTGAGATTGAGAGTGATGGGCTTCGATTCCCCCGGCACTGGGGCCGCTACAGGTACCGGCGCAGGCAGTATCTCAACAAAGCTTAGGCGGCGAACGGAATAGCCAGAAAATCCAACTCTACCAGTTTCGCCGTTGTTGACCTTAACGGGCTCGGTCACACCGCCGCCTTCAGCAACCGCTGCTGTGGTTCATCCTCAGCAGACTTGGCGCCATCTCCGCCCAGCACTACATCCGTTTCAATTCGCAGTGTCTCTCCCTGCTCAAACTCGTCGCCTATACCTGACGCGATCCGGTGCTCCCCAGTCCAAGCCGCCACCGCTTGAAAGGACCCAAGATCGGCCGTCGCATTTGTGATCACCCGACAGGAGAGATAGGATGTGTTCCCAGACCAACCTCCGTGGCGAACCCACTCCCACCAACTGGGCGTTTGCGGAATCTCAAGCTCAGACGGTTCAATCCCAAACCGCAGACGGCCTGAAAGTGCAGCGGCCAGACGCTCCATGGTGCCCACCGTGACGTTTTCCGTCGCGCCCTCAATCCGAGCAATCTTGGATTGACTTGTCTTGACTGCTGCCGCGAGTTGTGCCTGAGACAGTCCCCTGAATCGACGAAGGCGAATCACATGACGCGCAAGGTGGAATCGAAGATCGTTATCCCATTCAAGTCTCGTCGCGGGATCGCGGAGCAGGCGACTAGTCAGAGACCCTGACGGGGTAGACTCGAGCGGAACCATCTCGGAGCTCGTCGAGTTTGCAACGGGCCTTTCGTGCATCTTCTGGATCGGACTTTTGCTCATGCTTACACACCGTGTGCAGGTAGTAGATACGCCTGAGTGCGGCGTCGGGCCAAAAGTACAAGCGCCAACAGTGTGGAGTCGCCTTCAGTCTATAGATGACAGGCTTATCGTCATCAGCCTTTTCATACCTCAGACGCCCTTGCGGCGGAGGGAAACCACCATCTTCGAGGAGTACCATCTGCTGAAGTGTATGAGGCACCGGATCCCCGCGGCCCGAATCCAATACTCCAAGTATCGGACCAAGATCCTCCGTTCCGCTCGACCGGACGTGCCGAACCTCCCACGAGGTCCATTCGCCGTCTGGCGGCGTAGACTCTCGATCTTGCTGCTGCGCCGTCTTCCGGAACTTTCGAGCCGATTTCCCCTTAGCCATCATTATACCTGATACGGCATAAATCGCAAGCCAACAACGTAAACTGTTACGCTATAGCATGATAGACGAGAGGCGCCGATTCCCCGGCGCCTCCGTTCTCTGAACGGGTGAATCAACCTCACCCGCACTCACTGAACCCGCAGACGTGGCACTTGGCGCACCCTTCCGCCATCTCGAGCTGACTGCCGCAGTCGGGGCAGGCGCCGGGAAGGGCATCCTGCACCCGGCCCAGCATCATCTGTTCCCCGCCCTGGGTCACCGGCCGGACCATCTCCATCGCGGGCGCCTGACCCATCGTGCTCTGCGGCATCCCGGGGAGTTCGGTCTGGACCCCCTGCTTCTCCTGCATCCACTTCTCGATGGCGATCCCGACGGCATCAGGAACCGACATCACCTTGTTGGGCCCGAGCCCGATGACCCGATCGGAAGAGATGCCGCGCACCTGGCGGTGGATCTCGGCCATCGGGATCCCGGAGCGGAGTGCCAGCGAAATGAGCCGGCCGATCGCCTCGACATCTGCCATCAGGGCACCACCGGCCTTGCCGAGGCTCATAAAGACCTCGAAAGGCTGCCCCTTCTCGTCCTCGGTGATGGTCACGTACATCGTGCCGAGGGGGGTCTCCAGCCGCCGGGTGACGCCGCGCAGCGTCTCGGGCCGCAGCCGCTTCTGGCGCCGCTGCAGGTTCTCGGCCTCAAGATCGTGCACCATCTTCTTGAGCCGCGCGATCTCGGCCTGGGATTCGGCCAGCTCGCCCTGCACGTCCGCCAGCTTGGCCGTCTCGATCAGGTCCGTCGGCACCACAAGCTCAGTCGAGGTGTTGACCCGAAGGTCGGCCCGCGCCTGTGACGCGCCGGTGCTGGTGGCCTGGTCGACGACCTTCTTGGCGGTGGCACCGGTGGAGAGCACCTGCATGTCGCGGCTCCCGTCCCGATACACCGTCACACCCTTGCAGTTGAGCTTGTACGCCAGGCGGTAGATCTCCTCGACGTACTCCTCCGAGGCGTCATTGGCAAAGTTGCAGGTCTTGCTGATGGCGGAGTCGTTGAACTCCTGGAACGCCGCCTGCATCCGGATGTGCCACTCCGGCTTGATCTCGTTGGCGGTCACGAAGACGCGCTGCCACTTGAGCGGCACTTCCGGGTGCCGGATGTGCCCGCTCGCGGCGATCCGCGTCATCAACTCCTCGGAGTGCCACCCCTCCCGCTTGGCGATGGCGACGAAGTCCTCGTTCACGTCGGGCATCAGGACGCCGGCCTGGTTCCGCATGAACGCCACGGCAAAGAGGGGTTCGATCCCGGAGCTGCACCCGGCAATGATGCTGATGGTGCCGGTCGGCGCCACGGTGGTGACGTTGCAGTTCCTGAGCTTCCGCATCGGGCGGATCCGTTCCTGCTTCGGACCGCGCGCCGCGGTGGCATCGGGGCCCCAGATGCTCCGCTCCCACTCCGGGAAGGTGCCCCGGATGGTGGCGAGGCGTTCCGACTCGACCTTCCCCTCGTCATCCAGGAAGCGCTGCACCCGGCGGCCCATCTCGACCCCTTCTTCGGAGTCGTAGGGGATGCCGAGCCGGATGAGGAGATCGGCCAGGCCCATCACGCCGAGGCCGATGCGGCGGATCTTCTGCGCCAGCGCGGTGATCTCGGGCAACGGGTAGTTGTTGGCGTCGATCACGTTCTCGAGGAAGTGGGTCGAGAGGTGGATGACCTGGCGCATCCCGTCCCAATCGACCTCGCCATCCTTGACGAAGGCGCCGACGTTGACCGACCCCAGGTTGCAGACGTCGTACGGCAGGAGCGGCTGCTCCCCGCAGGGGTTCGTGGCCTCGTAGCTGCCCAGCTGGGGGACGGGGTTGTAATAGTTGGCCCGGTCGACGAAGAAGACCCCCGGCTCGCCGGTCTTCCAGGCGCCGTGGATGATCTGGGACCAGACCTCGCGCGCCTTGAGGGTGCCGGTGACCTCGCCGGTCTTCGGGTGCTTGAGTTCGTACTCGGAATCGGCCTCGACCGCGGCCATGAAGGCGTCGGTGACCGCCACCGAGATGTTGAAGTTGGTGACCTTGGTGGTGTCGTCCTTGCAATGGATGAAGTCGAGGATGTCGGGGTGATCGACCCGGAGGATCCCCATGTTGGCGCCGCGACGGGTCCCCCCCTGCTTGACCACCTCGGTGGAGGCGTCGTACAGCGACATGAAGGAGACCGGGCCGCTGGCGACCCCCATCGTGGAGCGGACGACGTCATTCTTGGGCCGGAGCCGGGAGAAACCGAAGCCGGTGCCGCCGCCGGACTGGTGCACCAGCGCCATCGAACGGAGGGTGTCGTAGATGCCGTCCTTGCCGTTCGACAGGTTGTCGGTGACGGGAAGGACAAAGCACGCCGAGAGCTGGCCCAGGGGCCGGCCGGCGTTCATCAGGGTCGGGGAATTGGGGACGAAGGCACGGCTCGCCATCAGGCCATAGAACGCCTCCGCCAGGGCCTCGGTGGCCCCCGCGCTGGCCCCATACGCCCGATCGGGCTCGGCCACGGTCCGCGCCACACGGTGGAAGAGGTCGGCCGGCTTTTCCGTCGGCTTTCCCTTCTCGTCCTTGATGAGGTAGCGCTTTTCAAGGACCGTGACGGCGTTGGGCGACAGAGTGACTTCGCCCCGGGTGGACGACTTGGCCATACGAGAATGCCTCGGTTATCGAGGGTGACGGACCACTGCACCGGGGTCAGGGGAACCCGGCGACCTGTTGTGTATGTCCCACGCAGCTGTGAAGCAGGAGACGGATGGTAAAAGTAGGAAATTCCACTGATGCAGACAACGGCTCGGCAGGTTCAGCAACGGCGCGGAAAGGTGGTATCAACATCACAAAGGTGACAATGCCGTCCTGAGCAACGGCGCCAGCTTAATCCTCACCCCCTACCCCCTCTCCATCCTGACGGACGGAGAGGGGGGATTCAAATGAACTCCCCTCGCCGCGCGTCAGCGTGGAGAGGGGCCGGGGGTGAGGATGAACTCCCCTCGCCGCGCGTCAGCGTGGAGAGGGGCCGGGGGGTGAGGATCAACTCCCCTCGCCGCGCGTCAGCGTGGAGAGGGGCCGGGGGTGAGGTTCCCCTCCCGATGCCTCCGCGCCTGCTCGATATAGTGCACCCAGGTCATCTGGATCCGCTCCCGGAGCTTGTCATCCACCGCCCGCACCACCCGCCCCGGCACCCCCATCACCAGCGACCCCGGTGGGACCTTCATCCCTTCCGGCACCAGCGCCCCAGCCGCCACGACGCTTCCGGTCCCGATCACGGCCCGATTAAGGATGGTGCTGGCCATCCCGATCAGGCACTCGTCCTCGACGATGCAGCCGTGCAGGAGGGCGCGGTGCCCCACCCCGACCCGCCGGCCGATGAGGCACGGCACCCCTTCGTCGACGTGCACGATGGTGCCGTCCTGCAGGTTGGTCTCATCGCCCACGACGATCCGGTCGTTGTCACCCCGGAGGATGGCGCCATACCAGACGCTCGAACGCTCGCCCAGGGTGACATCTCCCAGGACGATGGCGCCCGGAGCCACCCAGGCGGTGGGATGGACCTTCATTGCTGGACGGGAACGAGGAGGACCTGGATCCAGCCGTCGACGGCGTTGTCCCCCTTGGTGGCGGGAGACCAGGTAAGACTCCTGGCAAAATCGCGCGCCGCCTGTTCGAAGGCGGCATCATTCGACGGTCGCTTCGACAGCACCTCGGCGGTGGCCCCGTCGGCGCCCACGTGGACCCAGAGGATCGACGGCGAGGGGCTGGTGTTGGCGTAGGGGACGCCGAGGGAGCCGTGGGCGTGCGGCTTCTCGTCGAAGCAGTACTGGTCGGCGTTGTAGTTGGGCTCCAGCGGAGCGCTGCACTGCGCCTTGGCCGCCGTGGCGACGGGACGCCCCTGACCGGCCCGGCCGATGGTCGGGGTGAGCACCAGCTGCTTGCCCTTCTCGACCTCGATCCTGGTCCGGTACTCCTGGTACCCCACCGGCGGGCGGATCAGGATCTCGTGGGATCCCACCGGGAGCTTGGCGGGAGATTCCATCAGCTGCCGATCATCCACGAAGACCACCGAGCCGCCGGGCACCCCCTTGATGAGGAGGGTCCCGCTGTCGTGCACCACCGGTGCCGCTGCCGGCGTGCCGACCGGCGGGGGCGGAGCGGTCACCCGCTGCCTGGCGCTGTCGGCGGCGTGGGTGGAGTCGCCGAGGGGCGTTGCGGCGTGCTGGCCGACGCTGTCGACGATGTTCGCGCCGACCGGCGCACCGCCCGCGGGGCCCACGGTCGCGTGGGCCGGCTTGTACACGAACTGGTAATAGGCACCCCCGCCTCCAGCAGCGAGGAGGAGGAAGAGCCCGAAGAAGAGCCCCCCCTTCCCCGACTTCGCGGCGGGTGCTGGGGCGGGTCGGGGCGGACCGGGGCGACGGCCGCCGTTCCCCACGCCGGGCATCGCCGCGGCCGTGGGGGCCGAGATCGCGATCTTGGGCAGCGGGGTCGTATCGGCGGCCGCGGCACCGGCGCGCGCTCCCGCCCCCTGCACCGACGATGCCCCCGCCCGCGCGATCGGGTGCCCCTCGAGGGAGGCGATCAACTCGTCGCTGGTCTGGAAGCGGTCGTGCGGGTCCTTCATGATCATCTGCTTGATGACCTCGAAGAGCGCCCGCTCGTCCCCGGTGGTCAGCTGCGGGGTCGGGATCGGCTCCATGATGTGCTTGTAGCCGATGGAGAAGGAATCCTCCCCGTCGTACGGCACCTGGCCGGTGAGGCATTGGTACGCCACGATGCCCAGCGAATAGACGTCGCTCCGGCCGTCGATGGGCTGGGCGCGCGCCTGCTCGGGGCTCATGTAGTGCGGGGTGCCGATCGACATCCCGGTCCCGGTCAGCTTCTGGCCGCTCGCCGCCTTGGCGATGCCGAAGTCGGCCACGACGCTGGTGCCGAACTCGTCGAACATGATGTTGTCGGGCTTGATGTCGCGATGGACGATGCCGCTCTTGGCGGCATACCCCAGGGCGCTCCCCGCCTCGGTGAGCAGGCGGCGGATCTCCGGGGGTGAAAGCCGGGTGCGTTCGTGGAGCACCCGCGACAGGGTCTTCCCCCGCAGGAACTTCATCACGAAATAGATGACGCGCCCCGATTTACCGACCCGGTAGATGGGGATGATGTTGGGATGTTCGAGCTGGGCGGCGGTGCGGGCCTCGCGCTGGAAGCGCTCCACGAACTCCGAGTCGAAGGCGAGCGAGAAGGGCAGCACCTTGATGGCCACCTCGCGCTCCAGCTGCTTGTCCTTGGCGCGATAGACGATGGCCATCCCGCCGCGTCCCAGCTCCTCGGAGATCTCGTACTCGCCGGAGAGCGCTTCCCGCACGATATCGAGCTCGGTCATCTCCCCGGCGGCGACGGCGCGCACGGGCGTGGTCGCGGTGCCGACCTCGAGGCCGCACGACGGACAGAACTTGGACGTTTCAGGGAATTGCGTTCCGCAGCGGGAGCAATACATCGTGCAAGACTACGGGGCCCGGAGGGGGGCCGTCAAGGTGACGGGGCACCGGACTGCTTGGCGGGGGCGAGCACGCGGAAGGGGGCCCGGCGTCGGAGGACGGTGCCATCGGCCCGGGTGATGGCGAGCTCGAAGTCGTACATCCCCGGGGTCAGGCGATCGATCGAGATGCTCCGATGCACCTCGGCCACCGGGCCGCCCGCCACCGCCTCGAAGCCGACGGACACCGGGGCGCCGCCGCCGAAGAGGTGGAAGAGCCCGTGGAGGAGCCCGCCGCCCCCGGGCTTGAGGACCCGGAACTGGGTCTGGAAGCGTTCCCCGGCGGAGAGCCCGAAGACCTGGTAGTACACCTCCAGCGGCACGTCGGGCCGAAGGGCACCCACCGGGTTGAAGAAGATGGTGTCGCCGGTGGCGACGTCGGGCCAGTAGAGGTGGGCCGACCGGGCGCCGAGGACAATGTCGCTCACGCCGAAGGCGTCGGGGCCCGGCACACCGATGGTGTCGATGGGGGTGTTGAGCCCGTCGGCATCACCGTTCTGGAGGGCCACCCGGTAGCGATACTTCCCCGCGGGAAGCGCCATCGCCACCCGTCCGATGAGCCAATCGCCATCGCCCAGGACCCGATGGGTCAGGAACATGCTGGTCGAATCGATCCGTGCCACCGCCTGGCTGTCGCTGCCGATGACCGCCACCCGCACCCGCACCGGATAGACCTCTCCCTGGGTGGCGGCGATCGGGTGGAGGCTCTGCCCCGGAATGGCATACACCAGGTGCGCCACTTCCCGGGTGCCCTCCCTTCCCGCCACCAGGAACGACCAGTGGGTGTCGGGGAGGTCGCCGTCGAACTGCAGGGTGTAGCTGTCGCTGGTGGTGCCGCGCTCGATGCTCGTCTCGCCCATCTGGCGCTCGGTGGCCAGGAGTGACCGCGACTCGAGGTTCGACGAGAGGAGCCGGCCGTAGATCGGCGAGAGGTCGCGCCGGGTCACCAGCAGGTCCTGTGCGGCGCCGCGCACCCCGCTCGGCAGGTTGAGGGAGTTCCCCGCGATCATGTCGGCCACCGAGAGTGACTGGGAGGCTGGCACCGCGCCTCCCGCCACCGCCATCGCGGTGTCGAAGCCCAGGATGTCGAAGAGGCTCCCCACCAGCCGATAGTCCTGCACGTCCTCGCGCGCGACAAAATGGAAGATCAGGTCGCCATCGGGGCGCTTATACCGCCACGACTCGTTGAGCGGCAGGCCGACGGTGTGCGCCGACGCCCGGTCGGTGGGTTCGCCGTGCCGGATGTAGATGAGCCCGCGGTCGTCGTAATCGTGGTCGTAGCTGCGGTAGCGCTCCTCGATGGCGTAGCGCCGCTTGGTGCTGACCAGCCGGAAGTGATTGCGGGCGTAGAAGAGCCGGCGATAGTGCTCCCGTACCCGTTCGCCGGGACTGCGGAGATCGGCCACGTCGCGCTCGCCCCAGAAGCGGCGGAGCCAGTCGGCGCGGGCCTTCCCGTGCGCACTGTCGAGCCCGCCGAGCGCGGTGTCGCCCACCAACGGCACGATGTCCCTGCGGATGCCATCCACCGCGGCGCTGTCGTCGGTGGCGGCGGCCTCGTAGTACGGGCGCTCGCCGTCGAGCGAACCGAGCAGGAAGAGGGTCCGCGCCTCTTCCAGGAGCCCGAGCGCGGTATCCACGCCGGGCGCCCGCGTGTACTCCCGGAACGCCGCCAGCGCGGAATCGGGGTCGCCCACGAGGCGCTCGACCCGGCCGCGGACCAGCAGCACCTCTGCGTTGTGGCCTCCCGACGTGGCGGCGGCACGGCGGAAGGCGAGGAGGGCGGCATCGAGCTTGATGTTCATCCGCTGTTCGAGCGCGGTGTTGCCGAGTTCGAGGAGCCCGCGCACGAAGCTCGGATCGACCTCGGCGGCCTTCGCGTAGTCGACCGCGGCGCGGGTCAGGTGGTCGCGCCCGAACATCGCCTGGATCCCCGCCAGGAACGACAGGCTGGCATCGCCGATGGCGTTCTCGGCGAGCCCAAGCCCGTACCACCCGTACGGCTCCTTGGGAGCCACCTGGGTGGCCCATTCGAACTCCCCGGCGGCGTCCTCGTAGGAATCCTTCCGCCCCGCCTGACCCAGTCGCATCGCGATGAAGCCGAGGCGGAGATGGCGCATCGGGTCGGAGCGGTCCTGCTTCGCGATCTCGATGAAATGCGCCTCGAGGGCGCGGAGGGTCACGGTGTCGCTGATCGGGACCAGAGAATCGCGGAAGGCCTCGACGGAGTCCCGCTGCGCGGGGGTCTGCGCGGACAGCGAAGTGGAAAGTGAGAAGTAAGAAGTGAGAAGGACGGTGATCAGGAGAACGACAGGAACGCGCGCGGCCGCCACCTTGGAGGCGTTCGTCGGTCGCTGGCTGGAACGGGGCGTGAGGCGGCGCGGCATACGGTACAATGGGGACGTCTCGGGCGCGGGTCGGCGCACGGCCTAACGTCCTGCCTCGGTGGCGCGCTCGACGAGGAACGCCCGCATCCCGTCCACCACCGCCTCGGCGTAGCGGTGCTGGCCATCCGCGGTCCGGAGGGCGTTCTCCTGCTCCGGGATCATCAGGAACATCCCTTCGGTCAGGATCGCCGGCATCCAGGTGGGGCGGACGAGCGCCAGGTCCCCGCGCCCGAAGCCAAGGTCGCGGATGCCAAGGCGCGCGGCGAGCGCCCGCTGGGTGGCGCGGACCCACGGGAGGCTCTGCGGCTGGTTGTAGTAGCTGCTGGTCCCGGCATTGAGGAAGGGATCGACCCCGTCCGGAAAGGCGTTGTTGTGGATCGAGATCAGCATCTCAGCGTTGACGCTGTCGGCAAAGCGCACCCGCGGATAGAGATCGATCGCGGTGTCGGTGGTGCGGGTCATCAGGACCGTGGCGCCTTCGGCCTCCAGCAAACGCCGCACCTCGAGTGCCACGGCCAGATTTGCTTCCGGCTCCCGGAGCCCGGTGGGGCCCTTGGCACCGAGGGGAGGATGCCCCGGGTCGATCGCGATGCGACGACCGCGGAGCGGGTGTGCCGCGTCGATGACCGGCGGACGCCGGATCTCGAAGATGAGGTCGGTCCCCTCCCAGCGGGTGCGATAGCCCCAGACCGGATCGGTCAGGTCGATGGTGAAGCGCACCTGGTCGGCGGCGGGTGCATCCCACCTGGCACCGGCGATGAGCGGATCGACGCCTCCGTACTGGATCCAGTTGACGTCGCCGCGCACGCCGAAGAGCGTCAGTTGCAGGCGATGGCCATCCTCATCGACGTGGAAGGGCGCCAGGGTGCCTACCGGGATCCTCAGCTGGACCCGATCGGCGAGCGCCACGAAGCGCACCGACCCGGCCTCGCCGAGTGGTGCGGGAAGGCCGGCCGGCAGAGGCTGGGCATCGGCGACGTTGACCCAGGCATCGACACCGGTCGAGAGCTGCAGGCGCATTTCGTCGTTGCTGCGAGCGGTGACCTGTGCCCGTGTCCCCGTGGGGAAGAACCAGTAGTAGGTGCCGTACGGCTCCTGGCGTCCCACCGTGAGGCTGTCGGTGGTGCCGGTGTTGGCGGTGTCGTCATTGAGCTCGGTGACGATGGGCAGCGTGTCGAGGAGCCCGATGGAAATGTTCCACGGAACACGGACGGTGTCGGCGCCGAGGGTGGATTCGATGAAGGCGGGTGAAGCGGGTGAAGCGGGTAAAGCGGGTAAAGCGGGTAAAGCGGGTGAATTTACGCCGTTCGTACCCGCTCTACCCGCCCTACCCGCCTCACCCGCCTTGTTCGATCCGCCGAACAGCGGCCCCGGATTCCCCAACGCGAGTCCCCGCACCACACCGGCGTACCGATCGTTGGCGGTGCCGAGCCGGACGGCGAGGGTGTCGCGATCGAAGGCACGGGTGCCCCAGGGTGCGGCTGCGGGGCGAGGATCGGCAACGAGGGGGATGACGCGCCCACCCGGCAGGACGACCCGGACCGACGAACCTGGTGCGGCGCGCACGTGGATCGGGAGGTATTCGTGGCGGGGCCACCAGAGCAGCCCGTGGGGTTCGACCGCGGTCGTGTCGATCCAGGGTCCGGAGACGGGCGGGACGAATCTGACCACCCGGCGCGCCACGTAATCGAGTGAAGCGGTATCGGTGCCGGCCTTCGCGGCCAACCGGAAATGCATCACCGAGTCGGGCGGGAAGGCCATCCAGGCCAGGAAGGCGCCGTTGGGCCATACCCGGACGGGTGTGCCATTGATGGTGAGCGAGGCGTTCCCGCTCCCGGTCGAGCCAAAGATGAAGTCGGAATCGGCGGCGTCGACCAGGTCCTTGTCCGAGGGATAGACGACGTGCAGGGCGAGGGGGCCGTTGACCGGCGCGATGGCCGGCAATGGTGCCGCGGCACTCCCCACCGACACCATCGGTCTGACCGGTGGCACCGACGCGTGCGGCGCGCACGCTGCGAGGAGCGCAAGGGGCGCTGCACACCGCCAGCGAGTGATCTGGGTCATAGGCGCAAGGTACTCTCTGGCACCAACTTACGGCAATAACGCGGTTGACGCTCCCGCCGGCGGCCGGTAGATTTGGCGGTCAGGCGCCGGGGAAGCATTTCCCGGCGGCGTTGCATCCTGCTGTATCCCGCCCAGACCACGCCTTTACGCTCGGAGTCGGCTTGAAGTTCTGTCCGGTGTGCGGCACCGAATACGCGGATGACGTCAAGTTCTGCCCCCGCGACGGGCAGACGCTCAAGTCCGCCAATCCTTCGGGCGACCTGATCGGCCAGGTCATCGCCGACCGCTATCACGTCACCAAGAAGCTCGGCGAAGGCGGGATGGGGGCGGTGTACCTGGCCGAGCACGTGAAGATGGGGCGGAAGAGCGCCATCAAGGTGATGACCGGGTCGATGACCAACGACCCCGACGCCATCTCGCGCTTCAACCGCGAGGCCAACAACGCCTCCCGCATCAACCATCCCAACGTCTGCGCCATCTACGACTTCGGCGAGACCCCCGACGGGATCATCTACCTCGCGATGGAGTTCATCGAGGGGAAGTCGCTCTCGGGGCTTCTGAAGGAGACGGGCCCGCTCCCGCTCAACCGCGCGACGGCCATCCTGCGCCAGACCGCCGACGGACTCGAGGTGGCCCACGAGCTCGGGATCGTGCACCGTGACCTCAAGCCCGACAACATCATGATCGCGACCCAGGCGGGGAAGGACCTCGTCAAGGTCGTGGATTTCGGCATCGCCAAGGCGGTGGGGGGTGACGACACCGGCCAGAAGGTGACCAAGACCGGCCTGGTGGTCGGCACCCCGGAATACATGAGCCCCGAACAGCTCTCGGGGGACAAGCTCGATGGCCGGAGCGACATCTACTCGCTGGCGTTGGTGTACTACCGGATGATCACCGGGGCGCTCCCCTTCCAGGCGGAGACGAGCCAGGAGACGATGATCAAGCGGCTGACGGATGATCCGATGCCGCTCTCCCAGGCGCTCCCCACCGGGCACTTCCCCGCCGGATTGCAACCGGTGATGGACCGGGCACTGGCCCGCTACCCGAACGATCGCTACGCCTCGGCCGCCCAGTTCGCGACCGACGTCGAGAAGGCTCTTTCCGGGATGTCGGCGGCGGAACAGGGCGCCACGATGGTGGTCGGCGCCGAACAGATGAAGACGATGATCGCGGGCTCGGCGGCGGGGATGCCGAAGACCCGGGTCGCCGGAGCGGCCGAAGGTCGGGCGTCCTCTCCCGGCGCCTCCTCGCCCGGTCGCACATCGAAGAGCAAGCTCCCGATCCTGGTCGGTACGGCCGTGGTGGTGCTGGCGGGTGTGGGGTTCGCGCTCAAGGGAACGCTCTTGCCGTCCAAACCCAGTGGGCCGGCGGGTCCGCCGGTCAGCGGGCTGGCGGACAGCGGGAAGGCGGCGAAGCCCGACTCCCAGAAGGCGCCGGTCACCTCCAATCCTGGTGGGCCGGCGAGCACCCAGCAGATGAGCCACGCGACGAACCCGAACGTGGCCAACCCGCCGCCGAAGCCGACGGTCGGTGCGAAGGCCCCGGTGGTGGACACAGCGGCATTGTCCACCGAACTCTATAACATGCTCGACAAGATCATCGACGGCACCGACAGCGACAGAGAGCGCTACGCGACCCGTGCGCTCGCCATCTACGGCATAGCCGGGCTCCCGGATTCTCTCAAAGCTGAGGCGACGGCGAACGCCGCCGAGGCCTATGTTGAGATTGCCAATGCCGCAAGCCAAGCCGGAAACGCGGAACGGGAGAGCACGTACCGCGCCAAATTCACACAGTGGGCGACCGTTGCGGCCAGACTTGCCCCGACGAAATACCAGAAGCTCGTTCACCCGACGGCCAACTGAGGATCGCGTGACCCCCAAACCCGTCCGCGTTTCCGTCTTCGGCAAGACCGACGTCGGTCGCACCCGCGACCATAACGAGGACACCTTCCTCGTCGCCGATCTGTCCGCCAAGAAGGCCTCGCTCCTCCCCGAAGTACGGGAGCATGTGGTCGGCCCCCGCGGCTCCTTCTTCATGGTGGCCGACGGCATGGGGGGTGCTGCCGCCGGCGAGGTGGCGAGTGCGATGGCCGCCGACCTCATCTACCAGCACCTCTCCACCGCCTGGGTCAACGACTCCGACGCCACGGCGCAACGCTTCGCCTTCCGGATGAAGGAAGCGGTCGAGGTCGCCAACCAGAAGATCCACCAGTACACGTCGGACCACCCGGAAGTGCGCGGGATGGGCACCACGCTCACCGCGGCCGGGGTCTTCGGTGGCGACCTCTACCTGACCCAGATCGGGGACAGCCGAGGATATCTGATCCGCCAGGGCCAGGCCATCCAGCTCACCAAGGACCAGTCGCTGATGCAGCGCCTGGTCGATGCCGGGGAGCTGACCGAGGAAGAGGCGGAGGTGAGCGAGCGGCGGAACATCATCCTCCAGGCGCTGGGACCCGACCCGCGGGTGCGGGTGGACCTCACCTGGCAGCCCCTGCGCCGCGGCGACGTGCTGGTGCTCTGTTCCGACGGCCTCTCGGGCCAGGTCAAGAAGGACGAGATCGGCGCGATCGCGAATGCGAACCAGGACCTCGGGGCGCTCTGCTCCGCCCTCATTGCCCTGGCCAACGAGCGCGGCGGACCCGACAACATCACCGCCATCGCGGTGCGCTTCGACGGCGAGGGACTCGAGCCCCCCGGCGGCGATGACGCCATCGGCCACCAGGTCTATCCGCTGCAGGAAGGCGACTCCACCACGGAACCAGTCCCGGTGTACCGGGGGAGCGCCGCGCCCACCCCAAAAGGCGACGTGAGGGGCCGGCTGATGACGATCGGGCTCGTCATCGCCCTGCTCCTCGGGATGGCGCTCGCGTACGTTGAGTGGGTGCACTAGCCCGACGATGCGATACCACCTGACGGTCCTCTCGGGCTCGCGCACCGGGCTCTCGCGCGAGTTCGACCAGGCCTTCGTGGGCATCGGGCGCCATCCGCAATCCGACCTGCAGCTCGATCCCGACAAGGACCTCGACGTCTCCACCCGCCACGCCGCGCTCCTGCTCCAGGGTGGCGCCCTCCTCCTCCGCGACCTCGACAGCGCCAACGGCACCTTCGTCAACGGCACCCGGATCAGCGGCGACAAGCCGGTCCGCTCCGGGGACGTGATCCAGCTGGGGCCCTCGGGCCCCAAGCTCCAACTGGCCATCGAGGGTGAGGCGAGCCGGGCGGCGGCGGGGACGCGGGTGAGCGGCGCCGACAAGCCGACACCCACCGGAGCCACCGCGCGGATCCGGGCCGAGGTGGCACGCCAGACCCGGAGCCTCCGACGGACCACCCTGGCCCTCTTCGGCTGCTTCCTGCTGGTGGCGCTTGGTTATTTCGTGCAGCGCGGAACGTATGAGAAGCGGATCGAACAGGAACGGGCCACGATGCTGGCGCAGGTGGATTCCTTGAGCCGGGCGCTCAGCCAGACCAACGTGAGCCTCGGCACCCTCCGGGCCCAGGCCGATTCCGCCCAGCGCGAGGCGCAGGCGCTCCGGGTCCGGATCCAGGCCGGGGGGAGCGCCACCGAGCTCGACAACTACCGCCGCCAGCTCGCCGCCGCGATCGCCCGGCAGCAGGGGATCGTCTCCGCCGCCACGCTCGATGCCGCACACATCGATTCGCTCAACGGCAACGCCGTAGGGCTCGTGATCGTCCACTTCCCCGATGACAGCGTCTTCACCGGCACCGGTTTCGTGGTCGCGCGGGATGATTCCGGCGCCTGGCTCCTCACCAACCGCCACGTGGTGCGGCGCGAGAACGGCGCGGTGGCCAACGAACTCGGCGTGGTGTTCAACCACTCGAACCAGGAGTTCCAGGGCGAGGTGGTGACCATCCACGCCAACGCCGACCTGGCACTCATCCGCGTCGGCGTGAAGGGTGGCGCCGATCCGGTGCACGGCATCGAGGGGCGCGCGATGCCGGTGGGGGCGCCGGTCGCGACGATCGGTTTCCCGCTGGGGCTCGACCTGGCCGGCGGCGGCGACTGGCGGAAGCTCGGCGTCGCCGCCACCGTCGGCGTCGCCACGATCTCGCGCACCCTGCCCGACCTCATCCAGCTCGATGGCTACGGGGCCACCGGCGCCAGCGGCAGCCCGGTCTTCGATCGCGACGGCAACGTGATCGCGGTGCTCTACGGCGGCGAACGGGAGACCAACGGCCGCATCGTCTACACCCTGCCGATCAAGCTGGGGATCGAACTCCTCCACGGGCGGGTGCCGGGGTTCTGAGAAGTAAAGAGTAAAAAGTAAAGAGTGAAGAGGCTGCTGGATGAGATCGCGTCCCGGGGCCTTTTCACTCTTCACTTTTTACTCTTCACTCTTCACTCCTCACGCTTCACGTCTTCCCTCTCACCTCAACACCACCCACCCCACCCCGACGGTCAGCCCCAGGATGATCGTGACCCAGAGGACCCAGTCGCGCGCCGCATCGGCCAATGAGTCGAGCGGCCCGAGCCCGGTGCGCGCTCGGACGGGACCCCAGGCGCCCGGCGGACGGGCCCGGACGTAGAACGCATCGAGGCGCTCGGCGGGCTCCGCCGGGGTCAGGAAGAGCACCGGGAGCCAGAGCGCCATCGAGCCGAAGGTGGTGAAGGAGAGCTTGGTGCCGAACGACCAGGCACCGATCTGGGGCACGAAGATCGTCGCTGCGGCGAGCACCAGCCCCGCCACGAGTGCGGTGACCTCCGCCCACGCGTTGATCCGCCACCAGAACCACCGGAGGAGGAGGATGGCGCCGGTGCCGGTCCCCACCAGGATCAGGATCCGGAAGACCTGTCCCACGCTCACCATATAGAAGGAGAGGGCGGCGGCCAGCAACGTGAGCCCGACGGAGGCCCAGCGCGCGGCGCGCAGGAGCTTCCGTTCATCACGTACCCCTGTGAAGCGCCCGTACAGGTCGTTCACGATGTAGCTCGCCCCCCAGTTGATCTGGGTCGAGACGCTCGACATGAACGCCGCGATCAGGCTCGCGACCACCAGGCCCAGGACACCGGTCGGGAGGTAGCGCACCATCAGGAGTGGGTAGGCCATCTCCGGGTCGGCGAGTCCCGGCAGGATGAGGAGTGCCGCGAGCCCCACCAGCACCCAGGGCCAGGTGCGGACCACATAGTTGAGGAAGTTGAAGAGGTGGGCGGCGCGGGTGGCATCCCGCTCGGTGGCGGTGGCGGAGAGCCGCTGGACGAACATCCCGCCGCCATCGCTGTTCTTGAACGCCCACCACTGGATGCCGATGTAGCCGAGGAAGGTGGTGAACGGGAGGAGTGCGTCGCTCGCGGTCGGGAAGACCGCGAGCCGGTTCCCTGCTCCGGCAAGGCGGAAGCGGGAGGCGAGGGCGCCCACCCCACCGACCTCGTGGAGGGCGTAGACCATCACCACGAGGGCGCCGAGCATCGCGAGGACGTACTGGATGAAATCGGTGGCCACCACGCCCCAGAGCCCCGAGACCGTGGTATAGGCGAGGGTGACGAGCACGATGACCAGCACCGCCCAGAGCCGTGGATCGCCGGGAAGCGCGGGGAAGTGATCGACGACGCCCAGCGCGACGATCACCTTCCGCATCGCGAGCATCGCGTAGCCGATGCCGATGCAGTTGAGCGGGACCGCGAAGACGAAGGCCCGGGTGCCCCGGAGTGCCGCTGCGGTCGGGCCGGCGTAGCGGAGCTCCACCAGTTCGGCGTCGGTCACCACCCCGACCCGGCGCCAGAGCCGTGCCAGCAGCACTGCCAGCAGGACGTGGGCGCCGGCAAAACTCCACCACTCCCAGTTCCCCGCCACGCCGAAGCGCGCCACCAGCCCCGCCACGTAGAGCGGGGTGTCGACGTTGAAGGTGGTGGCGGCCATCGAGGTGGCTGCCAACCACCAGGGGATCGTCCTGCCGCCCACGAAGAACTCGGCGATGCTTCCGGTCCCCCGGCGAGCGAGCGCCAGGCCCAGCGCGAGTGCCCCCACCAGGTACCCCAGCACCACCAACCAATCGAGGAGCTTCACCCCACGCGCTCCACGAGCCACCGGGCGGCGGCTACCTGCATCAGCTGTTGCCGGTGCCACGCGATCAGGACCGGCGCGGAGCCAGGGACCTCGGCCACGAGGCGTGGGTGGCCGAAGAGGATCACCAGATCAGCCCCCGGCGCGACTTCGGCGAGTCGAGCGTGGCTCGCCGGGCCGAACCCGGCCCTCCCCTTCGACGCGCGCGGTTCCGCGAACGCCAAGACGATCCGCGTGCCGCCCGGTCCGAGCGGTGTACCGACCTGCTGGAGGTGCCGTTCGACGGCGTCGGTCGGTCCGACCGGCCAGCGACCGCCGAGATCGTCATCCACCACCACCAGTTCGAATGGTGGGGCCGGAGGCCCGGTGGGGCCGTTGCGCCCCGGAGCGAGCGTGTGCACGGCAATCTGGCGCGCCATCGCAGACGGGTCGGGGAATGGCGTCGGCACCAGTTCCCCATGTTCCACGTTCGCCACCATCGAGTGGAACCGTGCGATCGATTCCTCGATCCGGGCAGCACTGAGGTCACCCCGTTCGACGGCGTCGACGATGGCGCGGCACGAAGCGGCCGGGTCGGCGGGATAGAGAAGGATGTCGCACCCCGCCGCGAGCGCCCTGACCGCGGGGTCGCCGGAGCCGGAGGACGTGGCGCCACCCATCATCAGGGCATCGGTGACGATCGGGCCTTCGAAGCCGAAACCGTACCGCAATTTCGAAATCGTCGGCGCGGAGAAGGTGGCCGGCGTCCCGGTCGGATCCAGCGCGGGGAATGCCACGTGGCCGGTCATCACCGAGGAGACCCGGGCCTCGATGGCCGCCCGGAACGGGGCCAGGTCGCGTTGCAGCTCGATCTCCGACGCCGCCACCACCGGCACGCCATCGTGCGAGTCGACGGTGGTCCGGCCATGGCCGGGCCAATGCTTGGCGCAGGTGAGCCCCCCGCCGCGCAGACACGCCTCGACCCAGGACCGGACATTGGCCGCGACACGCCCGGGATCGTCGCCGAAGCTCCGGGTCTGGACGATGGGATTCCGGGGCTCCGCGTCGAGATCGGCCACCGGACCGAGGACCCATTGGATCCCGATCGAACGAGCTTCGACGGCGGTAGTGTCGGCGGCCCACGCGATCACGCCGGGATCGTCCAGCGACGCGAGTGCGGCGGGAGGAGGGAGTTCGGTCAGGCCGGCGAACTGCTGACCGGCACCGCGCTCCAGGTCGGCGGCGAACAAAAGACGACGGCTGGCGCGTGGCCCGGGGAGGCGGAGGGCGCGCTCAGTGAGCTCGGTGGTGAGGGCGCGCACGTCATCGGCGGAGCCGCCGAAGATGATGAACCCCCCGGCACCGAAGTCGAGCGCCTGGTCGATCAGCCTCGCCTCGTGGGAGAACCCCGTCCCCTCCTGCCAACGGAGCGCCGGCAGGATCAGGCGACCGGGCTCCATCACGGGCCGGTGATCCCGCCGAGGACGCGGGGGCCACGGGCGCCGGTGGCGCGGGGGATGTTGCCGGGTTGGCCGTTGAGCGTGAGGTATCCCAGGAGGGCGAAGGCGACGGCCTCCTTCGCGTCTCCCGAAAAGAACAGCTCGTCGAAGCTCCTGAGCGTGGTGCCTCCGGGAAGCCGGGCCTTGAGTCGCGCCATCAATCCGGCATGGTGGGCTCCGCCACCGGACACCACGACCTCCGGCGTCGCCGGGACCCAGCGCGCGATCGCATCGGCGACGGTGCGCGCGGTGAGCTCGACCGCGGTCGCCACCACGTCCGGACCAGGCGCGCGCTCCAGCAGCGCCTCGGCATACTCGCCCCCGAAACGCTCGCGCCCGGTGCTCTTCGGCGGCGCCACGGCAAAGAAGGGATCGGTGAGCAACTCGGCGAGGAGCGCCTGATCCACCTTCCCCTGCGAGGACACCCGACCGTCCCGGTCGAAGGGAAGGCTCGGATCGACGGAGCGCGCCAGCGCATCGATGATGGCCATTCCGGGGCCGGTGTCGAATGCGAGTGCGGTCTCCTCGCGCCCGAGGCGCTCGACCCAGGTGAGGTTGGCCATCCCGCCCACATTGAGGAGTATCCGGGAATGATCTGCGGCACCGAAGAGCTCGACATCGGCCATCGGCACCAGCGGCGCCCCCTGCCCTCCCGCCGCGACGTCGGCGGCCCGGAAGCCGCTCACCACCCGGACGCCGAACCGCTCCACCAGCACCGCCGGTTCGCCCAGCTGCCAGCTCACCGTCGGCGGCTCGTGCCAGAGGGTCTGCCCGGGGAAGGCGATGCCGGCAAGGTCGCTCGCCTTCAGGTGCCGTTGCGCCAGCAACCGGTCGACGGCCTCGCCGGCCCATTCGGCCAGGCGAACGTGGAGGCGGGCCAGGTCCTGGGGCGTGGCATCCCCTTCGAGCGCGCGGACCAGTTCTTCCCGCTGCTCGTCGGTGTACCGCCGGGTGACGAACCCGAGGAGTTCCGCCCGGGTGGGTCCGTCGAATTTGACCAGTGCGGCGTCCACCCCGTCGAGCGAGGTCCCGGACATCAATCCCACCATCAGCGCGCTGCGAAGGGTCATTCCACGATCTCCGGTGGCGGGCCCAGGATGGCGCGGATCCGGCCGGCGTTGGCATCGAGCAGCGCCCTGGCCGCATCACGGTCGACACCCTTCTGCGCCATGACGATCGCCGTCTTGACGCTGCCACCGGCGGCCTCGATCGCGGCGCGGGCCTCCGCACGGGAGAGCCCGGCGACCTCCATCAGGATCCGCTCTCCCCTATCGACCAGCTTTTCGCTCCACGCCTCGAGATCCACCATGAGGTTCCCGTAGGTCTTGCCGAGCCGGATCATCGCACCGGTGGTGAGGGTGTTGAGTACCAGCTTGGTGGCGGTGCCGGCCTTCATCCGGGTCGATCCGGTGACCACTTCCGGTCCGGTCAGCACGGTGATGCAGACGTCGCACCCGTCGATCATCGCCTGTGGCGGCTCCGCGCAGGAGACGAACACCGTGCGCGCGCCGAGGCTCCGGGCCCGACCCAGGCCGCCGCGTACGTAGGGTGTGGTGCCGCTCGCGGCGATCCCCACCACGACATCGTTGGCGCCGACCTGCCGCGCATCCATCTCGGCGGCGCCGGCGCCGGCATCATCCTCGGCACCTTCGGCGGGCTTGACCAGTGCCGGGAATCCGCCGGCGATGATGCCGACGACCATCCCCGGCGCGGTCCCGAAGGTGGGGGGACACTCCGACGCGTCGAGCACGCCGAGGCGGCCGCTGGTGCCGGCACCGATATAGAGCAGCCGGCCGCCGGCCTGGAAGGCCGCCTCGATCAGGTCGATCGCGCGCGCGATCTCGAGCCGCGCCGCCGCCACCGCGACCGGCACCGTCCGGTCCTCGGCGTTGATCAGGTCGACGAGTTCCAGGCTCGACGCGATGTCGAGGTCGCGCGAACGCGGATTCCGCCGCTCAGTGAGACGGCGGTCGAGGAAGATCGGGGTGGTGGGGCCGGGTTTGTCTGGAGCCACGATGGGCTAAATTAGAACCCGCCGCGAAGAACCGGCAACCACCGGTCTCCGAGCCCCCCTGCACAGCGTCCACCCGCTGCCGTCCTGCGAGGTCCCCGTGCGTCCTGCCCCTGTGAATGTCCGATCGGTGGTACTGGCCCTGGCGCTGAGTGCCTGCGCCGCCCACCCCGCGGGTGTCAGCCCCATTCCTGCCGGTCCCGAGAGCGGGGTCGCCCCGACGTGGGGATATGCCGGCAAGGCTCGCGTCGCCGACGGCGCGCACGGAATGGTCGTCTCCGGCAGTCCCATCGCGAGCGATGTGGGCCGCTCGATCCTCGAAAAGGGCGGGAACGCCATCGACGCCGCCACCGCCGTCGGCTTTGCGCTCGCGGTGGTGCATCCGGAGGCGGGGAACATCGGCGGCGGCGGCTTCTCGATCATCCGGACCGCCGATGGCAAGGTGACCGCACTCGACTATCGGGAGACCGCGCCGGCGGCGGCCACCAAGTCGATGTACCTGGACCTGCGCGGCGATCCGACCGACCTGAGCATCAACGGCATCCTGAGTGTGGGTGTCCCCGGATCAGTGGCGGGCCTCGTCGAGCAGCATCGGAAGTACGGACGGCTGCCGCTCGGCGATGTCATGGCACCGGCGATCGCGCTGGCCCGTGACGGATTCACGGTGGACGATTACCGCGCGCGTTCCATCGACGGCGAACGCCCGCGGCTCTATCTCTTTGCCGGCTCGCGGGCGGAGTACCTGCCCGACGGGCACGCACCCCTGGCGGGCACCGTCTTCCGCCAGCCCGACCTGGCGCGCACCCTCCAGATGATCGCCGACAGCGGCGCCGACGGGTTCTATGCCGGCCCCGTGTCCGACCTCATCGTGACCGAGATGGAGCGCGACGGGGGGATCATCACGCACGCCGACCTCACCGCCTATCGCGCCATCTGGCGGGACCCGATCGCGATCGAGTACCGGGGCTACACGGTCTACTCGATGCCTCCGTCCTCGTCCGGCGGCGTCACGCTGGCCGAGATCCTCAATGTGATGGAAGGATTCGGCACCCTGCCCCCGTTCGGCTCCCCGCAGTTGATCCACCGCGAGGCCGAAGCGATGCGCCGGGCCTTCACCGACCGGAACTTCTACCTGGGCGATCCCGCCTTCGTGGATGCGCCGATCGCCAAGCTCATCTCCAAGGCGTACGCCGATTCCCTGCGCGCCACGATCGACCTGCAGCACGCGACGCCGTCGGCGGACGTCAAGCCTGCCGCCGGCGGGACCTCCACCACCCATTACTCCGTCGTCGACGCCGAGGGGAACGCCGTCAGCACCACCACCACCCTCAACAACAGTTTCGGCAGCGGCGTGACGGTGAGCGGCGCCGGCTTCCTGCTCAACGACGAGATGGACGACTTCGCCTCGGCGCCCGGCAAGCCCAACATGTACGGCCTGGTCCAGGGCGAGGTCAACGCCGTGGCCCCGGGGCATCGGATGTTGTCGGCGATGACCCCGAGCGTGGTGACCGATCCCGCGGGGCAGCTCTTCCTCGTGGTGGGTACCCCCGGCGGGCCGACGATCATCACCCAGGTCTATCACGTCATCTCGAACGTGATCGACCATCACATGTCGCTGCCCGATGCCGTCGCCGCGCCGCGGATGCACCACCAGGGGCTTCCCGACGAGATCAGGCTTGAGGCGGGTGGGTTCTATCCCGCCACCATCGCTGCGCTCCGTGCGATGGGCCACGCGATCGCGTTCCGGTCGCGTTGGGGGGATGTCGAAGCGATCATCCGCACGCCGGGTGGATGGGAAGGGGTCTCGGATCCTCGGCTCGGCGGCGGCGGCGCGGGGTATTAGGGGAGGGCGCAGAGGCGGAGGGGCGCAGAGGCGGAGGGACGCAGAAGCGCAGAGGGCAGAGATTGCGGACGTATGAGTTGTCATCCCGAGCGGAGCGCATGTCCTGAGCCTGCGCTGAACCCTCACCCCCGACTCCTGCGGCTGAGCCCTCACCCCCGACTCCTGCGCTGAACCCTCACCCCCGGCCCCTCTCCCTGCGGGAGAGGGGAGCGGCGCCACCGTCTTGGATCCGAGCCCTTCAGCGCGCCTTCCAGAGAGGCGCCTTTAGATGCCGGGAAAGGAGCGCCGGCGTGTCGCAGCGCCCCCCAGATCGGCGGGCGGCGCCGGCGCCGCCCCTGCGGAATTTTCGTCCCTGCGTCTCTGCGCCCATGCATCGACGCGACAAGCCCTTCAGGGCGCCTTCCAGAGAGGCGCCTTTAGGCGCCGGGAAAGGGGCGCCGGGTCGCCGCAGGCGACCCCCACGACATCTGCGCCGCCCGTGCGCCTGTTCGCCCGTCCGCCTCTCCGTCCCTCCGTCCCTCCATCCACCGACTTGTCCCCACTGCGCGACTCCGACAACTTTTAGCCCTCGATGCGTGAACTCAAGACACTGATCCCCTACTTTCGCCCCTACCGCCGGACCTATCTGGCGGGGTTGGCGCTCGTGATCGTGTCCAATGCGTTCAGCGTCCTGGTGCCCCGCTACGTCCAACACGGCATCGACGCCATCGCCCTGCGCCAGGGCTATGCGATCGTGCTGCGTGCGGTGGAGTTCCTGCTGGGGGCGGCGTTCCTGTCGGGGGTCGCGCGGTTCGGGATGCGGCAGTACCTCAACAGCGTGAGCCGGCGGGTCGAGTACGACCTGCGCAACGACGTCTTTGCCCACCTGGAGCGCCAGCCCGCCGCCTTCTTCGACCGCCATCCCACCGGCGACCTGATGGCCCGGGCCACCAACGACCTCCTCAACGTGCGGATGGTCGCGGGCCCCGCGTTGATGTACCTGGTCGACACCGTCACCCGCGCCGCCCTCCTGCTGCCGGCGATGCTGCAGATCAGCCCGGTCCTCACCGGGTACGCCCTCCTCCCGCTCCTCGGACTCCCCTTCGGGATGATCCTGTTCGGGCGGGCCATCCACGCCCGCACCGAGGCCATCCAGGCGCACTTCGCCACCATCACGAGCCACGTGATGGAGAACCTCTCCGGCGTCCGCATCGTCCGGGCCTATCGGCAGGAGTCGGCGGAGGAGGCGGAGTTCTCGCGCCTCAGCACCGAGTACGTCCGGAGGAACCTGGCGTTGGTGCGGGCCTATGGCGCCTTCCAGCCGATGCTGATGTCCCTGGGTGGGCTCGGAGCGGTGATCGTGCTGCTGGTGGGCGGACGGCTGGTCATCGCCCACGCGATGAGCATCGGGGCCTTCGTGGCGTTCGGCGTCTACCTCACGATGCTGGTCTGGCCGATGATCGCCCTCGGCTGGGTGGTGAACCTCGTTCAGCGTGGCGCGGCGTCGATGGGTCGGGTCAACATGATCCTGCACGCAGAGCCCACGATCACGTCACCCGCGGCCCCGGCGACCCTCCCGCCCGCCGCCGGTGCCCGCGCTCTGACCTTCGAGCACGTCTGGTTCCGCTACCCGGGGGCGGAGGACCGCGGTTGGGTGCTCCAGGATATCTCCTTCACCCTCGCCGCCGGCGAGTCGCTCGGCATCGTCGGGGCCACCGGGGCCGGCAAGTCGACATTGGTGGACCTGGTGGCACGGACCTACGACCCCGACCGCGGCCGTATCCTGGTCGATGGCGTCGACATCCGGGATCTCACGCTCGCGGAGCTCCGCCGCACCGTGAGCCACGTGCCGCAGGAGACGTTCCTCTTCAGCGAGTCGGTGCGCGACAACGTGCTCTTCGGGATGCCCGATGACGGCCGGCTCGAACGGGCGAGCGAGGCGGCCCAGCTCACCGAGGCCCTGCCCTCGCTGCCCGACGGCTACGACACACTCCTCGGTGAGCGGGGCGTCAACCTCTCCGGCGGCCAGAAGCAGCGGACCGCGATCGCCCGGGCGCTGGCCAAGGACGCGCCGATCTTCCTGCTCGATGACGCGCTCTCCGCCGTCGACGCGAGCACCGAGGCCCGTATCCTCAAGGCGCTCCGGTCGGCCCTCATCGGCAGGACCACGATCATCGTGTCGCATCGGCTGGCGGCGGTCCGCGATGCCACCCGCATCATCGTGCTCGATCGCGGGACCGTCGTGGAGACCGGCCGCCACGCCGACCTGATCCGCCGGGAAGGCCGCTACTGGGAGCTGGTGCGGCGCCAGGAGCTGGAAGGGGAGCTGGAGGGAGTGCGCGAAGGGACGTGAATGGAACGCGGTCGGGTGTGGCGGCGCCGCACCGCGCCGACCGTCGACGATGCATGCTCACGGCTGACCTGGAGGGAACATGACCTTGCCACGGAACAACTCGCTCACCCGGCGCGGGCTCGACACCCGGATGGCCACGACGGCGCTGGGCTTCGACGGCTACTACATCAGCGAGCAGCTCGGCATCGTGCGCGGGATCTGCGTGCGATCACGCTCGGTCTTCGGGTTGGTCGGCGCCAAGTTCCAGATGGTCTTCGGCGGCGACATCACGATCCTCACCGCCCTGTGTGAACGGGTCCGGACCGAGGCGTTCGACATCATGATCGCCCACGCCGATCGGCTGGGCGCCAACGCGGTGATCGGCGTCCGCTACGACGCCACCGAGGTCATGCGCGGGGTGTCGGAGGTCCTGTGCTACGGCACCGCCGTCATCGCCGAGCCGCTGCCCGACGAGCACGCCTGACCTGGGTCAGAGCCACCGCTGCAGGAACTCAGGCGTGAACGCCTGCAGCCACCCGCTCATCCGGGAGAACTCGCCCGTCACGAGCAGGACGCCCGCCAGGATCAACAGCCCGCCCGCCACCCGCTGCACCCACGGCAGCCAGCGCCGGAAGCGCTGGAACCAGGCCAGGAACGCGTCGAGCGCCCACGCCGCGACGAGGAACGGGATCGCGAGCCCCGCCGAATAGGCGCCGAGGAGCACGAGCCCGCGATGCAATGAATCCTGGGCGCTGGCCAGGCTCAGGATCCCGCCCAGGACCGGCCCGATACAGGGCGTCCACCCCGCCCCGAACGCGATCCCGACAAGGAATGACCCCAGGAACCCGAGCGGCTTCCGATCGAGGTGCACCCGGGTGTCGGCTCTGAGCCACGGGAGGTCGATCACGCCGAGCGAGATGATGCCGAAGATGATCAGCAGCACGCCGCCGAACCGCTCGAGCCACTCGTGGTGCAGCTTGAGTCCGCGGCCCAGCGTGCTGGCACCGGCGCCGAGGAGCAGGAAGATGAGCGTAAACCCGAGGACGAAGGCCAGCGCGTGGAGGAGGGCATATCGGCGCCGGTCGGTCATCTCCCCGGCGGTCATCCCCGTGATGAACCCAAGGTAGCTCGGCACCAGCGGCAGCACGCAGGGCGACAGGAACGAGAGGAGGCCCGCCAGGAAGGCCACCACGATACCCAGCGCCGGGGCGCCCGTCACGGGCGGCGGACCTCGGTCGCGCGGCCGACGCACTGCCGGCAGACGCCGTGGAGGGCCACGTCGTGGCGTTCGAGCCGGAAGGCCGCTTCGTCGGCCATCAGGGGGAGCATCCGCTGCAGGCGCTCCGTCGAGAATTCGGTGACGGCGCCGCACCGCCGGCAGATGAAATGTCCGTGGTCGTCATTCCCCATCGACGGCTCGAACCGTCGCACGCCCTCGCCGAAGTCCCGGGCACGGACCAACCCGCTTGCGACGAGCAGGTCGATGGTGCGGTACACCGTCGCCACGCCGACCGGCGCCCCGCCGCTTCGCAGCGCACGCACCACGCCATCCGCAGAGGGGTGACCGTCGGCGGCAAAGATGGCCCGGGCGACCCGCTCCCGTGGTGCGGTCACCGGCAGCCGGTGCTCACGGAGCCACTGCCGGAAGCGCTGGAGCAATGCCTCGACATCCTCACCCTGGAGCCGCATCGGCCTCGAACGGACGCACGGCGGCGGCCTCGGGGTACCACGCACCGATCGCGATCGGCGTCGGCGCCCCCTCGTCGACCCGCTTCTCGACATCGGCCAGCAACCGGTCGAGGGCGTCGAGCGGACCGCTCCCCACCTCCTCGACCACCGACTGGAACTGGCCTCGCTGCTTCCCCTTGATGGTCGCCACGTAGCGCGCGGTGACGATCCGCCGCCGCTCCCCGTCGATCCGCGATACGATCGCGGTCCCCGCCTCGAGCGGACCGTTCTTCAGGGGCTCGAAGGTCCAGATCCCGTCGATCTCGGCGACGGGAATGACCTTGGCCACCTCGTCGGCCAGGCGATGCCAGCGGGCGTCCGGGCCGCCGGAGGGCGTCAACCCCGGGTACGTTCCCATTGCTCCACATAGCTCCGCAGGACGTGCATGAAGTCCTGCGCGTTGGTGACGACGCCATAGGCCTGATGGGTGCCCCGGTCCTTGAGCTTGTTGACCACGAACTCCGTCTGGTCGACACAGATCGTCATCAGGGGCGTGGGGAGGCCGCGGCGCAGATGGAACGCCGGCAGCATGTTGCCCACCGCGATCGCGTGGAGCGCGGTGGCCACCAGCACCGCACCGGTGGCCTTGCTGGTGTGGACCCGCATCGCATCCTGCGCCTCGAGGGTGTCGCTGAACACCCCGGGGAGGGGACCGTCGTCCCGGATCGATCCCGCCAGCACGTAGGGGATCTTCTCCGTCACCAGCGCGTGCATGATCCCGCTGGTCACGATCCCCTGTTCCACCGCCTGTTCGATGCCGCCAACGGCACGGATCCGGTTGATCGCCCGCATATGCAGGCCATGGCCACCCTCGGTCGCCGCACCGGTGTTGGTCATCCCAAGGGTGGTGCCGTAGATCGCCGCTTCCATGTCGTGGACGGCGACGGCGTTCCCGGCCATCATCGCCTGCACGTAGCCGTGCCGGATGAACCACTCGAAATCGGCCCGGGCGCGGGAGTGCACCAGCGCCGGTCCCGCCACCCAGACCAGGTACCCCCCGCCCCGCGCTTCCTCGCCGATCCGCGACGCCAGCTCCTCATAGTTGACGGGTCGTTCGCGGCTGACCTCGGTCGACATGAACCGGAACTCATTGGCACCATGGGCGCCGGCCAGAAAGCCGTCAGCATGGACGAAGATCCCCTCGCTCCCATCCTCGGCCATCCCCATCGCCACCGCATCTCCCCGCTTCAGGCGCCGCGGTTCGGTGGTCTCGACCACCTTCCCCCGGCGCACGATCACGCAGTCCATCCGCGGCGCACTCGGTGCCAGCCACTCACCGCCCACCTTGACGTAGGTCGGCAGATTGGAGGTCGAGAAGAACCCTTCGGGCAGGATGCCGTCGGCGGGCAGCGGGGCGAACGTCGCGTCGGGCGCACGGTTGAGGGGCGCGCCGGTGAAGTCGGGGAGTTTGTAGTCGGCCATATCGCGACGAAACGTAAGGGGGGGCGGGAGAGCGGGACAGTGGGACGGGGGGGTCAGAGGAGCGAGACCGGGTCGCGATCGATCACGACCCGCACACCGGGTCCCCCATCGTGCCACCTGGGAGCGGCATAGCGCACGAACCGGCCGACCTCCTCCGGGACCCCCTTCACGATCAGGTGCCAGCGCCACCGGTCCTTGATCCGGGCCAACGGCGCCGGAGCCGGCCCCAGCACGGTGAGCGGCAGGTGCTGCGCCGCGATGAGCGCATGGCACCAATCGGACACGGCGGCGGCCGAATTTGCCACCGCCCCATCGTTCGCCCCGCTCACCACCACGTTCGCGATGGCCACCATCGGCGGATACGGCGGGCTGCCCCGCGTGGCGAGCTCGGCCCGCAGGAATCCCTCGACATCGTGCGCCGCCGCGAGGCGGATGGCGTGGTGTCCGGGTTGCCGGGTCTGGACCACGACCCGCCCCCCCTTGGGGCCCCGTCCCGCCCGCCCCGCCACCTGGGCCAGCAGCTGAAAGGTCCGCTCCGCCGCGCGGAAGTCGGGGAGGTGCAGTCCGGTGTCCGCGTCCACCACGCCGACGAGGGTCACATTCGGGAAGTCGAGACCCTTGGCGATCATCTGGGTGCCAAGGAGGATGTCGATCTCGCCCCGCTCCACCGCGCCCAGGATCCGATGGTGGCCCCATTTGGTGCTGGTGGTATCGAGATCCATCCGGGCCAGTCGAGCACCCGGATACCGCGCGCCGAGGAAGGACTCGAGTTGCTGGGTCCCGATCCCCTTCATCCGCTGCAACGGACTGCCGCATTCGGCGCACGCCGCAGGCATCGGCTCGGCATAGGCACAGTAGTGGCACGCCAGCCGTTCCGGAGTCCGATGCACCGTGAGCGAGATGGAACAGTTGGGGCAGTCCCGCACCGCACCGCACGCCTCGCATTGGAGGAACGACGCGAACCCGCGCCGATTGAGGAGGAGGAGCACCTGTTCCTTCCGGGCAATGACACGATCGACCGCCAGATCGAGTGCGGTACTCCACGGGATGGCGCCGGTGTCCTTGACCCGGGGAGCGGTGCGGAGATCCACCACCTCGACCGGCGGCATCGGCCGTTCTCCGACCCGGACGGGCAGCCGTACCAACGCCAATTTCCCGTCGGATGCCCGCGCCCACGTTTCCGCCCCCGGCGTGGCGCTGCCGAGGATGAGCCGCGCCCCTTCGAGCCGGCCGCGGACCGCCGCGACATCGCGGGCGTGGTAGCGCGGCGCCTCGCCGTTCTTGTAGCTCGCCTCGTGTTCCTCGTCGACCACAATGACGCCGAGGTCAGGAATCGGCGCAAAGAGCGCCGACCGGGCCCCGACCGCCACCCGGCGCTCCCCCCGCCGGAGCAAACGCCAGGCGTCGGCACGCTCGCCATCGGACAGGCCGCTGTGCAGCACCGCCACCTGGTCGCCGAAGGCGCCCCGCACTCGCCGCACGGTCTGGGGGGTGAGCGCGATCTCCGGTACGAGGATGATGGCCCCCTTCCCTTCCCCCAGCGCCCGCCGCACCGCCTCGAGATAGACGAGCGTCTTGCCGCTCCCGGTGACGCCGAAGAGGAGAGCTCCCGCGGCAGGTGGCAGGGCGCCGAGCGCCTCAAGGGCACGGGCCTGGTCGTCGGTGAGCGCACTGGGGGGCGGAGTGCCGGCCTCTTCCGCGAATGGATCGCGCACCCGCTCCACCCGCTCCACCCGCGCGAGGCCGCGCGCCACCAACCCCTTGATGACC
Organism: Gemmatimonadales bacterium; assembly: GCA_035693225.1. Taxonomy (GTDB): domain Bacteria; phylum Gemmatimonadota; class Gemmatimonadetes; order Gemmatimonadales; family GWC2-71-9; genus CAMLHU01. Next base: position 29,553 of record DASSGV010000027.1, on the reverse strand, counting down.
CCGGCACCGAAGCCGAGTTGCTCTTCCAGGTGGCGGGTCGTGGCTGTGCCGCCGAGCTCCTCGAGTGCTTCGAAGAGGCGGCGCTGTTCCCGCGCCTTGCCGAATCGCTGGTTCCGCTCGAGCAACGGCATTCCGGTGACCGCCAGGACGAGCACGCGCTCGACGGCCTTTGCGCTACTGGTGTCGGGGGGCTCGACGCGGAGCAGGAGCGCTCCGGTACGCTCCAGCCGATTGACGACGTCCCAGACCGGTCGCTTGAGCGCGCGCGCGGCCGCCGCAACCGGAGCCTCGCCTCCCTTGCGGTCGAGCCACTCCAGCAGCTGGCCCGCGGTTCCACCGGTCGCACGGGCCCCGGGAACGCGGGCCATGATGACCCGCGAGGCGCCCCAGAGACCTGCAGGCAGGACCGCCTTGAGCGCCAGCCCCACGGGTGTGCCGTAGTATCCGGCCATCCACTCCACCGTCTCGAGCAGGGGACGGGGGAGGGCTGGCTCGGGATCGAGCACGCCCAGGATCTCCCGCGCCATGGATGGCGGGGGTGGCACGTCGATGGCCGTGACGACGCCGACCACTTCGCGGCTCCGAAGCGGCACCACCACCCGCGCGCCGGGTGTCACCCGATCGAGCAGGGCCTCGGGGATCTGGTAGGTGTAGGGCTCCGGGACCGCGAGAGGAAGGGCGACCTGGGCGAACCCGGCGCCGTCGGTCATCGGCGGGTGACGCCGAGTCCCGGGCCATCGGGGAGGCGGACCTGCCCGTTCGTGATCGTGGCGCCGATGAAGGGGTCGTCCTTGAGGAGCGCCGCACCGTCGAGGTCGACGATATCGACGAGGGGCGTGACGTGGGCTGCCGCGGTGATCGCGAGCGAACTCTCGATCATGCACCCGACCATCACCGTGAGCCCGTGCGCGCGGGCGACGTGGATCATCCGGAGCGCCTCCCGGAGCGACCCGCACTTGGCGAGCTTGATGTTGATCCCGTCGACCTTCCCCACCAGCGCCGGGATGTCCGCTGCCACCAGGCAGCTTTCATCCGCGATGATCGGCAGCGACGAGTGCCGCCGGATCTCTCCCAATCCATCCCGATCATCCGGCGCCACCGGCTGTTCGAGCACGGTCACGCCGAACTCTTCCAATACGGGAAGCATCTGCACCGCACGCTTGACGGTCCAGCCGCAGTTGGCGTCGACCCGGAGTTCCTTGTCGGTCACCGCACGGAGTCCACGCAGGATCTCGATGTCCCGATCGGTGCCGAGCTTGATCTTGAGGATCGGATACTCGGCGGCCTCCTTGACCTTGGACTGCATCTTCTCGACCGTGTCGATGCCGATCGTGAAGGTACTCCACGGCGCCTTGGCGGCGTCGAGGCCCCACATCTTCCACAGCGGCACACCGAGACGCTTCCCGACCAGGTCGTGCAGCGCGGCCGAGAGCGCCGCGCGGGCACCGGGGTTCCCGGCGAGCGTCGTCTCGAAGCTCCGCTCCGCTGATTCGAGGTCGAACGCCGAATCGGGGAGAACCGTCGAGTAGGCCTGCAAGGCGGCAAGCGCCGTCTCCGGCGTCTCTCCATAGAAGGGGATGCCCGCCGCCTCGCCCCATCCCTCGCGTCCGTCCGCGTCGCGCAACTTGACCACCACCGTGCGGTATTCGCTCTTGCCGCCACGGGCGATGATGAACGGATGCCGGGTCCGGAGGGTCTGGACTTCAGCTTCAAGATGGAGTTTGGTCATCTGGGGATGTGAACGGTGAACGGTGAAGGAGTCTTGAGCCTTGAGCTATGAGCTTGGAGACCTGAACTCTGACCTCCAAGATCAAAGCTCCACGCTCCGATCTCCAAGCTCCAAGCTCCAAGCTCCAAGCTCCAAGCTCCGAAAGATACCCCAATCAGCCCAGCGCGCCGAGCGTTGCGACCACGCCATCCGCGAGCCGGGAGGGTGCGTATCCGCCTTCCATCAGTCCCACGAGCGGCACATCGGGAAATCGTTCGCGGATCCGGGTGGTCAACGTCGCATAGTCCTCGGCTTCCAGGGTGAATCCGCCGAGGGGGTCTCCCCGCATCGAGTCGTACCCGGCCGAGAGGATGACCGTGTCGGGGAGTTCGCGCGCGGCCGCCGCTTCGATCGCGTCCCAGAGGTCCTGGACGTAGCGCGCGCGGGGGAGCCCCGCATCGCGCGGCACGTTGAAGACGTTGCCGACCCCGCGCTCCGAGGCGGCACCGGTGCCCGGGTACCAGGGCCATTGGTGCATCGAGACGTAGGAGATGCTTGGGTCTCCCTCGACCAGCGCCTGAGTGCCGTTGCCGTGGTGGACGTCCCAGTCGACGATCAGGACCCGTTCCCGACCCAGCTGCTGGGCGTGGCGGGCCGCGATGACGGCATTGGCAAAGAGGCAGAAGCCCATCGCCCGTTCGCGGAGGGCGTGGTGACCGGGGGGTCGCACGGCGGCGAAGGCATTGCCCTCCCCCGCGTGCGCATGATCCACGGCGGCGAGGATGGCGCCGAGCCCGCCGAGCGCCGCGGCATAGCTGGAGGAGTTGAGGACCGTATCCTGGCCGATGATGGCCCCGCCTCGGCGGCAGAGCTCCTCGATGTCGCGGGCGTAGGAGTCCGGGTGAGTGCCGCGGAGGGCGGCGATATCGGCTGACGCCGCCTCTCGCACCTCACCACCCGCCACTCGCACCTTCTCGAGTACGATGCGCAGACGCTCTGGCGTTTCGGGATGTCCCTGGCCGGGGTCGTGGAGGAGACAGCCCGGATGGGTGTAGATGCGGGTCACCGGACCGGCCCCGTCGCCAACCTGCCTCTGGCTAATGCCCGGCCACCGCGAGCGTGGAATCCGATCCGCGGTCGCGCCTCCTCGGCCTCCTCCGGTGTATTCATCAACTCCCGGATCGCCTGGAACACCATCCTGAACTTTCCGTCGTACCGTCGCTCAAGGTCCTCCAGCCGCCGCGCAAGATCCGCGTGAGACGCGAGGATCGACCGGAGGCGGACGAAGGCGCGCATGATCGCGATGTTGACCGCGATCGCCCGGGGCGAGCGAAGCACGCTGGAGAGCATGGCCACTCCCTGTTCGGTGAACGCGTACGGGCGCACCCGGCGACCGCCCCAACTTGAGGTCACAGATTGTGACCTCAAGTTGCCCACTTCGGTGGCCGTCAACTGAAAGAGGAAATCACGGGGAAAACGGACCCGGTTCCGCCCGACGGCCTGCATCAACGCCTTGACCGGGACCCCGTAGAGGCGGGCCAGGTCGGGGCTCAGGACCACGCGGACCCCGCGAAGGCTCACGATGAGGTCTTCAACGGCGGCGGGCGCCGGACGGCGGACAGGGCGACGGAGCGGCATCGGATCGGGCCTCGACCGCAACGTGGCACCATCCGCCGATGAACGCGGTACCAGAATCGTCCCACGCCCACCATTTGAGCGCGGCCACGGTGTCGCTCACGGACGCCGAACCAGGGTCCGCAGTTCCTCCGCCGCCCGCCGCAGCTCCTCCCGCTCCCGGGCGATGGCCGCAAGGCGTCTCCGCTGCTCTCGCGCGGCCAGGAGCACCAATGCCATGACCGCCCAGCACCCTCCGGTGGCCCAGTAGAACCCGGGCCGATGGGCCGCACGGGCCAGCCAGAGAAAGAGCACGCCGTCGAGTCCGAGGAACCCGACGGCGGCGAAGGTCAACGTCCGGAAACGCCCGGTCACCGCACCGCCTGCCGCCGCCGCGGCAACACGATCAACTCGGCGTTGCGCACCACGCCCGCGCCTTCGAGCGACGTCGACTCATCCAGGATCGGCGCCCCCCGGAACTTGATCTCATAGGCATCGGGGTCGCCGACGCGCCGAGCGCCGGCCAGCGCCCGCCGCTTCACGTCGGACAGCCGAGTGCCGGCGTCGAGGTCTAGGCCCACCTCTTCCCACGCATCGTGCACCCGCACCCGGATCGGCATCGTGGCGCTCATGCCGGGACCTGGGCTGACGGCAGCGTGGTGAGGAAGCGCGCCACCGCCTGGTCAAAGAAGAGCGTCGAAGCCCGGACGTGGGTCACCGCGCCGTCGGTGGTGACCGCGATCGCGACCTCTTCCCCCCCCTGGCCGCGCAGCGTCAGGAATGCCGGGCCCTGTTCGTCCGGAAAGGCGGCGGTCTGCGGCACCCGCTCGGCGAAGAACGCCTTGGCGCGCGCCAGGACCTGGGCGCCGGACAGCGTGGTGGTGCATTCGTGGGTCATGTTGAACTCGGGTTGTGGATCGGTGGATCGGTGAACGGTAAACGGTAAACGGTGAATGGTGAACGGGCGGTCGTTCCTCCTTACTGTTCACTCTTCACTGTTCACTCTTCACGGCGTCAGTCGCTCCGCCAGCCACGCCGCCACGTGGTCCATCCCGATCCGCTCCTGGGTCATCGCATCCCGGTGCCGGATGGTCACCGCGTGGTCCTTGGCGGTCTCGCCGTCGATGGTGATGCAGTACGGCGTCCCCACCTCATCCATCCGGCGGTAGCGCCGGCCGATGGCGCCGCTGTCATCATACGACGTCCGGACGCGCTTGCGAAGGTCGTCGTAGAGCGCCGTGGCGGTCTCGGGCATCCCGTCCTTCTTGACCAGCGGGAACACCGCGGCCTTGATCGGTGCGATCGCCGGATGAAGGCCGAGGACCACCCGGGTCTCCCCCTCGATCTCCTCCTCACGGTAGGCGTCGACGAGGGTGGTGAGCGTCACCCGATCGGCGCCGGCGGAGGTCTCCACAATGTAGGGGAGGTACCGGGTGTTCGCCGCCTGGTCGAAGTATTCGAGCTTCTTGCCGCTGTGCTCCTGGTGCCGGGCCAGGTCGAAGTCGGTCCGGTCGTGGATCCCCTCGATCTCGCTCCAGCCGAAGGGGAACTCGTATTCGATGTCGTACGCCGCCTTGGCGTAGTGGGCCAGTTCCCCCGGGCCGTGCTGGTGCCAGCGGAGCTTGGCGGGGGTAAGGCCCAGCCCGTGGTGCCACGCCATCCGCCACTCGCGCCACCGCTCGAACCACTCAAGGTCGCTCCCCGGCGTCACGAAGAACTGCATCTCCATCTGCTCGAACTCGCGGGTGCGGAAGATGAAGTTCCCGGGGGTGATCTCGTTGCGGAACGCCTTGCCGATCTGGGCGATCCCGAACGGCACCTTCTGCCGCGAACTGTTGAGGACGTTGAGGTAGTTGACGTAGATCCCCTGGGCCGTCTCCGGCCGGAGGAAGATCGTCGCCGCCTGCTCCTCCACCGGCCCCATGAAGGTCTTGAACATCAGGTTGAAGAGCCGCGGCTCGGTGAGCTGACAGGTGCTGTGCTCCCCCGGCTTCTTCGACGGCTTCTGGGGACAGCGCGCGTCCTCGAGCTGGTCGGCCCGGAAACGGGACTTGCAGGTCTTGCAGTCGACCAGCGGGTCGGTGAACCCGGCCACGTGCCCGGAGGCCTCCCAGACCTTCGCGGCCATCAGGATCGCGGCATCAAGCCCCTCGATGTCGTCACGTTCGTGGACCATCGCCCGCCACCAGCGGTCCTTGACGTTCTTCTTCAGCTCGACGCCCAGCGGACCATAGTCCCACACCGAGCCCAGCCCTCCGTAGATCTCGGAGGACTGGAACACGAATCCGCGCCGCTTGCAGAGCGACACGAGCTTGTCCATCAGGGTGGCATCGGCCATGGATCGGTCAGGAAGCAAAAGGAAGGGCCGCCCCGGTTGAGCGACTGGTCGGGGGGAAAGGTAGGGAGGAGGGGGGGGAAAGGGGAGGTGAGGAGGCGAAGAGGTGAGGAGGCGAAGAGGCGAGGGGGTGAAGAGGTGAGCGGGCGAGCTATCGAGGAGCGCTACGGCAGAGGGCTCTCCCCGGGTGGCACGGGCCCGATGTGCACCTCCGAGTCGCCTCCTCCCCTCCTTCCCTCATACCTCTATGATCTGGTCCCTTCGCGTCCCCACGCTCACATACCGGATCGGCGCGCCGGCCAGGTCCTGCAACCGATCGAGATACGCCCGGGCCTGGGGCGGCAGGTCGGCCAGGCGCCGCGCCTCGGCGGTCGAGCGCCGCCACCCCGGAAGCGATTCATACACCGGCTTGATCCGGCCCAGTCGCTCGATATCGGAAGGCATCTCTTCGCAGCTCGCCCCGTCGAGAGTATACGCCGTCCCCACCGGCACCTCGGCAAAGGTGTCGAGCACATCCAGCTTGGTCACCGCCAGCCCCGTCAGACCGTTCACCCGCACCGAATACCGCACCACGGTGGCGTCGAACCAGCCGCAGCGCCGCGGCCGCCCGGTCACGGCCCCGAACTCGGCCCCGATCTCCCGAAGCCGCTCCCCCTCGGCGCCGAGCGCCTCAGTCGGAAGAGGGCCATTCCCCACCCTCGTGGTATAGGCCTTCACCACCCCCAGCACACCGTCGATGGCGGTGGGGCCGATGCCGGCACCGGTCGCCGCCCCGCCGGCAGTCGTGTTGCTGCTCGTGACGAAGGGGTAGGTGCCGTGATCGACGTCCAGAAGCGCACCCTGGGCGCCCTCCAGGAGCACGCGCTTCCCGCCGCGCAGCGCCCGTTGCACCAGGAGCCCGGCATCGACCGACATCGGAACGAGTCGCGGCGCCAGGCGCTCCAGCAATGCCACATGCTCGTCGGCCGAGGCGCGCTCGGAGGCGCCAAGCATCGCGAGGACCCGGTTGGCGCGCTCCACCCGTTCCCGCACCAGTGCGGACACCGTCGGCAGATCGGCGAGGTCGCCCACCCGGATGCCGCGCCGCCCGAACTTGTCCTCGTACGCCGGGCCGATCCCCCGTCCGGTTGTCCCGATCTTCTGGCTCGACTCGTTGGCCTGGTCGAGGAGCTTGTGGTAGGGCAACACCAGGTGCGCCCGCTCCGACACCCGCACCCGACCCCCGGCGTCGATCCCCTTGGCCAGCAATCCGTCGAGCTCGGCAAAGAACTGCTCCGGGTCGAGCACGACGCCATTCCCCACCACGCAGGTGACCCCGGCGTGGAGCACCCCGGACGGGATCTGCTGGAGGATGAACTGCTCCTCCCCGATCACGACGGTATGCCCGGCATTGGCCCCGCCCTGATACCGGACGACCACGTCGGCACGCTCGGCCAGGACGTCGACCAGCTTGCCCTTGCCCTCGTCACCCCATTGGGCGCCGACGACCACCACGCAATGATGCTTCGGATCGAACATCCTCGGACCGCCTCCAACGAAAAAGGGCCCCAAGAGGGCCCGTGGATCCTTGGGTGAAAGATAGGGGGCGCCGGACCCCGGGTCAATCAGCGGTCAACCGGCCGCCACACGTCCCGGCATCGAATCGCCACCTCATTGACGGCTCAGGCGACTTGCCAAGAACGCCCGGCAAGTGTGTCGGTCGATGCCACCACCCCTAACGGACACCATACGATCGGCTGTGGACCCTACCAATGGAGCGCTGGCGGCCAGTCGCTGTAGTACTTGACTCGCGTGTGGACATAGTGGCCCACACATCGCGCGGCATTTCGCACTTCCATCACATCGGTTGTGTCAGCACCGATCTGGGCAGCGATGGCCTGAATGGCGTCCAGATAGTCGGCCGGAAGCGGAGCACCGCGCGTTTCCGTCGTGGTCGGTAACTTCGCCAACCCACACGCACCCTGGGGCGCCATCGCGAAGTCGCGGACACCGCCCTCCCAAAGAAAACCCGGCTGCCGCAACAGAACCCGCAGGGCCGTGATGCGCGCGAGCGGCGTAGCGCCCTTGTCCACCGCCAGCGCGGTCGCGGCTGCGTACAAGTCCCCGTCTCGCAGACCTTGAATCGTTGAAAGAAAGTCTTCCAGCACGACAGTGTCCGACTCGCCCGTCAGATTGCGAAGAGCAGATGCCATCGCTGATCCGGCCTCCGGGCAGGCCAGGATATTCATGGCCGCCACCTGCGAATGCGGCGCCGGGTGGCCAGTGGACAGCACCTGGGCCCAGAACCGACAATCGTCCCGCTGATGCACCGAATCGGGATCTGCCTGGGCGCGGGCCGCCGAGGCACCAAGGAGGACAAGCCCCGCAAGGAGGAAGGAGGTGGAGCGCATAAGTGCCCCTGAATTAGTGTCCGTCAATCACAATGTCCGGCTTGCACCCCACCGACCGCCACACATTGTCGTATGCCTGGGGCGTATCCAGCGCCGAATCAGCAGCTGCAAGGGGCCGAACAACCGCTACGCGATATATCAAGCCTGCGATCGCTAGCAGGTCCCCGCTGTTCGACTTCACTGCCATGCCCTCCAAGAGAGCTGAGCCACAGGCGCGCGAGGCCGCGGAGCGTTCGCAGCTCTACTGACGACCCCACGCCCCAAGAAGCCAGCACCCCCGCCCACTCGTCCCTTCATCGGGCTTTCCGTCCCGCACCCGCAGACAACAAAGGCCCCCGACCGCAATTCCGGCCGGGAGCCCGCTCACTGTTGACCGTTCACCGTTCACCGCTTCGATGGGCCTGGGAAGAGTTGAACTTCCGACCTCACGCTTATCAGCGGTCAACCGACCGATACACCTTCCGGCAACAAATCGCTAACTCATGGACAGACAAGGCGACTTGCCGGGAACACCCGGCAGGTTTGTCGGTCGATGCCGCCCCCAGTAGACACCATAACGGACACCACTCCGTAGGCAACCACCCACGGCCGTCTCGCAGAGAAGTCCACTGGTCTCCGGCCCTGCGACCTAATGCAGCCCGAGCTTCAACCCCGCGTACAACTGTGCACACTCCGCCGCGCTCCTGACTGAGCCCGGTGCCGTAGAATCGGCCACGACCCCTTGAGCTCCGGTGAGCGTCCGCTGCACGTAGTCGCCGGGAAGCGCTGGGCCTGAAAGTGCGGGAAGACCATGCACACGGCCGAAGATACAGGTGCCGCCTACCGGCGTGTCCAGCAATTCGTGATTGGTGACCACGAGCGACATCCCAAGGTCATCAATCAGGATGTGGAACGAATAGGCGCGTGCCAGAGGGGAAGAACCGGCATCGGTCGCCACTTGCAGAGCTGCGCTCCAGAGCTCCGGCGACTGGTACCCTTGGACTTCGTCGAGTAAGCCCTCCAAGGCCACCGTGTCCTGACTCTGCCGAAGTGCCAACAGTCCGTCGGCCATCACCTGTCCACCCTGAGGGCACGCACCGATGATGCCGATCGCCCAGGCTCTCTTGGGAGCGGGATCTCCCGTCCGCAGTACCTGCTCGGCGAGGCGACAGTCGTCACGCAGTTTGATCGCTCTAGGGTCTGCCTGTGCGCTCACATTGCGCGAGATCAGCGCAACCGATGCCACACAGAGCAGCACTCGGCCAAATGATGCTGCGCTGCGGACCGGGCTACTTGGAGTCATACGGGTCATTGTCGGGCTCGCATCCGAGGATGGACTTGAAAATATTGGGGTAGTCGGTCAAATCGAATCGCGCGGCAATGGTGGAATCTGCAACGCTAAACGCAGCGAACAAGCGGCCTCCCATGGAATCGAGGCCGGCCCGACGTCCCGTCCAGACCAGCGCCTCCAGCGTCGTATCCAATCCGCTGGCCGCCAAAGCTGAGTCGGACTGCCAATAATGCGAGTTGTGCTGCATACCGACTCCCTCGTGACGCTGTGCTGCCGCGTTCAATGCGGGCAGGTCTGCCTGGGCACAATACCTGAGCCCAAACAGCGGCCCGGTAGTTCCATATGGGTCGACGCCATTCTGATCTTGGGCCCACACACCCATATCGCCCGGTGCTAGCCCCTGATAAAGAGCTATCACCGGAGTAGTGATAAAGGGAGGATTGAGATAGTACTGCCATCCGGCATTGGGACCCTGTACCACGGAATCGACAGGCTCGGAAGGAAAATCAATCTTATCCGTAATGAACGCACTCAGCAGGAAGCCTCGTCCGAGGCGCGGGAGCTCCGTGAACCCCCAGGCCCTATTCTCCAGCACGTACTGTGGGCCGAGAGGTTGCGGGTAGTGGAGTGGCCCCCATATGCGCCGCACCACCACGAAACTGGAAGTGTCATTAGTGACGGGACCACCGCTGTCTGATCCAACCCGCCCTTGAATCGACACCGTACTACTAACGACGGCGGAGCCTCTCCAATGAAGGGTGTCGCCCGCGACGATGTGCAACGGCAACCCAGGATAGGACACTGTACGGCCGTTCCCGGTAGCGGTGACCTGAGTAAGAGTTACCGGCGCGGCCGGGTTTGCGGTGACGGCGCAGTCGACCACGCCGCCGCGCGGAACGGAAGCTGGCGCACAACGCACCACTAGTTTGGGAGTTGTCGCCTTGTTGAACTCAACATCATCGAGCGAGTAATACTTGGCGTTTCCGCCGACGCCGCAGGATCGAATGCCGGCGTGCGCCACCTGCAGGTGGTGGTTCGCGTAGATCCCGCTGACCAGTCCCCGGAAGTAGTCGCTGTACGACAGATCGGTGAAGTCCATCGAATCAGCACCGATGGCCACCCCCGACTGATCGTAGCACGTCAGCGTAACCGGGAAATAGGAGGTCGCGTAGACCCCGACACTCATCACCGGCACATCAGTCGTTACCCGGACCACAGGGTCGTAGCTGTCTTGATCAGGAATCATGACGCTTGACCCCGACCTCGGCGGGTACGCCGCCGTCCAGCCGCTCACCAGAAGCGTATCTATCACATCGGCGTTATAGAATATCACGCCAAGCGCAGCATACGTCTCGCCAACCACGGTGAATCCCCCCAACCCCTCAAAGTCCAGATCGAGTTCCTGGCCATCGGCAAGAGGTGAGCTGGTCCGGTCAAGTCCTTTGGGCGGCGCCCAAGGCTTCGGCTTAGTCAGGCGGATACCGGCACGCCGCATATGCTCGCGAAGGGCATCCGTGATGACCGGAATGGGTTGGGACACCGTGTCCTGACCAACGGCCCCGGGCAGGAGCACGCCAGGCGCATCGCGTGAACACGCGGCCGCTAGACCAAGCGACGCCAGAACCCCAACCGTAAAGACCGACCTCCGTACCCTGGCGAGCATCTGTTCGTACCGAGTGGGTGGTGGATAGCCGCCGAGGACGCCAAGGCCAAAACGGTGAGCGCCTCGCGACCGGAGTCAGCATCTAAGCCGACCCGACAGCCGCAAGGCGCACATATCCTTGGCTTCGGCGGTCGGACGATCCCTCGCCACAGCGGCGAGTCGGACTCCTGACCTTGCGACCCCAGGTTACCCCGGGCGTGCCTCTTCGTGCCAGCGACAACGGGAGCACGAGCACGAACAGCGCGCAACTAGGAAAAAGCCGAGTGGCGCGCCGGTAGGCAATTTGAGCAGCACGAAGGAACCTGTATGCCCAAAAATGCCGCCGGGCCCCACTCTCGATCTCGAATGGAGATCCATTCACCCTTTACCGCTCACCGCTTCAGCAGGCATGGGAAGAGTTGACTACCGACCTGACGCGTATCAGGCGGGCGCCACCGCGGGACGGGCCGCATCGGGCTCGGCGAGGGCCGCCCGCGCCGTCTCGATGGAGACCTGTTCCCGCTCGACCAGGTCATCCAGATGCTGTCCGAAGGTCTGCATCCCGTGCTCCTCGCGCCCCCGGATCATCTCGACGGTGAGGTCGTCGATCCGGATGGGATCTCGCAGGATCTCCCGGATCCGCGGCGTGCAGACCATCACCTCCACCGCCGCCACCCGTCCGTTGCCGTCCTTCCTGGGGAGGAGCCGCTGGGCCACCACGGCGCGGAGCGCTTCGGAGAGCCGCACCCGGCCGATCTCCCGTTCCTCCGGCGGAAAGAGGGAGAGAAGGCGCTTGATGGCCGAGGTCACGTCCGGGGTCGGCATCACCGAGACCACGAGATGCCCCTCTTCGGCGCCCTTGAGCGCCAGGTCCATGATCTCGGTGTCGCGGATGTCGCCGATGACGAGGAGGTCGGGATCCTGCCGGAGCCCGGCCCGGAGCCCGACCGCGAACGACTCGGTGTCCACCCCGATCTCGCGCTGGGTCACCGAGCAGTTGATGTCCCGGTGCAGGTACTCGATGGGGCTCTCGAGCGTCAGGATGTGCTTCTGGAGCGTCTGGTTGACGTGATGCACCATCGCCGCCACCGTCGACGTCTTGCCGCTGCCGGTGACGCCGGTGACGAAGACGAGACCCCGGTCGGACTCCGAGAGCTGGCGCACCACGTCGGGAAGCCCGAGCCCCTCAAAGGTCGGCAGGGCGAAGGGGATGACCCGCATCACCACCATGAAGGATGAACGCTGCCGCAGGATGTTGACCCGGAAACGGCCCACACCCGGCATCCCCCACGAGCAGTCGTAGTCCCGGAGCTCATCGAGCGCGTTCCGTTCGGCATCGCCGGGGAGGAGCTTGAGGGCGATGGCGCGTGTCTGCGCCGGCGTGAGGCGCTGCTTGGTGAGGGGCACCAGCGTCCCGTGCACCCGGGCGCGGACGACGTCGCCTGCCTTGATGTGCAGGTCGGAGGCCCCGCGCTCGACCGCGGCCTTGATGATCTTCTCGATCCCGGTCCCGCTCCCTGCCTGTTGCGTCGGGTCGCTCATGGGCCTCTCGGTGCGGCGGTCGGCGGCAGGAATCCCATCTTGTCCTTGACCTGATGGAGCGTCTCGCGGGCCAGGGATCGCGCCGAGTCCGCCCCTGCCGCCAGCGCCCGGTCCACCGCCCCGCCGTCGGCCTTCAGTGCGGCCGCGCGTTCCCGGATCGGCTCCAGCGTCTTGCCCATGTTCTCCGCCAGCAGCCGCTTGCAGTCGATGCACCCCCACTTGGCGTTGCGGCAGTTGTCCTCGACCATCGCCACCGTCTCGGGCGAGGAAAAATACTTGTGCAGCTGGCAGACGTTGCAGATGTCGGGATTCCCCCGATCGTGCCGGGTGACGCGGGCCGGGTCCGTCACCGCCACCCGCACCCGGCTCCAGATCTCTTCCGGTGGGTCGAGCAGCCCCACCGTATTCCCAAGGCTCTTCGACATCTTGGCCTGGCCGTCGAGACCGAGAATGCGCGGGGCGCTGCCCATGATGGGCTGGGGCTCGGGGAAGAAGGCGATCCCGCCGCCGAATTCCGCGTTCCACTTCCGGCAGAGCTCGCGGGTCAGCTCGAGGTGCTGGACCTGGTCCTCTCCCACCGGCACCAGGTCGGCGCGGTAGAGCAGCACGTCCGCCGCCATGAGCACCGGATAGATCAGGAGTCCGGCGGGTACGCTCTCCAGTCGCCGCGCCTTGTCCTTGAACTGGGTCATCCGTTCGAGTTCGCCCAGCGGCGCGATGGTCGTCAGCAGCCACTGCAGTTCGGCGTGCTCGGGCACGTGCGACTGGACGAAGAGCGCCGCCTTGGCGGGATCGATCCCCGCGGCCAGGAGGCCCAGCGCCATTTCGCGGGTGCGGCGCGTGAGGGTGGGCGCGTCATACTTGGCCGTGATGGCGTGAAGGTCCACCACGCAGAAGAGGCAGTCGTGGCGTTCCTGCAGATCGACCCACTGCTTCACCGCACCGAGCCAGTTGCCGATGTGCAGTTCGCCCGAAGGCTGGATCCCGGAGAAGACGCGCGGCATCGGGGCAACTTAGCGCGCCGTTGCAGGAGCCGCAAGATGTTATCCCATCAGCACTTAGTGAGTGCCACGGCAGGATGCGGCGCACCACCCCATGGTGGGGGTCGGCGCACTGGTGCCGGGGTCGTATCTGGTGTGGCGGGAGGTGAGGCTGGAAGAACGGGCACTGCGGCGACGGGCGATACCCACGATCGGCCGAGGTTCAGGTAAGGATCTGTGGCCCCTGCTCGGTGATGGCCACGGTGTGCTCGAAGTGGGCAGACAAGCTGCCGTCCTCGGTGACGATGGTCCACTTGTCGCCGAGGGTGCGGGTGGCGTAGTCACCCTGGGTGATCATCGGCTCGATGGCGATGGTCATCCCGACCGTCAGGCGCGGGCCGCGCTTGGGCCGACCGAAGTTCGGGACCTGGGGTTCTTCGTGGAAGGTCCGGCCGATGCCGTGGCCCACGAGCTCCCGCACCACCCCGAAGCCGGCCCCCTCCGCCACGGTCTGCACCGCATGGCCGATGTCCCCGACGTGATTGCCGGCCACCGCCTGGGCAACGCCGGCACGGAGGCACTCCCGCGTCACATCGAGGAGCCGCCGGGCCTCGGGGGAGATCTCCCCCACCGGCACGGTGGTGGCCGCATCGGCGTGGAGCCCGTCGAGCTTCGCGCCCACGTCGACGCTCACGATGTTGCCCTCCACCAGCACCCGCTTTTTCGACGGGATGCCGTGGACGATCTCCTCATTGATCGACGTGCAGAGGGTCCGGGGAAATCCGTAGAGCCCCTTGAATGACGGCGTGGCGCCCTCGTGGCTCCGGATGAACGCCTCGGCGATGTCATCAAGCTCGGCGGTCGAGATGCCGGGACGGACGCTCCGGTGCATCAGCTCGAGGGTGTCGTGGACGATCCGCCCGGCCCGGGCCATCGCCTCGATCTCGCGGGGGGACTTGAGGGTGATCACTGGATCATCGCCCCAGGAGGGCCTGTACCCGGGCAGCGACCTCGTCCACGGTGCCGACGGCGGGAATGACCGTCACCGGGCCGCGGGCCCGATACCAGGCGAGGACCGGGGCCGTCTGCTCCCGGTAGGCGGCGAGACGAGTGGCGATCGCGGCGGGGTCGTCATCGGCCCGGTGTTCCACGTCGCGGCGCCGTTCCAGCCGGTCGAGGATCTCCCGGTCGGAGACCTCGAAGAAGAGCACGCGATCCATCTGCCGGCCCCGCTCGGCGAGGATGGCCGCCATCCCTTCGGCCTGGGGAATCGTCCGCACCACACCGTCGAACACCACGCCCGTGGCCGCGTCCGGTCGAGCCACCTGCTCACGGACGACCCCGAGGATGATCTCGTCGCTCACCAGGCGGCCCGCCTCCATCACCGCCTTGGCCTCCAGGCCCAGGGGCGTGCCGCGCTTCACCGCGTCGCGCAGCAGGTCGCCGGTGGCGAACTTGGGGATGCCAAGCCGCCGGGCCAGCAACGCGCCCTGGGTGCCCTTGCCGGCGCCCGGCGGTCCGAGGAGGAGGAGGTCCATGGGTTCTCGCTATCCGTTGTCCGATGTCCGGCGCTCAGCAGGCAACGCCCTTCCGATGTTGGCACCAGAGGTTCGTTGGCCTGTGGAGCAGCGGATAGCTGATAGCTGATAGCTGATCGCTGCGGGTCACATATACCGCTGTTGGCGTCCCCGGAACCGCACCCGGCCCTTCATCATCAGGCTGTCATATTTCCGGAGCTGCCGATGCTGCTCGATCTGGCGCACGGTATCGAGGAGCGTACCGACCACGATCAGCACCGAGGTCCCGCCGAACTGGGCCTGGATGTTGAGCTTGGTGCTGAGCCAATACGGGATCAGGCCGGCGACGGCCAGGAAGATGCCGCCCCAGAGGGTGACCCGCGACAGGATCGAGTCGATGTAGTCGGCGGTGCTGGCGCCCGGCTTGACGCCGGGAACGAACGCACCCTGCTTCTTCAGGTTTTCGGCGATGTCGATCGTCGGGAACACGATCGAGGTATAGAAGTACGCGAAGACCAGCGTCATCCCGGCAAAGAGGACCGTATACGGCCAGTCACCGGGGGTGAAGGTGCTGGCCAGGTCCTGCAGCCAGGCGGCCCGGGTGAAGCTCGCCAGCGTGCCCGGCACGATGATGATGGTCTGCGCGAAGATGATCGGCATCACGCTCGCGGTGAGGAGCTGGACGGGGATGAACGACTTCTTCCCTTCCTGGATGCGGCCGCGCCCCATCACCTTGCGGGGCACGTTGATCGGGATGCGCCGCGCGGCGATGGTCATGGAGGTCGTGGCGGCCATCGCCACGGCCAGGGCCAGGATCCACCCGACGACCGCGGGGAAGGTCACCACCCCGCTCTTCATGAAGTTGATCAGGTTGATGGTGCCCGGCCACAGCCGCTCGAGGATCGAGAACGTGATGAGCAGGCTCATCCCGTTGCCGATGCCGCGCTCGGTGATCTGTTCGCCCAGCCACATCACGAAGATCGAGCCGGTGGTCAGGACCAGCACGGTCGTCGCCAGGAACCCGAAGCCCGGTGCCGCCACGGCGCCGGGGATCTGCTGCTCGATGAACAGGCCGAAGGTGTACGACTGGGCCAGCGAGATGCCCACCGTGATGTAGCGGGTCCACTGCGTGATCTTCTTCTGCCCCTCTTCGTCCTTCTGCATCTTGGCGACGGTCGGCACCATCCCGCCGGCCAGCTGCAGCACGATGCTGGCGGAGATGTAGGGCATGATGCCGAGGGCAAAGACCGTCGCGCGCGACAGGCCGCCGCCCAGGGTGTCGTAGAGCCCGAAGAAGCCCTTGGCGGCGGAGTTGTTGATGAAGTCGCTGAGCGCCTGGACGTTGACGCCCGGGGTGGCGATGTGGGCGCCGACCCGATAGATGACCAGGGCCAGCACGGTGAACAGGAGCTTGCGCTTGAGCTCCTCGTCCATCGCGAATGCGGGGACGCCGCGGGGTGCGGTCACGGCCTACGCCTCGACACTGCCGCCGGCGGCCTCGATCTTGGCGCGGGCGGCGGCCGAGACGCGGACGCCCCGGACAATGAGGGCGCGGGTGACCTCGCCGGTGGCGAGGAGCTTGACCGGTGCATCGGCCTTGGCGATCAGGCCGGCGGTGTACAGCGTGTCCGGGTTCACCTCGGGTGCGGAGACCTTCCCCAGGTCCTTCAGGTTCACCGGCTGGGCCGGGATCCGGAAGGGGTTGGTGAATCCGCGCTTGGGCAGCCGCCGGTACATCGGCATCTGGCCGCCTTCGAATCCCGGGTTGGTCGAGCCACCGGTGCGGGCCTTGTGTCCCTTGTGGCCCTTGCCGGAGGTCTTGCCGAGGCCGGAGCCGATGCCGCGTCCGACGCGGCGCCGGTTCTGGGTGGATCCCGAGGCGGGGCGCAGGGTGCTGAGCGTCACCTTGCTCGGGGTCTTGGACTTGGTGGCCATCACGTCTCCTTCGTCGGCACGATGTCGACCAGGTGCCTGACCTTGAACAGCATGCCGCGGATCGACGGCGTGTCCTGGACCGTCACCACCTGCTGGTGCCGGTGCAGGCCGAGTGCCGCCAGCGTGCGGCGATAGGTATCGGCGTGGCCGATGGTCGAACGGACCTGCTTGACGCGCAGGCCGCCCTTGACCGGCTTGGCCGGGAGTTCGATCTGGTGGAACGCGGGGCCCTGACGGCCCACCGCAGGATTACGACCCATCTTACGCCTCCTGGCGCCCGCGGAACGGGATGCGATCGGCGTCGATGCCGCGCTCGCGCGCCACCTGGCGCACGGTGATGAGGCGGCCCAGGCCGTCCATCGTGGCCCGCACGACGTTGTGCGGATTGTTCGAGCCGAGGCTCTTGGTGAGGATGTCGGTGATGCCGACGCACTCGAGCACCGCGCGCACCGCGCCACCGGCGATGACGCCGGTGCCGCTGGCGGCGGGCTTCAGGAGCACCCGCCCGGCGCCGTGCTCGCCGACGATCTCGTGGGGGATCGTGGCCCCGATGCGGGGGACCTCGATCATGGCGCGGCGGGCGGCGTCCACGGCCTTGCGCACCGCCTCGGACACCTCGTTGGCCTTGCCGGTCGCGACGCCGACCTTCCCCTTGCCATCGCCGACGGCGACGAGCGCATTGAAGGAGAACCGGCGACCGCCCTTGACCACCTTGGCCACGCGGTTGATGGCGACGACGTTCTCGACGAACTCGCTGTCGCGGTCATCCCGATTGCGGTCACCACCGCGCCCGCCACGTCCGCCGCCGCTGCCACCGCGCCCGCCGCCGCTCCCGCCGCGCCCCCGGCCCCCCTGCCCGCGACGCGGCGCCTGGGCCGGTGCCGAGCCCTCGGACGGTGCGGCACCGGAGGGAGCGCCGGTCGTTTCCACCTGTTCGGTCATCTTACAGCTCCAGTCCGCCCTCACGGGCGCCGTCGGCCACGGCCTGTACCCGGCCGTGATAGCGATAGCCGGCACGGTCGAAGACCGCGCGGGTGATCCCCTTGTCCTTGGCCAGCTCGGCGAGCCGCTTTCCGACCGCCTTGCCCTTGGCCACTTTGCCCTTGGCGGCCGGCGCCACGCCATCGGAGTCGTCCGTCACGCCCAGGAGCACCTTGCCGGTCTCGTCGTTGACGAGCTGGGCGGAGATGTGCTTGAGCGAACGGAACACGACCAGGCGCGGGCGCTCGGTGGTCCCTTCGAGCTTCTTCCTGACGCGCAGGTGGCGGCGGTAGCGCCGTTCTGCGCGCGTCTTGGGTTGGTGGATCGCACGCATCACTTGGCTCCAGTCTTGCCCGCCTTGCGGCGGACCTGTTCACCCTGGTACCGGATCCCCTTGCCCTTGTAGGGCTCGGGGGGACGGACCGCACGGATCTCCGCGGCCACCTGTCCCACCAGTTCCTTGTCCGGACCTTCCACCTTGAGCACCGTGTTGTTGTCGACGGTGAGCTTGATCCCCTTCGGCGCGTGGAACGGCACCTGGTGGGAGTACCCGACGACGAGGTTGACGCCATACGGCTTGGGCTCGGCCTTGTATCCGACGCCCTGCAGCTCCAGGGTCTTGGCGAACCCGGTGTGGACGCCGTCGACCATGTTCTGGATCAGGGCGCGGGTCAGGCCGTGGAGCGCCTTGTGGCGCTTTTCATCGCTCGGACGGCTCACCGTCAGGGTGTCCCCGGCCATCGCGACGACCATGTCGGCGTGCAGGGTCCTGGTGAGTTCGCCCTTGGGACCCTTGACCGCGATCCGGGGGCCGTTCAGCGTGGCCGTCACGCCCTTGGGCAGGACGACGGGCTTCTTGCCGATACGCGACATCGTCCGCCCCCTTACCAGACCACGGCGAGGAGCTCGCCGCCGAGCTTGGCCGTGCGCGCTTCGCGATCGGTCATCAGGCCCTTGGGCGTCGAGACGATGGCCATGCCGAGGCCGTTCTTGACGCGCGGGATCTCGCGGCACTTGACGTAGCGCCGGAGCCCGGGCTTGCTGACGCGCTGCAGCTCGCGGATCACGGGCAGCTCGTTGTGGTACTTCAGGTACAACCGCAGCACCCCCTGCGCCTCGGCCTCGAGGAGCTTGAAGTCCGCGATGTAGTGGTTGTCGCGCAGGATGCGCGCAAGCTCGCCCTTGAGCCGGGACGCGGGCATGTCCACACGCCGGTGGCCCGCCATGCAGGCGTTCCGGATGCGGGTCAGCATGTCCGCGACGGGATCGGTCATCGTCATCTGTCGTGTCTCCTCACCAACTCGCCTTGCGCACGCCCGGGATCTCGCCCTTCAGGGCGAGGTCACGGAAGCAGATCCGGCAGAGGCCGAACTTGCGCAGGACCGCTCGGGACCGGCCGCACCGCTGGCAGCGGCGCACTTGCCGGACCTTGAACTTCGGGGTGCGCTTGGCGCGCTCGATCCAACAGGTCTTCGCCATAGGTTCCTCAGCCCACTCGCACGGGGGTTTCACCGCGGAACGGCCAGCCGAATGCCCGGAGGAGGGCCATCGCCAGGTCGTCCCGGTCGGTCGACGTCACCACGGTGATGTCCATCCCGTGGACCTTCTCCACCTTGTCGAAATCGATCTCCGGGAAGATCAACTGCTCCTTGATGCCGATGGTGTAGTTGCCCCGCCCGTCGAAGCTCTTGTTCGGGAGCCCGCGGAAGTCCCGGATCCGCGGCACCGCCACGCTGATGAAGCGGTCGAGGAACTCGTACATCCGGGCGCCCCGCAGGGTCACCGCGGCGCCGATCGGGATCCCGGCCCGGAGGCCGAAATTGGCGATCGCCTTCTTGGCGCGGGTCACCACCGGCTTCTGCCCGGTGACGATCATCAGCTCCTCCACCACGGCGTCGAGCAGCTTGGGCGACTTCTGCGCCTCGCCCATCCCGACGTTCAGCACGATCTTGACCAGGCGCGGGATCTCCATCGCGTTCTTCAGCCCGAACTCCTTGGCCACCGCCGGCCGCACCACGGTCTCGTAGTGCGCCTGGAGCCGGGGCTTCCCGATCCGCGCCTGCGGCGCCGGGTCGAGCTGGAGGCTCCCCGCCTTGTCCTTGTCGCGCCCGCCCTTGGCGCGCGGTTCCTTTTCCTTGGTCGTCGCCATTTACCGGTTCCTCGGGATCGGCTGTCCGGACTTCGCGGCCACCCGCTCGACCGTGCCGTCCGCGGCCTTCCGCCGACGCACCCGCGTCGGCGCCCCGCTCTTGGGGTCCAGCAGCATCGCCTTCGAGTGATGGATCGGCGCCGGCTTCGTGATGATGCCGCCTTCCGACGTCTGGGTGGCCCGGAGGTGCCGCTTGACCAGGTTCACGCCCTCGATGATGAGCCGGCCGGTCTTGGGGTACACTTGCAGCACCCGGCCCTGCTTGCCCTTGTCGTCCCCGCTGATCACCTGCACCAGGTCGCCCTTGGTGAGGTGGAGCTTGACGGCCTGCGGCAGCGCCTGCCGGCGGTCGCGCCGGGACTTGCGATAGACGAGCGGCTTCATGTCAGAGCACCTCCGGCGCCAGCGACACGATCTTCATGTAGCGCCGCTCGCGCAGTTCGCGCGCCACCGGGCCGAAGATGCGGGTCGCCCGGGGCTCGCCCTGGTCGTTGATGAGGACGGCCGCGTTCTCGTCGAACCGGATGTAGGACCCGTCCTTGCGGCGGGTCTCCTTCACGGTGCGCACGATGACGGCCTTCGCCACGTCGCCCTTCTTCACCTGCCCGGTCGGGATGGCGTCCTTGATCGTCACGACGACCTTGTCGCCCAGCCCGGCGTACCGCCGCCGGCTGCCGCCCAGGACGCGGATGACGAGCGCCTTGCGTGCGCCCGAGTTGTCCGCGATCCGGAGAATCGATTCCTGTTGGACCATAGGTTCCTCTGTCCGTCCTCATGCAGGGCGCATCCGGCGCGCCCCTGCGTTATTGCGCCCGAGAAACGATCTCGATGACCCGCCACCGCACCGTCTTGGACAGCGGACGGGTCTCCATGATCCGCACGGTGTCGCCGAGCTTGGCGCCGTTCTCGTCGCGGGCGTGCACTTTCTTCGTGCGCGTGATCTGCTTGCCGTACCGCGCGTGGGCAAATCGACGGGTCAAGAGCACCGTCACGGTCCGGGTCATCTTGTCGCTGGTGACGACACCGGTGCGGGTCTTCCGCCGGGTGCGGGTCTCGGTCGTGGTCTCGCTCATCGCTGGCCTCACGCCTGTCCGGCCCGCGCACGGGCCCGGAGAAGGGTCTCGATCCGGGCGATATCGCGCCGGAGCGTCCGGAACTGCATCGGGTTCTCGATGGCCTCGGTGGCCGAGCGGAAGCGGAGCTTCACCCGCGCCTCGCGCAACTCCGCCAGCTTGGCCTGGAGTTCGGTCACCGACAGCTCGATGATCTCATTCGCCTTCATGCGTCAGACCTCCAGCCGCTTCATGAATCGGGTCCGGAGCGGCAGCTTCGACGCCGCCAGGCCGAGCGACTTCTTGGCCAGGTCCTCCGGGATCCCTTCCAGCTCGAACAGCATCCGCCCGGGCCGCACCACCGCCACCCATCCCTCCGGGTTCCCCTTCCCCTTCCCCATCCGGGTCTCGGCCGGCTTCTTGGTGATCGGCTTGTCGGGGAAGATCCGGATCCACACCTTGCCGCCCCGCTTCATCTCGCGCGTCATCGCGACGCGGGCGGCCTCGATCTGCCGGTTGGTGATCCACCCCGGCTCCAGCGCCATCAGGGCGAACTCGCCGAACGCCACGGTGGTCCCGCGCGACTCGGTGCCCCTGGTGCGCCCCTTGAACTGCTTCCGGAACTTGACTCGCTTCGGCGCCAGCATGGCTCAGTTCCCCGTGCTGTAGGTACGGCCGCCGAGCTCTTCGACGACCTCGCCCTTGAAGATCCAGACCTTGATCCCGATGGTGCCGTAGGTCGTCTTGGCCGTGCTCGTGGCGTAGTCGATGTCGGCGCGCAGCGTGTGCAGCGGCACCCGGCCCTCGAGGTACTTCTCGGTCCGCGCGATCTCGGCACCACCGAGGCGGCCCGAGAGCCGCACCCGGATCCCCTGGGCTCCCATCCGCATCGCGCTCTGCACCGCGCGCTTCATGGCCCGGCGGAAGGAGATCCGCTGCACCAGCTGGTGCGCGATGTTGTCGCCGACGAGCTGGGCCGAGAGTTCCGGCCGCTTGATCTCCTCGACGTTCACCGCCGCTTCCTTGCCGGTCAGCTGGGCCAGCTCGTCGCGCAGTTTGTCCACCTCGGCGCCCCGCTTGCCGATCACCACGCCCGGCCGCCCGGTGTGGACCGTCACGGTGACCTTCCCCGGCCGCCGCTCCACGTGCACCTCGGCGATGGCCGCATGCCCCAGCCGCGCCTTCAGGTACTTCCGGATCAGCTCGTCCTCCTTCAGGAGGGCCGGCATGTCCTTGGTGGCGAACCAGCGCGACTTCCAGGGCTTGACCACGCCCAGCCGGAAGCCGATCGGATGTGTCTTCTGACCCATTACTTCGTCTCCCGCGTGGCCACGTGGAGCTCCACGTGGCTGGTCCGCTTCCGGATCGGCGTCGCGCGTCCCTGCGCGGCAGCCGTGAAGCGCTTGAGCGGCTGGCCCATGTTGATGATGGCCTTCTTCACGTAGAGCTCATCCACGTCGAAGGGCTCGTTGGACTGGAGCGCCCGCTGCTCCGCGTTCGCCACCGCCGACCGCAGCGTCTTGGCGATCTGCTTGGCGGCGAGCTTCTTGCTGAACTTGAGGATCGCGTACGCCTCGTTCACGCCCTTGCCGCGGATCTCGTCGACGACGAGCCGCATCTTCCGGGGCGACTGGCGCACCATCCGCTGGATCGCTTGGGCTTCCATGGCACTCACTCCGGCTTGGCCTTCTTGTCGGCGATGATCTTGCCGCCGTGACCGCGGAACATCCGCGTCGGCGCGAACTCGCCCAGCTTGTGGCCGACCATGTTCTCGGTGACGTACACCGGCACGAACTTGTTGCCGTTGTGCACCGCGAACGTGTGGCCCACGAACTCGGGCAGGATGGTGCTCGCCCGGCTCCAGGTCTTCACGACCTTCTTCTCGTTCCTGCTGTTGAGCACCTGGACCTTCAGGAGCAGCGATTCCTGAACGAACGGGCCCTTCTTGATGCTACGCGACATCGGTTACGCCTCTGTTCGAGCGATCGGCTGTCAACTATCAGCTATCGGCTATCAGCTATCGGCTACCGCCATCGCTATCCGGGTGCACAATCGGGACAGGCTGATAGCTGATAGCCGATAGCTCTTCGCCCCCCCTACTGCGTCGCCTTCCCGCGCTTGCGGCCCCGCACGACGAACTGATTGGACGCCTTCTTCGGGCGCCGGGTCTTCCGGCCTTCCGGCTTGCCCCACGGACTCACCGGCGGACGGCCACCGGAGGTCTTCCCCTCACCGCCACCCAGCGGATGGTCGACCGGGTTCTTGGCGACGCCGCGGACCTTGGAGCGCTGGCCCAGCCACCGCGTCTTCCCCGCCTTGCCGACGGAGATCAGCTCGTGCTCGGAGTTGCCCACCTCGCCGATGGTGGCCAGGCAGCGTCCGTTGATCCGCCGCATCTCGGTCGACCGGAGCCGGAGCGTCACGTAGTCGCCTTCCTTGGCCACCACCTGCGCGCTCGACCCGGCGGAGCGGATCATCTGTGCGCCCTTGCCGATCTTGAGCTCCACGTTATGCACCGTGGTGCCGAGCGGGATCTCCTGCAGCGGCAGGGCGTTGCCCAGCCGCACGTCGGCCCCCGGCCCGGAGACGACGGTGTCGCCCTGGTTGAGGCCCTTCGGGTGCAGGATGTAGCGCTTCTCGCCGTCGGCGTAGACCAGCAACGCGATCCGGGCGGAGCGGTTCGGGTCGTACTCGATCTCGGCGACGGTGGCCGGGACCCCGAACTTGTTCCGCTTGAAGTCGATCTTGCGGAACATCCGCTTGTGCCCGCCGCCGATATGGCGCGAGGTCACGTGGCCCAGGTTGTTGCGCCCGCCCGACTTCCTGATCGGCTCGAGCAGCGACTTCTCCGGCGTCGCCCGCGTGATCTCGTCGAATCCGGAGACCATCCGGAAGCGCGTCCCGGCGGTGATCGGACGGAATTGCTTGATGCTCATGTCAGCCCTCGAATACGGCGATCGAATCGCCGTCCTTGAGCGTCACGATGGCCTTCTTCCAGGCGGCCGTCGCACCGCGGGTGCGTCCGCGGTTCACTTCCCGGCGCCGCACCTGCATCGTGCGGACATCGGTGACCGTCACCCCGAACAGCTTCTGGAGCGCCTCGCGGATCTGCGGCTTGGTGGCCGCGGGGTGGACCCGGAACGCATATTCCTTCCGCGCCTGGTAGCTGGCCGAGGACTTCTCGGTCACCACCGGCTTGACGATGATCTCGTGCATCGCGGGCATCTACTTGCCCCCCTTCTTCTTCGGGGCCTTCTTCTCGGCCTTGGGCCTCGCCGCCTTGGGCGCGGCCTTCTTCCCCTCGCGTCCGCTCGGGGCATGCTTCTCGGACTTCGGCGCGGCCGCCTTCTTCACGGCCTTGGCCTTGGCGGGCTTCGCGGCCTTCGGCGCGGGCTTCATCGTGGCCGACTCCGCCGCTTCGACCGGCACCGCACCGGAGAGTGCCGCCTCTTCGACCACGACCTGGTCGGCCCAGAGGATGTCATAGGCCGCAGCATCGGCGTACGACAGCACGTCCACCATCGGCAGGTTCCGGCCGCTCAGGTACACCGCCGGGCGATGCGTGGCGGTGAGCACGAGGACCTTCGCCTCGGCGACGCCCAGCTTCTCCAGCAGGTCGGCGAGCACCCGGGTCTTGGGCTCGGCAAAGGCCAGGCTCTCCACCACGTGCAGGGCGCCCTCACGCGCGCGGGCGTTCAACGCCGAGCGGCGGGCCAGCTGCCGCACCTTGCGCGGGACGTCGGTCTCGTAGCTGCGGGGCTGGGGACCGAAGACGATGCCACCGCCGCGCCAGTGCGGCGCCCGGGTGGACCCCTGCCGCGCCCGGCCGGTGCCCTTCTGCTTCCACGGCTTCTGGTTGCCGCCGGAGACGAAGCTCCGCGTCTTGGTGGCGGCCGTCCCCTGGCGCTGGTTGTTGAGGTAGGCGCGCACCGACTGGTGCAGCACCGCCTCGTTCACCGTGCCGTCGAAGAACGGCTCCGGCAGCGCAAAGGCCGTCTTGTGACGGGCCCCCGCCGCCGAGTAGTGCGCGGCCTCAAGCATACCGGCTCCTCCCCGCCTGCTTGGCGACGAGCACGATCCCGTTCTTCGATCCCGGCACCGCGCCGCGGATGAACAGCAGGTTGCGCTCGGCGTCGATCTTCACGACCTCGAGCCCGAGCTCCGTGTGGCGCTCAGCGCCCTGGTGCCCCGGCATCTTCTTCCCCTTGATGACGCGGGAAGGGTCGGTGCCCGGGCTGATGGAGCCCGGCTTCCGGTGCCGGGTGTTGCCGTGGGTCGCCGGCCCGCCACCGAACCCGTGACGATGGACCACGCCCTGGAACCCCTTGCCCTTGGTCGTGCCGGTCACCTTGACCAGCTCGCCGGCGTTGAAGATCCCGACCGTCACCGTGTCGCCCGCCTTGGGCGCGTCACCGGCCAGGGCCACCTCGCGCAGCACCACCGGCGCCGCCTCGACCCCCGCCGCCTTGGCGTGGCCGACCTGCGCCTTGCTGGCCCGCACCGCCCGCCGGGCGCCGAAGCCGAGCTGCACCGCGTCCGCGCGCACCTGCAGCACGCGGCAGGGGCCGGCCTCGATGACCGTCACCGGGACGGAGTTCCCGCCATCGACGAACACCCGGGTCATCCCGAGCTTGCGTCCGATCAGTCCGTTGGTCATGGCTACTCGACCTTGATCTCGACGTCCACGCCGGCCGGAAGATCCAGCTTCGTCAGCGCGTCCATCGTCTGGGGCCGCGAGTCATTGATGTCGAGCAGGCGCTTGTGGGTGCGCAGCTCGAACTGTTCCCGGCTCTTCTTGTCCACGTGCGGGCTGCGGAGCACCGTCCACCGCTCGATCTTGACCGGCAGCGGGATCGGCCCGGACACCTGCGCGCCGGTCTTCTCGGCGGTGCGCACGATGTCCGCCGCGGCCTGGTCCAGCACGCCGTGGTCGAACGCCTTGAGTCGAATGCGGATCTTTTGCGCCATGTAGGCCTCTTGAGCAGCTATCAGCTATCGGCTATCAGCTATCAGTGCTGGCTATCAGCGATCGGCTATCAGTGCTGGCTATCAGCGATCAGCGATCAGCCAGCTATCAGTCCACTGCCATCAACGGTCAGCTTCGCGCTATCGATCCCGCTGATCGCCGATCGCTGATAGCTGATAGCCTACTTCAGTATCTTCGTCACCACGCCGGCGCCGACGGTACGGCCCCCTTCGCGGATCGCGAAGCGCAGCCCCTCGTCCATCGCGATCGGCACCAACAGCTCCACCTCCATCGAGATGTTGTCGCCCGGCATCACCATCTCGGTGCCTTCCGGCAACTTCACCGACCCCGTCACGTCGGTCGTGCGGAAATAGAATTGCGGCCGGTAGTTGTTGAAGAACGGCGTGTGCCGGCCGCCCTCCTCCTTGGTCAGGACATAGGCCTCGGCCAGGAACACCGTGTGCGGCGTGATCGAGCCCGGCTTCGCCAGCACCTGCCCGCGCTCCACCTCCTCGCGCTTGGTGCCGCGCAGCAGCACCCCGATATTGTCGCCCGCCTCGCCCTGGTCCAGCAGCTTGCGGAACATCTCGACCCCGGTCGCGATCGTCTTCGCGGTCGGCCTGAGCCCCACGATCTCGACCTCGTCGCCGACCTTGACGATGCCGCGCTCGACCCGCCCGGTCACCACCGTGCCGCGCCCCGAGATCGTGAACACATCCTCGATCGGCATCAGAAACGGCCGGTCCTTCGGCCGCTCCGGCTGCGGGATGTAGTCATCGACCGCCTGCATCAACTCCAAGACCGAGTTCTTGCCGATCGCCTCGTCCTTGCCCTCCAAGGCCGCCAACGCCGACCCCTTGATCACCGGGATGTCGTCGCCCGGAAAATCGTAGGACGACAACAGTTCGCGCACCTCCAGCTCGACCAGCTCCAGCAATTCCTCGTCGTCCACCATGTCGACCTTGTTCATGTAGACGACCAGCGAGGGCACCCCGACCTGGCGCGCCAACAGGATGTGCTCCCGGGTCTGCGGCATCGGCCCGTCCGCCGCCGACACCACCAGGATCGCGCCATCCATCTGCGCCGCCCCGGTGATCATGTTCTTGACGTAATCGGCGTGGCCCGGGCAATCGACGTGCGCGTAATGCCGCTTCCCGGTCTCGTACTCGACATGCGCCGTCGCGATCGTGATGCCGCGCGCCTTCTCCTCCGGCGCCTTGTCAATCTGGTCGTAGGCGGTGAACGTCGCACCCCCCGACTCCGCCAACACCTTCGTGATCGCCGCCGTCAGCGTCGTCTTGCCGTGGTCGACATGCCCGATCGTCCCAATGTTGCAGTGCGGCTTCGTCCGCTGAAACTTCGCTTTGGACATCGCTGCGGCTTCCTGCTTCACGGGAGAGGAGGACCAATACGCACAGGCAATTGGAGCGGGTGATGGGAATCGAACCCACGTAGCCAGCTTGGAAGGCTGGAGCTCTACCATTGAGCTACACCCGCCCGAACCGTTCCCGACTCCGGCGTTTCCCCGGTTTCGCGGCTCGACACGGCGAGAAGCGCACGGGCGCTGGTGGAGGGGGTAGGATTCGAACCTACGTAGGCATCCGCCGGCAGATTTACAGTCTGCTGCCTTTAACCACTCGGCCACCCCTCCGCGATCGCGAGCCACCCGTCGCACGCCGCTCATCTCGCGATAAAGGGGGGAGGGCCGCGGAGCGCGGGTGATAGGACCTTCCCCCAGCCTTGTCAACAATTCGCGCGGGCAGCCGCGCCGCGGCGAACGGCCCGCGCCGCCGCGCATCGACATGAATGAAAGGTCCGGGCGACGATCCTCCTTGTCGCGGGGGAATAGGCCCCGCGACTCAGGAGGAGTGACAGGATGAAAATCCACTTCCTCCTGGTCTCCGGAAAATCCGGATCGAGATCTCGATCACCATCCGGTTATAGGAGGACCAAGGCGCCGGAGGAGATCGATACCTCCTCCGGCCGCCCTTGTAATATAGGAGCCGGGCGATGGCCGGACAAGCATTTCGCGGGCGCCGCCACCCCGGCAAGCCAATGGCGGACAAGGCCGAATCGGGGCCGCGTCGGGGCCGCGGCGAAGGTTGGATATGGGGGCGCCATGCCGTCGCGGCGGTCCTCGCCAACCCGCGGCGGCGCTGGCGCCGACTCGCCGTGCTGCCGGACGAGGCGCGCGAGGCGGCGCGGCTCGCCGGCGCCGCCCACGCCAAACGGCAGGATGACGGCGAGCCGCTTGCGGTGCTCGACCGCGCCGGCCTCAACCTGCTGTTGCCGGAAGGCGCGGTGCATCAGGGCTGGGCCGTCGAGGTCGAGCCGCTTGCCGCGCCGGACCTCGACGAGGCGCTCGCCGCCGCAGAGCCGGCTGCCGGACGCGCCGTCGTCGTCGTGCTCGACCAGGTCACCGATCCGCACAATGTCGGCGCGGTATTGCGGTCGGCTGCGGCGTTCGGGGCCGCCGCGGTCATTGTCGCCGAACACGCCGCGCCGCCGATCACCGGCACTCTCGCCAAGGCCGCCTCGGGGGCAATCGAACAAGTGCCGCTGGTGCGCGCCGCCAACCTCGCGCGCGCCCTGGACCGGCTGAAAGAGCGGGGCTACTGGTGCTGCGGCCTCGACGAACGAGGGCCGGCGGCGCTCGCCGCGCTCGATCTCGGGCCGCGCGTCGCGCTGGTGCTCGGCTCGGAGGGCGGCGGGTTGCGGCGCCTCGTGCGCGAGCATTGCGACTATCTCGCGCGGTTGCCGACCCGGCCGGAACTGCCGAGCCTCAACGTCTCGAACGCCGCCGCCGTGGCACTTTATGAATTGATGCGCGATTTATGAATCGAAACGCGATTTCTGCGGCTCGTGACCGGGCCGCGCCTTGCTGCGCCGGGTGTGCGCTCCTAAAATTAGGTTGAACGATTTTGTCGCAGGAGGTTTCGATGCCCGATGATGCCGCGACCCTCACCCGCCAACCGGCCATGAAGGTCGGCCATGCCAGCGAGAAAAAGCCGGTAATGACCGAAGGCCGGCGCGATTTTTTCAGCTACCGCGACCTCGCGATCAAGGACGCCAGCGGCGGCCGCATGCGCGGTCAGGTGATGAAAGCGAAAACCGGCATGACCCAGCCGACCGGCTGGCATTATCATACCTGCGACGGCCAGTTCGTTTACGCGCTGAACGGCTGGGTCGAGCTCGAATTCGAAACCGGCGAGAGCTTGCGCCTCGAGCGCGGCGACTCGGTATTCATCCCTGGCGGCATGAAGCACAACGAGTTGCGCACCTCAAACGATGTCGAAATCCTCGAA
Source organism: Gemmatimonadales bacterium (assembly GCA_035693225.1). Lineage (GTDB taxonomy): Bacteria > Gemmatimonadota > Gemmatimonadetes > Gemmatimonadales > GWC2-71-9 > CAMLHU01. Next base: position 167 of record DASSGV010000027.1, on the reverse strand, counting down.
GTTTCGGTGCCGGGCGAACTCGGCACCGTGCCGTGCGAGAAACCCGCCTGACGACAGCGGCCGGCATATAAGGCGGTAAGGCGGACCGGGAGCGGGCGGTCCGCCGTTCCTCTTCAAGCCAGGGGTGCATTCAATGCAGCCCTGCCCAACCGGCGCTTGCCGCGGCG
>DASSGV010000026.1:0-2795 GCA_035693225.1 Gemmatimonadales bacterium | reverse complement strand
TCCACCGCTCAGGGACGCCGACCGTGACCGCGCAGCCGAGTGCGGCCAGGGCGCGGAGTTTGCCGCGGGCAGCGGGATCGAGGTAGGCGTGGGAGAGGATGACGGAGCGCAAGAGGGTCGGAGGGTCGCAGGGGCGGAGGGTCGGAGGGATGGTCGGAGCGATCGGTCGGGACGGACGAGCCTACAGTAACGCATCGACGTGCGAGCGGGTAGAGCGGGGAGGGTGGGTGCGGTAGCTGCTCTGCGGGGGTGCCTGCGGCCACTAACGGCGGCTATCAGCTATCGGCTATCAGCTGGTCTCGATGCCCGTTCGTAGGGGGTGGCCTGCGGCCACTAACGGCGGCTATCAGCTATCAGCTATCAGCTATCAGCTATCGGCTATCAGCTGGTCTCGATGCCCGTTCGTAGGGGGTGGCCTGCGGCCACCCCGCACACGCGATGCCGGCATTGCGCCGGTAGGGGCGCAGCATGCTGCGCCCCTACAGCGCGCCCCACAATGAACACACCGCGGCGGCGCCAAGGCGCCGCCGGACGGGTCGGCGCAGGTCACCCTTCTGCTCACCCCCTCTCCACGAACGTGGCGACCGCAGCGGCTTACGAGCGCGAAGCGCGAGTCGCCGCAAGGAAGTGGGGCAGGGGGGTGAGGAAAAGCGTACGTGGAGTCGGGGCCCGCGTGGTGAGGAAAGGCGCTGGTGCCGGTCCGTCCGTGCGCCGGTCCGCCCGTGCGCCCAGGGGGTGAGTAGGGTGACGACGGGACACCACCATAAATCTTCACACAACAACCACTTACCGGCTCTCGCCTGTGACCCCCGGCACAGCGGAGAGTGGGCGCCGTCCGATAGATTCCCGCTCCGATCCTGCATTTTCCTTAATTGGGCCTGATAGTCTAGCTCTTTGTCCCGCTTTGCTTTACCTTACGTTCCCCTGACGCTGTCCACTTAACCCCGAAGCGCTCAGGACGTCTCTGTGGGACCGTCGCCGGTGAGGTGGCGTCCCCGATCTTCAGGATCCTCGATGCGATTCCTGCTGCGCAATCGCTTCCTGTTTGTCATCGATGTCGTCGGCTGGGCGTTGATCCCGCTGGCGGCGCTGGCCATCCGCCTCGATGGCTTTGACGGGCTTGACCCCTATCTGGCACGCCTGGCGGTGTTCACCGGCTGGGCGATCCTCTGCAATGCGGCATTGATGTACCGGGGCGGGATGTACCGGCGGATGTGGCGCTACGCGAGCCTGGACGAGATGTTCGGGATCACCACGAGCCTTCTCCTGGCCGGCCTCGCGGTCTCGGTCATTCACTTTGTGCTCGCGCCGTGGCTGGTGGCGGAATACCCCTTCGTCGCCGTCGGCGTCCCCCGCCTGCCGCGCTCGCTCCCCATCATTTCGACGCTCTTTGCGATCTCCTGGTCGGGTGGGTTCCGTTTTGCGCTCCGCTTTGCGGTGGCGGAGCGGCTCCGTCACAAGGGACGGGCGCAGGCGCGTCGAGCGCTGATCATCGGCGCCGGCGACGCGGGAAGTTCGATGGCGCGCGAGCTCCTCGCCAATCGCGACCTCGACCTGGAGCCGGTGGGGTTCATCGACGACGACCCTGAAAAGGCGGGCCGCGAGATCTTCCGGCTTCCCATCCTGGGCGACCGGACCGACATCGCGCACGTAGCGCAGACCCATCACGCATCCGTGGCGATCATCGCGATGCCGGCGGTGACCGGGACCGTCATTCGTGAGATGCAGGCGCTCTGCCGTGAGGCAGGGTTGGAGACCAAGATCGTCCCAGGGTTCGACGCGATCCTCACCGGCAAGGTCACCCACAATCAGCTGCGGCCGGTCCAGATCGAGGACCTCCTTCGGCGCGACCCGGTGCAGACCGACCACCAGGCAGTGGCCGACCTGGTGAACGGGATGACGGTGATGGTCACCGGGGCGGGCGGCTCGATCGGGAGCGAGCTCTGCCGCCAGATCTCGGTCTTCGGGGCCCGCGAGATCATCCTCCTGGGTCACGGCGAGAACAGCATCTTCGACATCCACAACGAGCTCCGGGCCCGGCACCCGGAGGTGCGCTTCACGCCGATCATCGCGGACGTGCGTGATGCCCGGCGCATCGACCTGATCTTCTCGATCCACAAGCCCCAGGCGGTCTTCCACGCGGCGGCGCACAAGCACGTGCCGCTGATGGAGGCCAACTGCGACGAAGCGGTCACCAACAACATCGGTGGCACCCACAACGTGGTGCAGGCGGCGGCCCGCCACGGCACCCAGCACTTCGTGATGATCTCGACCGACAAGGCGGTCAACCCCGCCAACATCATGGGGGCCACCAAGCTGGTGGCGGAAAAGCTGGTGCACGAGGCGGCGCTCAAGACCGGCCGCCCCTACGTGTCGGTCAGGTTCGGCAACGTGCTCGGCAGCCGCGGGAGCGTGGTGCCGATCTTCAAGGCGCAGATCGCCGCCGGCGGCCCGGTGCGGGTGACGCATCCCGAAATGACCCGCTACTTCATGACGATTCCCGAGGCGGTGCAGCTGGTGCTGCAGGCGGCCACGATCGGGAAGGGGGGGGAGACCTTTGTCCTCGATATGGGGCAACCGGTCAAGATCGTGGACCTGGCGCGCGACCTGATCCAGCTCTCGGGATACGAGGTCGGGCGGGATATGCTGATCGAGTTCAGCGGCCTCCGGCCCGGCGAAAAGCTCTTCGAGGAGCTCTTCCTGGCATCGGAGGCATACGAGCGCACCCCGCACGAGAAGATCTTCGTGGCCCGCAACGGTCACGGGCCGGCGCCGACCGATCGGTGGGTGGCGGC
>DASSGV010000025.1:0-94057 GCA_035693225.1 Gemmatimonadales bacterium | reverse complement strand
TGGCCCTGGTCGTCGATACCCGCTTCGGCCTGAGCAGTGGGTCGTCGCCGTGGGCCATCTCGATCGGGATCGGCACCGCGTTCGGTGGCACCAACCCCGTCAGCGGCGCCTACTCTTCGAAGCGGATCGCGCGAGCGCTCTCCGGCGGCGTCAATCGCGGATCCGGAAAGGGCAAGTTCGGGAAGACCGTCAACTGCTCCTGAGCTCCGTGGTACGCCAACAAGTGAAGAGGCCGCGGATGCTCCCGCGGCCTCTTCACATTTCAAGGTGCCTCCTGGTTTCACCGGTCAGGCGGCGCCAGGTGACCCGCGCGCACGCAGCGCATCGCCTTCCCTGGTCGAGTTCGTAACAACGGTGTGCTGCCCGTTGGTCTCACGTACGGCAGCTGCGGGATCCCCCAGGTAGGTCTCGATGAACCACGCCGTGCCGCGTCGACGACATTCCGTCCACGGTAATCCCGTGCGGGTCTTGATGAGTCGGTAGGCCACCGCCGAGTCGCGGCCCACTCTGAGCGCCTGCGCCGATAACGCCTCTCCCATCGCCTCCGCGGTCCAGAGCCACCGCGCTATACGCAGCGACCCCATCAGGTGGGACGGGCTTTCGAACCCCTCGGCCGCCAGCGCCCGCCGCAACCGGTGGCGGGTGCCGAACCCGGTCCGCGACGCCACGCTTCCGGGACCGAGCGCCACCTGCAGCATCAGCAACAGGGAGGCAATGGCGCCCGAGAGCCGGCGAGCAGCATCGGTCGGAGGAAAGTCCGCTCCATTTGTCATAGCGCACATCAGGGGGAATGGGGACATTGAGTTTGCATCATCTGCGACCCCGGTCAAGGGGGGCGCCCACTCTCCCCAACGACAAAAACCAGGAGCCCCGATCAATGGGCAGGTTGAGCCTCCCCCAGGCCAGCGCCGCCGTTGTGCTCCTCGCGCTCCTCGTGAGCTCTTGCGCCGACCGGGCCCTCGCCACCCGGTTGACCCGGATGGAGCGCCGCGTGGATAGCCTCGCCGTCACCGTCACGGCGATGAACGCCTATATCCAGCGCTACGGTCTTGCCAGCGGCGGCGGTGCCAAGCCTGAGTCGGTCACGGTGGACGCCATCGGAGAGACACTCGGCTCCGCCAAGGCACCGGTGACGATTGTCGAGTTCACCGACTTTCAATGCCCCTTCTGCGGCCGCCACGCCACGGAGACCTTCCCGCTCATCCGCCAGAAGTACATCTCGACCGGCCAAGTGCGGTACATCCTGCGGGATTTTCCGCTTTCCGCGATCCATCCCTTTGCGCTCCCTGCCGCCAAGGCGGCTCGGTGTGCCGGGGCTCAGGGAGCCGAGAAGTTCTGGGCCTTCCACGACTCGCTCTTTGCCCACCAGAAAGATCTCTCCGACCTCTATTTAAGCACCCTCGCCCGCCAGACCGGACTCTACGCCGGGGCGTTCAAGGCGTGTACCGCGTCCGGGAAGTATGACGCCGCGATCGCCACCGATGCTGCCGCGGCGTCCAAGGCCGGGTTTGACGGCACCCCCGGATTTGTGGTGGGCCGCACCCGACCCGACGGGAAAGTCACCGGACTCGCCATCCGCGGTGCCTATCCGATCGACAGATTCGACGTCGCGATTGCAGGGGCAGCACGCCCCAGGACTACCGCTCCCCCCCGTTCCATCCCTTCTTCCAGGAGTGTCCGATGAACATCGTGCGAAGTCGCTGGGCCGGGTTCGGCCTGATGGCGGTGACAGCAGTGGTGCTGGCGTGCTCCGGCGGCGCTGACGCGACGGGCCCGCTCGCTGACAACCACCCCGCCATTCCGTTGTTCAAGACGCAGGGGACTTGCGTGCAGTGGAGTTGTCAGACCAATGTATGCGGGTACGATACAGCCAACATTGGGGGGTGTTGTACGCAGGTTGACCCGAACGGAACGGCGGTACAGAGGCCCCTGTGCAACCCGGACGGGATCGCGGATACTTGCACGGAGATCGCAGGGGAAGGATGCACACAGACCGGCCTCTACACCTACCATTGCAGCTGGGTCGGCATCGTCGGTTGTGGTGACGACCTGTAGCGAGCCGGCGGAACGTTCCCCCGTTCTGGTACGCCCGACGCCGCGCCTGTGCATCTTCGCAATCAAGAGGATCTCTCGGCGTCGGGCGAGGCAATGCGCGTGGGAGCCGGGCCGCCCCTGGAGAACTACACTCCAACTCTATCATTTTCGAGCGCATCCCTAGCCGCTTCGGCACCACCACGATACCTCTCGTTGACTCCGACTCTCTCGGCAACAGGACCTCCCAGGAGTGGAAGCGGATCACGAGAGGACACTGAGGTTAGTGGGGCACGGCAACGATTGCGCACTCGCGCGGAGCCACGATTGACATTGCCCACCTCTACGGAAGTCGTTCGCATTTGGCTGGTGGCACTCTGCGTCGTTGGTGGCCGGGGTGTGCAGGCGCAGGCGCCTGAAAGAGCCGCCATCCTCGAGCGGTTTCGCGACTCGCTGATGACGGCTCTCGACACCTCCGCGCTCCGCCGCGAGGTGCAGCTGCTTGATCGGGGCAAGGACACGAGCACCGTCACCCTGCTTCGGCGCGCCCTCCTCTCGCTCCGACTGGGCACCCTCCCCGACATCGAGCACGCCGGCGATCTGTGCGCCGCGGCCGAACGCCGGACACCAGTCTGGCCGTACCCCCCCTTCTGCCGCGGCCTCGCCCGGGAAGCGTACGGCAGCGCGACGGCAGCCAATCACCTCAACCTCGGCCTGACCGCCGGCCAAGGAGATCTCCGGCGGGCGGCGGACGAGTATCTCGCCGCGATCCGGCTCGATCCGGACTTCGCCCCTGCCGTCTTTTCCCTGGGGCAGCTGGTGCTTCGCTGGCGCGGGGTCGAACGGCAGGCCGAGGCGCTTCGGGCTCTGCGCGCCGCGGTGCCCCTCGCCGCCGGAACCCCCGCGCGCCTCCTCATCGTCCGAGCGCGCGTTGAGCGGCTCGCCGGGGCGTACGACTCTTCGCTTGCGGCCTTCCGGGCCTATGACGCAGCGGGGGGAGAGCACGCCGTGGCGCTCCTCGACGAATCCCGGACTCTCCTCGGCCAGGGTGACAGTGCGGGAGACTCCCTGTACTACGCCGGCGCCGCGCTCCCGGACTCGGCGGCCATTGCCGGATATCGCGACGACCTCCTGCTGCTCGTCCCACCGAACGCGCTGGCGGGCTTCGACAGTGCCACGGGGAAAGACCGCGCCGCCTGGCTCCGGCGATTCTGGGACGCGCACGACCTGACCGACCTCCAGCCCGCCGGCAGCCGCCTGCGGGAGCACTATCGGCGGTGGCTCTACGCCATCCAGCACTTCGCCCGACTCGGCGACCGGCGGCCCATCCCGCTCTGGTGCTACCCCGATCAGAACTACGATTCGCACCGGACGGATCTGGACGACCGCGGGGTCACCTGGGTCCGGCACGGCCCGCCGGAGATGCGGATCACCACGCCTACGCCCTTCGACTACCCCGCGGAATCCTGGCGGTACCTCCTGCCTGGCGCCGACACGCTCGTGCTCCACTTCTACGATATGCATGCGACAGGAGACTACCGCCTCGTGGCTTCTGTCTTCCAGCTCGAAACGCCGCCGGGGTGCATTCCCCAGTACCACGATACGCTGGCGATGATGGAGCCCAGGGCCTCCATGCTCCCCGCATACAACAGGTATCTGACCGCCACCTTGATGCTGGCCGCCCGGCTCATCAAGCAGGACATCGCGCGCGGGGAGATTGCCATTCCGCAGGCGACGTCCACGGACGAGAATCCCGTGACCTTTGCCCACCCGCTCGAGGTCCGGGGCCGAGCCCAGATGTTCGGGAGACTCGGCTCCGATGGGCTGTTGCATCTGGCGCTTGCCGCCCGGCTTCGGAAGTCCGATGCCCCGGACGCGCAGACGCCGAAGGTCCGAATCGGCGGATACATGGCGGGCAAACAGGCGATGGGTTGGTCCGGGCCCGCGACAACATCCCGGACCGCGGTCGTGGATGGTGCGCGATGGTGGATCGCGCTGGTCACTCTCCCCCTTCCCCCTGGTCAGGCTGCCGTGCATGCCGCGGTGGACCTGGGGGACAGCGTGGGAGGGGTCAGCGGCTGGGTGGACCTCGACCCGCCCGCACCGGCGGCCGGCCTGAGCCTTGATGGTCCCGTGTTGGCGCCCGCTGGCTCGGCTCTGCCGTGGGTGACCCCGGATGGGGATTCGACCTATTTTTCGCCGTGGACCGACCCTCGCCACAACGAGCCGGTGGAGCTGACGGCGGCCGTGCGAGGCGTCACCCCGGGGGACACGCTCACCGTCGCCCTCTCTGTGCAACCAAGTGGGCGCTCGTTCCTGAGCCGGCTCCTTGGACCGCGACCGCTCGGCATCAAGATCGAATGGTCCGAGGTGGCCACCTCCACTGAAGTTGCGATCCATCGGACGCTGGGCCTGAGCGCGCTTACTCCGGGGGCCTATCGGGTGAAACTGACGGTGAAGACGAGGCGGGGTGGATCGGTGGAACGCGAGGTCGCTCTGACGATCCTTCCGGGCACGACGGGCGGATCCGTCCGGTGAGGATGTGGGTCTCTTGGGTGATCACGCTCCAGCGTCACGGGAGTGACTCGCATCGAGGAATGTCTGAGGTCACTCATACTAAGTAGGCGCACCGGAGCCGCTGCGGGGTCAAGGTTTATCGCCGAGGTCGCCGCTCTGGCCTTCAGCTTGACGCTGGCAAGCCCCCCGATGATGGCTCAAGGCCCCGTCGACCGCGCCACGATCGACACCTTCCGCACGGCCCTCGCCGCCGACAGCAACTCGACCCACTTACTCACGATCCTGACCGGCACGCAGGCGCGCGCTGACTCCGCCAAGAAGGATGCCGTCCTCCGCATCGAGCTCGGCTGGGCGCTCCTTCGTGCCGGCGAGGTGACCGACTCGAACGACCTGATCCTCGCGGCCGCCGATGCGTTCTGGGCTGCCGGTGATCGAGAGCCTCACTGGCCCTATCCCTGGTACGGCCTCGGAATGGCCAAGGCCGAACTTGCTGTACGACGGGTCAAGATCCGCTTCCCACCTCACCAGCCGGTCGGTGCCACCTGGCTCGAAGCAGCCGAAATGTTCTTCAACCGCGCAGGCAAGGCTGACCCGACTTACGTTCCCGCCGCCACAGCGCTCGGCCACATCGCGTTAAATGACAACTTCGACACCGAGATCCTCCCGGCGCTCCAGCAGCTGCATCCGGCACTCGACTCCTCCCAGCGAGACGCCGACCCATTCCTGGTCCTCGGCCGGCTCGCCTTCCGTGCCGACAGTTACGCAACCGCCCACGCTGGCTTCCAGTTTTACCTCTCGCGAGGTGGCGACTCTGCCACCGGCCTCTTCGAGGATGCCAGGGCACTGTATGGGCTCGCCCGTCAGGAGGATGCATCACGGAGCTACTATGCCGGGGCCGAGGAGGATTCGCCGTCGGCACGCACATTGTATCGGGAGGACATCGGCTGGATCGCCGACAGCGCGGAATTGCGGATCTACGATACCCTGAGCTCTGCGGCAAGCCGGGTATTCTGGCTCCATCATTTCTGGGAGGGCCGCGACGCAGACGCGGACCGCCGCACCGGGTCTCGACTAGCGGAGCATCAGCGTCGCTATCGGTACGTGCTCGATCACTTTCCATTTGTCGGACGCTATCGGTTCACTCCACAGTCGGATACCCGCGCTTACGTGCCCGTGCAGCGGGCGTTCGACGACCGTGGCGTCATATACCTTCGCCAAGGTGAACCGGACGGTATAGCCTCTGATGGGTTCGTCCAAGCGATATACCACGGGATCAAACAGGTCCCAAATGTCAGCTGGTTGTATTTTCGGCCGGGCGGAAACCTCGTCTTCCACTTTGCGGGTATCGATCCCGGTGGCTGGACCCTCTTGGGCGCGCTCTCGGAGCTTGGCCCGGCCGTATTCGATTCGCGACTTGACTTTGGCCCGACCTATCGCCAAATGGCGATGCTGCAGGAAATCGAGGCGGGGCGGGCGGCCGTCAGGGCTGAGGCGTTCGCCATCGACGACCCCATCGTCGGGCTGCTACTCAAGAAGGACAGTGCCGTTACTCATCGCTCGATGGTGATCGGCACGACGACCGACGCCTTCCCGCTGCGGTATCCGCACTCGCTCGAGGGTGTCATCCAGGCGTACGGTGCCGGAGGAGCGGAGCCCGGGACCTCCCGCCTCCTCGTCGTCTACGCCCTCCCCGATCTGCGGGATGTGCCGTATCGAATGCTCCCCGATTCATCGGTCGTCTACGCCCTGCGCCTCCGGATCCAGGCCGCTGACTCCCTGGGCCACCTGGCCCTCAACACCGACTCGGTCCGCTTGATCCACGCCCACCGCCCCCTCACCAAAGGCCAGACGCTCACCGGATTCTCGGTACTGACGGTGCCTCCCGGCGACTATCGCGCCAAGGTGATGATCGCCGACTCGGCCGACTCGATCGGCGGCGCCTGGGCCCTCGCCGACCTCCCCGCCCCTGCCCTCGACGATCCGGGGCTCACCCTGAGCGACCCGATCCTGGGGCGGGAGGGGAGCGGCCTCACCTGGACCAGGGAGGACGGCCCCATCCCCCTGAACCCTCTCAACACCTTCCCCCGCGGCAGCGCGGCGGTCTTGAGTTACGAGGTCGGGGGCTTGAGCCCCGGCACCCCCTACACCACCCGGATCGCGGTACGGAAGTTCGGCGCCGACTCCACCCACAACGTCATCTCCATCGCCTTCCCGACGACGGCCCGGGGCGCACGGGACCTCATCTCCAAGGAGCTGGGGCTCGCCAACCTCTCCCCCGGACGCTATCTCCTCGTCCTCACCGTGAGCGACGGCGCCCGCACCGCCGAGCGCACCCGAAGGATCGTCATCGGCCGCTGAGCGCCATTCCCACCCCTTGGCCCAACCGCGCCCCCCGTTTATACTTACCCCGCGTTACAATCCTCCTCCTCTGCCCCACACCGGGCCGGGGCGAACAGTCCAAAGGAAGGTGTCATGACCCGCCCGTACGAAGCGGTCTATATCTTCGATGCTGCCCTCGAAGAGGCCGCGATCAATGAGCGCCTCGCGCGCTTCCACGCCCTCATCCAGCAACCCGGTGCCGAGGCCCCCCAGGTCAATCACTGGGGAAAGCGCTCGCTCGCCTATCCGGTCAAGAAGCACGACTCCGGCTACTACGTCGTGGCCAAGTTCGAGACCGAGACGACGGCCCTCCCCGAGTTCGAGCGCGCGGTCAAGCTCGACGAGGGGGTGCTGCGTTTCCTGGTGGTGGCCAACGAAGGCGCCCAGCCGGTGCCGGTCACCGCGGGCAAGTCGGACGAGGAGGATGACGAATAATGCGCCGCCCCCAGAAGACCTGCGCCATCTGTGAATCGGGTGTCCGGATCGTCGATTACAAGGACGAGCGGACCCTTACCCGCTTCCTGACCGAACGCGGGAAGATCCTGCCCAGCCGGCTCTCGGGCACCTGCGCCCGGCACCAGCGGCAGCTGAGCACGGCCATCAAGCGGGCCCGGCAGCTCGCCTTGATCCCGTACATCAAGGGTCAGACGAGCTGAGCGCCCCGGTCCATCCGGCGCCCCCGCGCATCACGCTGGGCGCCGTGCTGGCGCTCGGGCTCTTCCTGTCGGTGGCGCCGTGGGGATTCTTCGCGGCGCTGGCGGTGCTCCTCCTCTTCGGGCGCCCCCGCACCGCACGGGAATGGCTCTGGATCGGTGCGGCGCTGGTCTGGACGGTGTCGCTCTGGCTGCAGTCGGGCGGCACGCTCCTCTACTACGCGGTGAATGCGTGGGGGGCCCTCCTGGCCGGCGTCTTCGCGATCGTGGCGCTCGGTCGCCCGCGAGGATCGACCCCGCCATCGTGGATCGCCACCGCGGTGGCAGGCATCGTATTCGTGCTCCTGCTCCACGCCTTCGGCTTTGACCTCGGCGCCGTCGAGTTCGACGCGACCCGAATGCTGACGCTGGCCCAGGGCGATATGCGCGCCATCGCCCTGCAGCTGTTCGGTTCTGCCCCGGCCTCGGATCCGGGAGCGCCGGCGGCGGTGGCGGCACTCACCCCCGCCCTCTTCTCGATCCTGGGCGCCCTGGGGCTCGACCTGGCCTGGCGCTGGTATCATCGGATCGCGGCGGCGCCGCTGGGTGCGCCGCCACGCCCCTTCGCCGAGTTCCGCTTCTCCGACCACCTGGTCTGGATCCTGGTGGCGGCGTTCGCCACGGTGCTGGCGCAGTCGTCGGGTTTCCTCGCCGCCTCGGTGGGACCGGCCAACGTCCTGCTGGTGATGAGTCTGCTCTATGCCGCCCGCGGCTTGGCGGTGATGTGGCCGGCGCTCCGGAAGCTGCCGGGTCTTACCCGGACGGCGCTGGTGGTGATGGCGGTGGTGTTGCTGGTGTTCGTCGTGGCCGGGCTCTTTGGCATCGGGCTCGCCGATACCTGGGTCGATTTCCGGCGGCGCAAGGCCGCCGCACAGGGAGGCTGAGATGGAAGTGATTCTTCGCGAGGACGTGAAGGCGCTGGGCAAGGCCGGCGAGCTCGTCAAGGTGAAGGTCGGCTACGCCCGCAACTACCTCCTCCCCCGCGGCCTGGCCTATGAGGCCACCGAGGGGAACAAGAAGCGGATGGCCGCCGAGTCGAAGGCGCGCACCACCCGGCTCGCCGCCGAACGCTCGGGGGCGGAGGCGCTGGCGGCCGAGCTCCACGCCAGGGTCGTGACGCTCATCGGCAAGGCGGGGGAGGAAGGCCGCCTCTTCGGGTCGATCACCGCGCACGACATCGCCGAGGGGCTCGCCAAGCTCGGCCACGCGGTCGACAAGCGGAAGATCGAACTCGAGCACCCCATCAAGACCTTGGGCGACCATATGGTCCCGCTCAAGCTGCACCCCGACGTGGTGGCGGAGATCCGGGTCTCGGTGGTCCAGGGCTGACGCTTGGGGCTCACCTACGTCGACGGTCCGCGGCTCGCCCGCGGGCTCTTCGCGGCCAGCGACTGGGTCGCGGGACGGCGCGAGGAGATCAACCGGATCAACGTCTTCCCCGTCCCCGACGGGGACACCGGCACCAACTTCACCCTGACACTCCGTTCCGTCGCCGACGCCCTCCGGGCCCTCGGCGACGCGCCGCTTCCGGCCACCGTCCAGGCCATGTCGCGCGGCGCGGTCCTCGGCGCCCGCGGCAACTCGGGGATGATGCTGGCGCACTTCCTGCTTGGCTTTGCCGAGCATAGCGGCACCCGCACCGAACTCTCGACCATCGACATCGCCGGATGCCTTGAGGCCGGTGCCGCCCACCTCGAGGCGTCGCTCGACGAGCCGCGGGAGGGCACCCTCCTCACCGTGGCCCGCGAGGCCGCCGCGGCCGCCCTCCGCGCCGCTCCGACCACCGACGACGTCCTGACGTTCATGCGCCGGACCCTCGCCGAAGGAGAGGCCTCCCTGGCGCGGACGCCGGAGCTCCTCGCGGTGCTCCGCGAGGCCGGCGTGGTCGATGCCGGTGCCAAGGGATTTGTCCTGATGTTCGAGGGTGTCGTACGGCTCCTGGAGGGCAATCCGATCCTGCCCGCAGCCCCCCTCGGGGCCAGTGCACCTGACTTTGCCCCGGCGGCACACGCCGCCGTCGCCGCCGAACGCGACTTCCAGTTCTGCACCGAGTTCCTGGTCCGGGGCGAACAGCTCCCGGCCACCAACGACGTGCGCGCCGCGATGCGGAGCTTCGGCGGATCGATCGTGGTGGTCGTCGCCGCCGATCTCCTCAAGGTGCATGTGCACACCGACACCCCCGATGCCGTCTTTACCTACGCGGCCCGATGGGGCGCGGTGCAGAGCACCAAGGCCGAGGATATGCGGGCGCAGCACCGGAAGCTGGCCCACGGGGATGTCCGGCCGGTGGCCATCATCACCGACAGCTCCGCCGATCTTCCCGACGCGGTCCTCGACCGCCATCACATCGCCCTGGTGCCGCTGCAGGTGATGTTCGGAGATGAGACGTTCAAGGACCGGATCGAGCTCAAGCCCGAGGAGTTCTATCGCCGGCTCCGTCAGGCCCGGGTGCTGCCGACCACCAGCCAGCCGACCCCCGCCGATTTCCTGCAGGCGTTCCGGGATGCGCGGACCGGCGCCGATGAAGCGGTGGCGGTGCTCCTTTCCACCGGGCTCTCCGGCACCTTCCAGTCGGGGCAGGCGGCGGTCAAGGCCGCCCAGCTGGGAGGGATCCACCTGGTGGACAGCCGTTCCGCATCGCTGGGGGTGGGGCTCCTCGCACTGCGGGGGGCGGAACTCGCGGAGTCGGGATGGACCGGTGCGGAGATCGTGACCGAACTGGAGCGGATCCGGGAGCGGTCGGGGTGTTTCATCACCGTGGACCGATTCGACAACCTCATCCGGTCGGGGCGCGTCACGAAGGGTCGGGCCTGGCTGGCGGGGATGCTGGACGTGAAGCCGATCCTCGGGCTGGATGATGCCGGGCGCGTGGTTCCCGTGGACCGGGTCCGCGGCCGCGACAACGTGGTGCCGAAGGTGCTGTCGCTCCTGGAGCGAAGGCTGGCGCAACGGCCGACGGCGGTGCGGTTCGGCGTGGTCCACGCCAATGCGCCGGAGATGGCCGAACGGGTGCGGACAGCGCTGCTGGCGGCGTATCGCCCCAAGGACTGCATCGTGGCGCTCGCCACCGGGGTGCTCGGCACCCACGTCGGCGAAGGGGCGTGGGCCCTGTTCTGGCAGGTGGAGGACGGCACCCCGTCCCGGGATGGGACAGCGTGACCCCGCTGCCATCCCCCGTGGCGACGGCGTTCCACGCTGTCGAGGACCTGAAGGGGCACAACATCGTGGTCCTGGACTTGCGGGGGCTGACCGACGCGACCGATTACTTCATCATCGCCTCCGGCACCTCGGACACCCACGTCCGGGGCATCGCCGACTCGGTGCAGCGCGCGCTTGGTGCGGTGGGACAGCATCCGCACCACGTCGAGGGGTTGACGGCAGGACGCTGGGCGCTGCTCGACTACGTGGATTTTGTGGTGCACCTGTTCCACCCCGAGGCCCGGGCCTTCTACCAGCTCGACCGCCTCTGGGACGACGCCCCGGCACTCCGGACGGGCTCGTAGCAGGCCGGCAGACATCGATGAAGGGGACCGCAATGCGTTCCACCCAGAAGCTCCTGGCGCTCCTCCTCCTGCCGGCCCTCCCCACGGCCGCCGCCGCGCAGTACTTCGGACAGAACCAGGTCCAGTACGGCGCGTTCGACTTCAAGATCATCGAGACCGAACACTTCGACGTCTACTACTATGACACCGAGCGCGCCGCGGCCCTCGACGCCGCGCGGATGGCGGAGCGCTCCTACGCCCGGCTCTCGCGCATCCTGGACCACAAGTTCACCGAGCGGAAGCCGATCATCCTCTACGCCTCTCACTCCGATTTCCAGCAGAACAACGCCGTCGGCTACAGTGAAGGGGTCGAAGGGGCCACCGACGCGCTCAAGCAGCGGAACGTCCTTCCCTTCCCCGGTTCCTACCAGGATTTCCAGCACGTCCTGACCCACGAAATGGTCCACCAGTTCCAGTACGATACCTGGAGCCGGGGGCGGGCCGGGGGCAACCTCGGGGCCCTGATCACGCTGAATCCGCCGGGGTGGTTCGTCGAAGGGATGGCGGAGTACCTCTCGATCGGCCCCTCCGATCAGGCCACCGCGATGTGGCTCCGCGATGCCGCGCTCGAGGGGAAGCTCCCCACCATCGAACAGCTCTCGACCGACCCGCGGATCTTCCCCTACCGGTACGGCCACGCCCTCCTGGCCTACATCGGCGAGCGCTGGGGTGACGAGGCCATCGGCACCATCCTCAAGGGCACCCTCTCGGGATCGCTCGAATCGGCGTTCCGGAGGGTGACGGGAGAGGATTTCAAGCGACTCTCGCAGGAATGGCACGACGCCATCCAGAAGCGGTTCCTTCCCGAGATCGCCGACCGCCAGAAGGCGCGCGCCTTCGCCAGCGTGATGCTCGACGAGGACAAGGTCGGCGGCATCTACCACCTGGCCCCGGCGCTCTCACCCGATGGCCGGCAGGTGGCGTTCTTCAGCGAGCGCAACACCTTCTTCGTGGACCTCTGGCTCGCCGATGCCGTCACCGGCAAGGTCATTCGCCGGCTCTTCAAGTCCACCTGGAGCAGCAACTACGAGACCTTCCGCTTCATCTATTCGTCGGTGGCCTGGTCGCCGGATGGCAAGTATCTCGCGTTCGTCGCCAAGCGTGGACCGCGGGACCACCTGATCGTCCTCGACGTGGACCGGAACTCCGAGGTGCGGGACATCCCGATCCCGCTGGCGGCGGCGCTCACCCCAAGCTGGAGTCCCGACGGCAAGCAGCTGGTGTTCAGCGGCCTCGACGGCGGGCTCTCCGATCTCTTCACCATCAACGCCGACGGCACCGGCCTCAAGCGGCTCACCAGCGACAAGTACGCCGACCTCGACCCGGTCTGGTCACCCGACGGCAGGACGATCGCGTTCGTGACCGATCGCGGCCCGGCCACCGACTTCCGCACCCTGATCTTCGGGAACTATCGCATCGCCCTCTACCACCTCGACGACGGCACCATCGAGGCGCTGCCCCACATGGACTTCGGGCGCAACACGAGCCCGCAATGGTCTCCCGACGGGCACCAGCTGGCGTTCACCTCCGATCGCACCGGTGTCAGCGACATCTACCTGTACGACCTCGGTGAGCGGAACATCTACCGGCTCACCGACCTGTACACCGGGGCCGAGGGGATCACGCCGGTGTCCCCGGCGCTGTCGTGGGCGGCTGGCGCCGATCGGCTGGCATTCGTGTACTACGAAAAGGGCAACTTCGACGTCTACAGCGTCCTCGACCCGCGGGCGCTCAAGCAGCAGCCCTTCGTGGACCGCCCCGACGAGAATGCGATGGCCTCCCTGACGCTGGAGCGCCCCGGTGCGGTGGCCATGGCCGCGACGCCGACCCCGGCGGACACGGTCCATCCGGCCCCCGACTCGGCGGGCGCCCGCGCGACCGCAATTACCCAGGGCGGCTCGTTGTACCGCTCCGCCCACGGATTCCGCCCCGCCGACCAGGCGCCCAAGGGCGATAGCACCGCCCCCGCCCCTATCTCGGTGGCGGCCCTGCTCGCGAGCGACACCATCGCGCTGCCGGATACCGCCGAATTCACGATGAAGAAGTACCACGTCAAGTTCACCCCCGACTACATCGCCCGGCCGACGGTGGGATACACCCGCGACAATTTCGGGCGCGGCTTCTACGGCGGCACCACGATCGTGCTGAGCGACATCCTGGGCAGCAACGCGATGATCATCTCGGGCTACCTGAACGGCAGCCTGGAGGAGTTGAACCTCCTGTTCGCGTACCAGAACATGGCGCACCGCATCAACTACGGCGTGGGCGTCTCGACCACGCCGTACTACCTGATCGGCGCCGGTAGCAACTTCAACGACACCAGTGTCACCACCTCGGTCGACCGGTTCATCATCCGTCAGGCCTTCGGCCAGGCGTCGTATCCGTTCAACCGCTTCAGCCGGCTCGAAGGCCAGCTGGCGCTGACCAACATCCAGGAGGATTCGCTCCTCATCGTGGACAACCTGCTCGACGGCACCGAGAAGTCAGACAAAAAGTTCATCGGATTGGCCTACTTCGCGCAGCCCTCGATGGCGCTGGTGTTCGACAATTCCATTCCCGGCTACGTCGGCCCCTACATCGGCCGGCGCTCCCGGTTCGAAGTCTCCCAGACGATCGGCGACTGGCACATCACTCAGCTCTCGGCCGACTACCGCCGCTACGATCGCCTCTTCGGCCCCTTCATCCTGGCCACCCGTGGGATGGTGGTCGACCGCACCGGGCGGGACGCGGGACGCCAGCTCCTCTTCCTCGGCTATCCCGACTACATCCGCGGCTTCACCTCCGGGTCCTTCTACCGCAACGAATGCGTCAATGTCGACCAGGGCGGCTATACCGGATGCCGAGGACTCGACAACCTCCTCGGCACCTCGTTCGCCGTGGCCAACGCCGAACTGCGCTTTCCGCTCCTCAACGCGCAGCTTGGCTTCGTGCCGATCGGATTCCCGCCCATCGAGGGCGCCATCTTCTACGATGTCGGCGAAGCGTGGGGCAGTCCCGATGCCTCGCTGCACGCGGCCCCGATCGCCAACGGCACCCCGGTATCGTCCTGGGGCACGTCGATCCGCGTCAACGTGCTCGGATTCGTGGTGCTCAGGTTCGACTACTCCTTCCCCACCCGCCCGATCAAGGGGTACTGGACCGTGAGCCTGGGACCGACATTCTGAAGATGGAGTCGAAGGGGCGGAAGATCGGAGGGTCGGGCCAGGCTTCAGTGGGCCGGACGGCCCTCCCACCGACGACCGACGCTCCGAGCCCCTGAGACTCCGACCCTTTCACCCGCTGTCCCGCTCTCCCGCCTTTCATTATCTTTTGGGTGTGCAAGCCCTTCCCCGCTGCATCCCCGGCCTGGTACTCCTTGCAGGCGCTGCCTGCCACTCCGTGCCCTCCCGGGGGCCTCTCTCCGCCGCCACCGCCCAGCCCCCCCAGGCCGTTTCGCTCCTGCGCGTCCCGATGAAGGGCGGAAGGCCGGCCCTGCTCCGCCTGCCGAACCTCACGGCATCGAGCTGGGTGGCGCGGGAGGACCTGCCGGCGCCCCGAACCCTCCTTGGCGCGGACATCGACGCGCGCCTGGTCTACCTCCTCGACACCAAGTCGAACGTCGTGGCGATCGACCTGGAGGCGGGTCGCGATCGTCAGGTGTTGTCGAACGTGGCACTGGCCGCGGTGGGTCCCGATGGCACCCTCTACACCGTCGGCACCGATCACACCGTGAGCGAGACCGCCGACCGGACGCCGATCGTTTATCCCGGCAAACTGCCCCGGGACGCCCGGGCGCTCTTTGCCGGTGGCGACGAGTCCGCGATCGCCCTGCTGGATGGCCGGGACCCGGCCTTCGCTGCCGTCAGCCGCCAGCAACCCCCGGTCCTGGTGCCGGTGCCTGCCGGTCAGGTCGCGGGCACCAACTGGGGCAACCTCCTCGCGATCGCCGCCGATACCGCCGTCGTGCTCTATTCTCCCGGTGCGACGAAACCGCTCCGTGCGATCCACTCCGGCGCCCACATCCGGCATCTGGCATTTTCGCCGAGCGGGCACCGCCTGTACCTCTCCCGGGACGGGTCCGACGCCATCTCGGTGTTCGATCGGTTCACCTGGCATCCGCTTCCGGACATCGACCTCCCCGGTGACGCGGGCGCCCTCCGCCCCGATCCCTTCGGGCGGTATCTCCTCGTCCGGCCGGTGCAGGGCGACTCGGTCTGGGTGGTCGACCTTTCGACCAACGAACTCCTGGGAAGCTGGCCCGCCCCGTGGGATGCCGACCTGCCGACCGTGGCCAAGTCGCGCTATCTGCTGGTGCGGCAGGGCCAGGATGTCGTGTCGTACGATCTCGCCTCCGCCAAGCTTCCGGAGACGGGCCGGGTGCCGGGTGGTGCCGCGGACCTCTGGCTGGTGCTCCAATGGGCGCCGCGGGGCGAGATCCCCCTCGGCCCGGACGTCGACTCGACGGCGCTCGCCGCGCTCGACAGCGCGCCGGACACCCGGATCTTCGTGCAGGTGAGCAGTTCACAGAACCCGGCGTGGGCCAACGAGCTTGCCCGCAAGATGAAGGACATCGGCCTGCCGGCCCAGGTCATCAAGCCCCAGCACCAGGACGAGGGATATCGCGTGGTCCTCGGTCCCTACCCGACCCGCGAGGCCGCCGAGTCGACCGGCAAGAAGCTGGGCCAGCCCTATTTCATCTATACCCCGGACGCCTCCGCGCCATGAGCCCTGCCACCCCGGACCCGCGATGAAGCTCACCCGGCTCGAGCTCTCCGGATTCAAGTCGTTCGCCGACACGATGTCGCTCGATTTCGAGACGGGTGTCACCGCCATCGTCGGGCCCAATGGCTGCGGCAAGTCGAACGTATCGGACGCCGTGCGGTGGGTGCTCGGTGAGCAGTCGGCGCGGCTCCTGCGCGGCGGCAAGATGGAGGACGTGATCTTCCAGGGCTCGACCGGACGGCGCCCCGGCAATCTGTCCGAGGTGTCGCTCTACCTCGACAACTCCGATGGCGTCCTCCCGGTGGCATACAAGGAGGTCGTCATCACCCGCCGTCTCTCACGGTCGGGCCAGAGCGACTACCTCCTCAACAAGGCCAGCGTCCGCCTGCGGGACATCCAGGACCTCCTGCGCGGCACCGGCCTGGGCAGTGACGCCGGCGTCGTCATCGAGGCCAAGATGATCGACCTGCTCCTCTCCGACCGGGCGGAAGAGCGGCGGGCCCTCTTCGAGGAAGCCTCCGGGATCGGCCTCTACCGCGACCGCAAGCAGAGCACCGAACGCCGGCTTGAGGAAACGGCCGTGGACCTCCAGCGGGTGGAGGACCTGATCGCGGAGGTCCAGACCCAGCTCCGGAGCCTGGCCCGGCAGCGGGGGAAGGCCGAACGCCATACCAAGCTCCAGGAAGAGAAGTTCTCGGTCCAGGTGACGCTCGCCCATCGCCAGCTCGAACGCATCGAGGACCTCCTCGGCACCTTCGGTGCACGGCGCACCGAGCTTGGCACCGCTCTCCCCGATGCTCGCGAGCGCCTGGTCGTGGCGGAACGGCGCAGGGACGAGGCCGAACGGAGCCGTGCCTCGGTCGATGCCGAACGGACGGAGATCGTCCGACGCCTGGGTGCCGTGCGGGTGGAGCTCGAAAAGCTCGATGGCGACCTGGCGCTCGCGGCCGAGCGCCTCGCCAACGCGGCGCAGCGGAAGGTCCGCGCCGGCGACGAGCGCGAAATGATGCACGAGCGGAGCCGCGGAGCGGCCAGGGAGCGTGAAGCCGCCACCGCCGAGCGCCAGACGGCACTCGCCGAGCACGCCCGGATCCAGGGAGAGCTCACCGGCCGGAGTTCCGCCGAGCAGGGCGTACGCGACCGCCTCACCGCGGAGCGCGCGTCCCTCCGCCACCTGGAAGAGGAATTGCAGCAGCGGGCGCACGCGTTGCGCTCGCTGGAGGGGGAGCGTGCCGCCCTCGACCGCGACCTGGCCGCCGTGCGGGAGCAGGAGGCGCAGGCCCAGGCGCGGCACGATGCGTTGACCGCCGAGCTCGCCGTGGCGGAGGACCGCCGACAGGACGCGGCGGAAACGGCCGAGCGACAGTCACAGCTCGCGCGACAGGCGGGAGCGACGGCGGAGCAGGCCCGTCACGATGTGGCGGAGGCGCGGCGTCGTGAGGCGTTGGAGCGCGCGGCGCGCCGGCAGGCGGAGGAGGCGCTGGCCCAGGTCAGTGCGCGGCGTCAGGCGCTCGAGGAACTGGAGCGCGATCGCGTCGGCCTGGCGCCGGGTGCGGCCTCCCTGTTGGCTGCCCGGAGCCGCTTCGGGGATGCCGTCCTCGGGCCGCTGAGCGACTTCATCACCACCTCCCAGCGTGATGCCGACCTGGCCGAGCGCCTGCTGGGCGAGTGGGTGCACGCGGTCCTGGTCAAGGATCGTGCGGCGGTGAGCGCCATCCAGGTCTGGCACCAGGAGACCCAGCCTGGCGCTGTCGTGGTGCTCCCCCTCCACCCTGGACCGAGTGTCGGCGCGGGACGGTCCGTAGGCCACGGCCTGCAGGTCGCCGAGCCGGCGGTGGCGTGGGTCCACGCGCTGGTCGCCGGCTCCGAGGTGCTCGATCCGACCGGTCGGGTGCTCCAGCGTCCCAACGGCGCCATCCTGCTGACGGGGGCGGCGCCCTCCGGCCCCCTGCGGCGGCGCGCCGATCTCGAGAGCCTCGGCACCGAGGTGGCCGCCGCCAAGCAGAAGCTGGCCGCGGCCGATGCCGTCCTGGCCGCCACGATGCAGCGGATCGCCGAGCTCGAGGGGGCGCTCGAGGTGGCCACCGCCGCCACCGACCAGGCCCGGGAGGCCGAACGCGCCGCGAGCGCCGTGAGGGATGACGCATCGCGTGCCGCGTCCAACCTCGCGCGCGAGATCGCCGAATCGGAACGGCAGGGCGCGAGCCTTGCCGAGCGCCTGGAGCGGGGCGAACGCCGCTCGGCGGAGATCGACGCGGCCCACACGGAAGGCGAACTGGCCCGCGTCAAGCAGGATGAGGCCCTGAGCTCGGCGCGGGAGGCGCTCCATTCCCTTGAGGGCCAGCAGGAGGGCGCGCGGGAGGCGCGGGTCCGCTGGCAGGTGCTGGAGGCGCAGGTCGCCGCCCGCCTCGAGGCTGCGGCCGAGCGCGTCACCCGTGCGGAACGCACCGCCGTCGAGGCCGATGCCCAGGCGATGGCGCTCACCGAAGAACTGGCCCGCCTGGCGGTCGATGCCGATGCCGTCGAGGCCCAGCGGTCCCAGTGGCTGGAGCTGCGGGCCGAACGCCGGGTGGCCGTCCTCGAACTCGAGGCGGCGGCCACCGATGTCGAGGCCACCGCTACCGCGGCCGAGCACGAATTGCTGGAGGCCGATGCCGCCCTCACCGCCGGCCGGACCGCGGTCGAGGCGATGACCGAGGAGCACCATCGACTGGAGGTCGACGCGACCGACCTCATCGCCCGGCGCCGGGCCATCGTCGAGCGGATCGAGGCGGATTGGCGGAAGCCCCTTGATGCCCTCCTGACCGATGCGGTGCTGCTCGACCTCGACCTCGAAACGCTGGAGGCCGAGAACACCCGCATCGTCGATGCCCTGGAGGGGATCGGGCCGGTCAACGCGCTGGCGGTCGAGGAGTACGGCGAGGAGGCCAAGCGGCTCGAGTTCCTCACCGCCCAGCGCGACGACCTCGTGGCCGGCCGGCTGTCGCTGCAACAGGCCATCCGGGAGATCGATGGCACCGCCAAGGCGATGTTCATCGAGACGTTCGCGGCGGTCCAGGAGAACTTCAAGCGGGTCTTCCAGACCCTCTTTGGCGGCGGGGAGTGCGAGCTCCGGCTGGCCACGCCCGATGAGCCGCTGGAGAGCGAGATCGACATCCACGCCGCACCGCGCGGCAAGCGCACCCAGCGGATCCACCTGCTCTCCTCCGGCGAGCGGACCCTGGTGGCGACGTCACTCCTCTTCTCAATCTACCTGACCAAACCGAGCCCCTTCTGCCTGATGGACGAGGTGGATGCGCCGCTCGACGACGCCAACGTCGGGCGTTTCACGAGGCTGCTGGAGGAGTTCAAGTCGGCCACCCAGTTCATCGTCATCACCCACAACCCCCGCACGATGCAGTCCGCCGATGCGGTCTACGGCGTCACGATGCAGGAGCCGGGGGTGTCGACGATCGTCGGGGTCCGGCTCGGAGAGACCGCGGAGACGTGAAGATGGTGAACTGTGAACAGTGAACGGTGAACAGGGCCAGGAAAGCCCAGGAGTGGCTCGTTCACCGTGTACCGTTTACCGTTTACCGGTGATATTCGTCCATCGTTCGAGGCACTGATGCTCGTTGTGATGCGGCATGATGCCGCCCAGGAAGAGATCCAGCGGGTCGTCGCCACCATCGAAGAGCTGGGCTATCAGGCGCGCCCGATGCCGGGGAAGCAGCGGACCACTGTCGGCCTCGTGGGGAACGACGGCCGGGTGGACAGCTCGCGCCTGGAGGCACTCCCCGGTGTCGCCGAGATCATCCACGTCACCCAGCCGTACAAGCAGGTCTCCCGCGAGTGGAAACCCGAGTCCACCCAGATCCGCCTCCCCGGCGGGGTCGTCGTCGGCGGGGACGAGGTCGTGGTGATGGCGGGGCCCTGCTCCGTCGAGACCGAGGCCCAGATCATCAGCGCGGCCCACGCGGTCCGGGATGCCGGCGCCACGATCCTGCGGGCCGGCGCCTTCAAGCCGCGGAGTTCGCCGTACTCCTTCCAGGGCCTCGGCCGGCCCGGACTCGCGCTGCTGAAGAAGGCGCGGGAAGAGACCGGCCTCCTGATCGTGACCGAGGCGATGGATCCCGAAGGCGCCGAGCTCGTGGCCGAGATGGCCGACATCATCCAGGTCGGCGCCCGGAACATGCAGAACTACTCCCTGCTCAAGCGGGTGGGCCGGCTCCGGAAGCCGGTCCTGCTCAAGCGCGGCCTCTCCGCCACCATCCAGGAGCTGCTGCTCTCGGCCGAGTACATCCTGGCGGAGGGGAACCCCGACGTCATCCTGTGCGAACGGGGGATACGCAGTTTCGACAGCCAGACCCGGAACCTCTTCGACCTTTCGGCCATCCCGGTGGTCAAGTCGCTCTCGCACCTCCCGATCATCGCCGACCCGAGTCACGGGACCGGACACCGCGAGTTCGTGTCCCCGATGGCCCGAGCCGCCGTGGCCGCCGGCGCCGACGGCCTCATCGTCGAAGTCCATCCGGCTCCTGACCGGGCGCTCTCCGACGGCGCCCAGAGCCTCTACCCCGAACAGTTCGACCGGATGATGCGCGAGGTGCGCCAGATCGCCGAAGCGATCGGGCGCCGGGTGGCGGAACCCGCCGGACTCGGCGCGTGACCATCCCTCGGGCGGCCGTTCTCGCCGCCCTCTCGCTCCTTGCCCCGGTCGCGCCCGTGGCCGCCCAGGATGGCATCGCCGTGGTCCAGCGCGCCGCGGCCGCCTACGGCGCCCTCTCCGCCTTCCAGGCCGATTTCGTGCAGGTCATCGCCGACCCGATGATCGGCACCTTCACCAGCAAGGGCCGCCTGACCCAGGCGGGCACCAACAAGCTGGCGATGCGCTTCACCGACCCCGACGGCGATGCGATCGTGATGGACGGGAAGTGGATCTGGGTCTACACACCGAGCACCACGCCGGGACAGGTGCTCAAGGTGGCCATCACCGGCGGCGATGGCTTCGGGCCCAATGTGGTGGGGTGGCTCCTGGACCGGCCCGCCCAGCGCTACGAGGTGAAATACGTCCGGGCCGACACGCTGGCCGGCCGCGTGGCGGACGTCATCGCGCTGAGCCCCCGGGATCCCGGCATGCCCTTCACCGAGGCCACCCTCTGGCTCGACCGGCGGGACGCCCTGCCGCGCCGCCTGGAGATCATCGAGCGATCGGGCTCGCGCCGGACGCTGTCGCTCGACAAGGTGCGGGCCGATCCGAAGGTCGCGTCGGACGTGTTCCGATTCACTCCGCCCGCCGGCGTCCGCATCGTCGATCAGGACTGAATCGGGTCGGCCGCTATCCCGCCAATGCCTGCCGCAGGGCTGCGGTCCGCTCCTTCGACAATCCCCGCTGCTCCGCCAGCTCCAGCGTCGCCAGTGCGAGCACCACGTACGTCTCCCGCGCCGACCCGCGGAGCGACGCCAGGTGGAGCCGTACCGTCCCGACGTCCCCCCGCGCGATCGGGCCGGTGAGCGCGTCGATGGCATCCGCCCCCACGTTCTCCAGGGTGGTGCGCGCCAGCGGCAGATAGATCCTGCCCGCCACCGAGGGGTCGACACCCGACGCACGGGCCAACCCCTCGGCCACCGACAGGAGCGTCACGAGGTAGTTGCCGGCGATGACGGCGCCGGCGTGGGCCAGCGCCTTCCCGGCGGACGGTATCCGTACTGGCGCCATTCCCAGAGCCGCCGCGAGGCCTTCCCCGGCCGCGAGCGCCACCGCGTCCCCCTCCAATCCGACGAACGACCCTGCAAAGCGCCCGGCCACCCCGGGTGATCCGGTGACCGTCTGGATCGGCCAGAATGACCCGAGCCCGGCGGCCCGACCTTCGAGTGGCGCGAGCGCCGATCGGTCGCGCGCACCGGAGAGGTGCAGGACGACCGCATCCATCGGCGGCGCAGCGGCACGCAGTGCCGCCGCGACCGATGTGATGGCATCGTCGGGTACCGCCAGGAGGATCACCGCAGCGCCCGCGACCACCTTGGCGAGGTCAGCGGAGACTTCGACCGGCAAGGGAGACACCTTGCCGGGATCGCGCGCGAAGAGGGTCGGCCGCCATCCTGCCTCCCGCAGCGCGAGCGCGAGCGCCTGGCCCATCCGGCCCGCGCCGAGCACCGCCACCGCCTGCGCCGCCATCGACGTCAGCGCGACCGGGCGGCGAAGAGGTCCTTGGGCGCCTTGACCTCCCGGAGCACCTTGAGGGCCTGCTGGATCTGCGGATCCTCCGCCGCGCGGCGACGCAACTCGGCGCTCCGCCCGAAGACGTACCGCGCCACGTCCCCCCCGATCCACCGGTCGACCAGCGTCGACCCGCGGGCCCATACCGCATCGTTCATCGGGACGCCGCTCTTCCGCAGCCGGCCCAGCACCTCCGATCGCATCGCCGGGGTGACCGTGAAGTGCTCGTTGGTGACGGCCTTGGCGTCGCGGAGCCGGAGTGCCGTGGCGGTCACGGCGTCGCGGAAATCGCCCAGGCGCGTACCGAGCGCCCGGACGAGCGCCTGCTCGCCGGCGGACGCGGAGTCCTCGTGCACGATCAGGTCGGGCACGATCCCTCCGCCACCCCGCACCGCGCGGCCGGCGTCCGTGTGCGCGATGGGTGCGGCCGTGTCCGCCACGGCGGAGTCGGGACGTCCGATCGCCAGGTCGGCCGCGATCCGCGCCTGATCCTCCTGGTCCTTCGCCTTGCGCTGGATGAGCCGACCGCTGGGCGTGTACCAACGCGCGGTCGTGATCTTGAGCGCCGTGTGGGCATCGACGGGAAAGAGCGACTGCACCAACCCCTTGCCGAACGTCGGCGTGCCGATGATGAGCGCCCGATCGTGGTCCTGGAGCGCACCCGCGATGATCTCGGCGGCGCTGGCGGTGCCGTCGTTCACCAGCACCACCACCGGAAGGCCGGGCCACTGCTGCGGCGCCTGGTCCACGAATGTGCGGGAGGCGGTGGGGATCCGGCCCCGCGTGCTCACGATCTCCTGGCCCTGGTCGAGGAAGAGGTCGGCGACCTTGATGCCCTGATCGAGGAGGCCTCCGGGATTGTTCCGCAGGTCGAGGATGAGCGACCGCATCCCCTTGGCCTTGAGGTCGGTGATCTCCGTGGAAAGTTCGCTGGCCGATGAATCGCTCACCGGATTCAGGCTCAGGTAGCCGGTGCCATCGCCGAACATCGTGCCGGGCGGCACCGACCGCACGTGGATCTCGTCCCGGGTGAGCGTATAAAGCTGCACGCCCGCGTCCCCGCCCCGCCGAATGCCGATCGTGACCTTGCTGCCGGCCGGCCCGCGGAGCCGGCGCACCGCCGCATCGGCCTGCCACGACTCGGCCGAACGGCCGTCGACGCTCACCAGCTGGTCTCCGGTCTCGATCCCCGCCCGTTCCGCCGGGGAATCGGGCAACGGCGCCACCACCGTGATCCAGCCGTTGCGGACGTCGATGCGGATGCCGAGGCCGGCGTAGTTGCCGGAGGTCTCTTCCTGGAGGTCCGTGAAATCCTGGCCCCGCAGGAGCACGGTATACGGGTCGTGGAGTTCCTCGAGGAGACCGTCGGCGGCCTTGAGGTACAGGACGCTGTCGGGGACCGGGTCGACGTACGCCTGCCCCACGCGGGACACGACATCGTCGAACAGCTGCGCCTCGCGATAGGCGCCGCCATCGGCAACGGCGCCGCGTTGCAGCAACCATCCGCCGCAGAGGAACGATGCGACGGCGACAATGATCAGGACGGGCCAGCGCGGTCTCACACGACCTCCTTGGATCGGCGGTGCACCACGCACCGCCGGCGGGCTGCTAGCGGCCGAGCCGCTTCTGGATCTCCGCCCACGCGGCGGCGGCCACATCGGCCGGACTCCGCGAGGCGTCGAGATGGACGAGGTGGGGTCCGGTCGCGGCGCGGTAGGCGGCAATGACCCGTTGATGGAAGGCGGCCTGTTCCTGCTCCATCCGGTCGGGACGCTTTCCGCCGGCGGCCTGCCGTGCGGCGCCGACGCCATCGGGAATGTCGAGCACCAAGGTCAAGTCGGGGCGCAGCCCCCCCGTCGCGACACCGTTGGCGGCGGCCACGGCGTCCGCGGCCAGGCCCCGCCCCGCCACCTGGTATGCCGCCGTCGACAGGTCGAATCGGTCCGCCACGACCACCGCACCCGATGCCAATTGCGGCCTGATCACCTTGTCGACGAGGTCGGCCCGCGCGGCGAGCATCAGGAAGAGTTCCGCGCCGGCCCCGGTGCGGGACCCGGGATCGAGCGCCAGCGCCCGCGCGGCCTCGGCCAGCGGCGTCCCCCCCGGCTCGCGCACCAGCGTCACGACGTGCCCGGCGGCGCGGAGGCGTGTGTCGAGGGCGCCGGCCAGCGTGCTCTTGCCGGCGCCCTCGGGCCCCTCGACCACCAGGAAGAAGCCGGTCATCCCAGCGTGATGATGCTGCTGGCGGCGCCCTTCTCGATGCCGTCGCTGATGCGCTCGTTGACCTTGGCCATCAGCTTCTCGAAGTTCGAGCGCGCCACCACGTAGGATTGCCCGATGCCGCTGGTCTCGAGGTCGCGCACGGCGGTCTCATACGCCTCGACCACGGTCGGATCGGGCATCTTCCCTTCGGCCACCTGCGCATCCACGTCCCGGGCCAGGGTCTGGATCTTTTCCAGCCGGGTGCGGGTCTCTTCATCCGCACGGAGGTCCGTCTCCGCCCGCCGCAGCGCCTTGGTCTCGTTGGCCTGCCCGATGAGCCGGCCGAGCTCTTCCGCCTTGTCCCAGATCACTTATGCCTCGCTCCGCCGCGCGGTCAGGTACCGGTCGCGGCCGAAAAGGTCCTGATGCACCTCCACCGCCGCCCAGCCGAAGTGCCGGGCGGAGGCCGCGCTCGCCGCGCTGCGCTGACTGTCGATCTCCATCACGAGCCATCCGCCGGGACGCACCACCGCCCGCGCCTCGTCCAGCAATCGGCGGGTGTGCGCCAAGCCGTCGATCCCGCTCGCCAGGGCGCCAGCGGGCTCCCACGCCTTCACCGACGGATCGAGCGCCACGTACTCGCTGTCGGTCAGGTAGGGCGGATTCGAGACCATCGCGTCGATCCCAAGCCCCGCAAGCGGCGCCACGAGGTCGCCTTGGTGGAAGTGGATCGGGAGCCGCAGCGCCTCCGCGTTCGAGGCCGCAAGTGCCAGTGCCTCCGCCGAACTGTCGACCGCGTGGACCGTCGCGAACTCACCTTCGTCGGCCAGCGCCAGCGCCAGGCACCCCGATCCCGTGCCGATGTCCGCGACCACCCCGGTGGCCTGTCGCCGGAGGAGCAGGTCGACCACGCCTTCGGTCTCCGGACGCGGGATCAGGGCCCGCCGATCGGTGGCCACCTCCAGCCGCCGGAACCCGGTCCACCCGACGACGTAGGCGAGCGGCTCCCCCGCCACGCGGCGCGCCACCGCGTCCTCGAACCGGCTGGCCGCCTCGTGCGTCACCGCCTCCCGCCGTGCAAGATAGGCCTCGGGTGCCGTCACTCGCCACAGCCCGCTCCAGAGGCGGAGTGCCTCCCCCGCGGCATCGTCCACGCCGGCGGCGGCAAGCTCGATCCGCGCGGGCGCCAGCAGCGCCTCGAGGGTGAGCACCGCCTCAGGCATCGGCCGCCTCCTCCCTGCTGGCCGCGCGGAGTGCATCGACCAGTTCATCGATGTGGCCGTCGAGCACCTCGGCCAGGTTGTGTACCGACAGGTTGATCCGGTGGTCCGTCACCCGGCTCTGCGGGAAGTTGTAGGTGCGGATCTTGGCGGAGCGGTCGCCGGTGCCCACCATCGCCCGCCGGTCGCGGGCCCGGGCCGATTCCTGCTCGGCGATCATCCGGTCCAGGAGCCGGGCCCGCAGCACCTCCATCGCCTTCACCTTGTTCTGCAGCTGCGACTTCTGGTCCTGCTGCGATACCACGACGCCGGAAGGGATGTGGGTGATCCGCACCGCGCTGTCGGTGGTGTTGACGCTCTGGCCCCCCGGCCCTGACGACCGGAACACGTCGATCCTGAGGTCGTTCGGATTGATGGTGACGTCCACCTCCTCGGCCTCCGGCAGCACCGCCACGGTGGCGGCGGAGGTGTGGATCCTCCCCTGCGTCTCGGTGGCCGGGACCCGCTGCACCCGGTGGACCCCCGCCTCGCGGCGGAAGAGTCCGAAGGCGTCGTCACCCCGCACCGCGAAGATGACCTCCTTGTAGCCCCCAAGTTCGCTTGGGCTCACGCTGATCGCTTCGAGCTTGAGTGCTTTCCGCTCCGCAAAACGGCGGTACATCCGCTCGAGGTCCGCCGCGAAGAGCGCCGCCTCGTCCCCGCCGGTGCCGGCGCGGATCTCGAGGATCGCGTCGCGGTCATCGAGGGGGTCGCGCGGGAGCAGGAGGTCGTCGAGACGGGCTTCCTGGGCGCTCACCAGGGGCGCCAGTCGCGTGATGTCCGCCTTGGCCAATGCAACGAGCTCGGGGTCGGCCTCCTGGGCCAACTCCCGAGCTTGTTCCAGCTCTTCGCGCGATCGCGTGAGGCGGGCCGCCAGCTCGACCACCGGCAGCAACCGCTTCTGTTCCCGGCCGAGGGACTGGAGCGCCGCTCCGTCGCGGACGGTCGCGGGGTCGGCCAGTCGCAGGGCGACCTCCTCCGCCCGGGCCAGCGCCTGGCGGAGTCGGGCGTCCACGGATTACGCCTGCGGTGCTTCGGCCGTCTGGTACTTGCGGCGGAACCGGTCGACCCGGCCGGCGGTGTCGACCAAGCGCTGCTTGCCGGTGAAGTACGGATGGCACTGCGCGCAGACTTCCACGCTGATCGCCGACGCGGTCGAGCGGGTCTCGAACTTGTTCCCGCAGTGACAGGTGACGGTGATGGCCCGATACATCGGATGGATGTTGTGCTTCATGCCCTGCTCCCTCGCAAGCCCCGGACCGCATCCCCCGATGGAACGCGGCGCCCGAAGGCGGTGTAGAACCGTGTATAATAACGGGTTAGGGCTTGCGGAAGCAACCGGCCTTGGTGCAAGGGATGGCCAGATGGCCCCGACCAGGCCGGCGTCGGCCCGAACCCTCTTCCCCAGGTCTGCGGGGCCCGGCGCCCGCCGGCCCCGGCGGTTTGACACGCTGAAACGCCGCAAGTAACCTACTGGCCGATACTTCCACCCCCTGAGGTGCAGGTTGCCGCTTGCGTCCGCCGCTGTGCTCCAGAAGGTGCCCCTTTTTCATTCCCTTCCCGAGGGTGAGTTGGCCGCGTTCGGTGAGCTCCTGCGGGAGCGCGCCTACCCCAAGGGGAGCGTCATCCTCTTCGAGGACGACCCCGGGGATGCGCTCTACATCGTCGGCGCGGGTCAGGTCAAGGTGGTCCTGATCGGCGAGGATGGACGGGAAGTGATCCTGTCGGTGCTGGGCCAGGGGAGCTTCTTCGGCGAGCTGGCGCTGCTCGATGACGAGCCGCGTTCCGCCCACGTGATCGCGATGGAGGATTCCTCCGTCCTGGCGTTGCGGCGGGAGGACTTTCAGACCCGTCTGCGCTCCTCCCCCGAGGTGGCGATCGCCCTGCTCCGGGAGCTGTCCAGCCGGCTCCGGCGCGCCGACGAAAAGATCGGCGGCTTGGTCCTTCTCGACGTGAACGGGCGGGTGGCCGAGCTGTTGCTGCAGCATGCGGATGCAGAGGGCGGCGCGCGCATCACCCGCAAGCTCACCCACCACACGGTGGCGCAGATGATCGGGTCGAGCCGTGAGACGGTTTCCCGCACGATGCGGGATTTCGTCGAACGCGGGTTCATCCAGGTCACCCGGAAGGACATCACCATCACCGATCGTGCGGCGCTCCAGCAGGCCGCCCGGCGGTCGTGATGCCCGTCACGGGCGTTCTTGACACCAGTGGCGAAGTTGTCTCCATGCTTGAGCTTCGCCAGTGAAATACGCCGCCACCTTCTGGGGGACCCGCGGGTCCATCCCGACCCCCGGCCCGAAGACAGCACGGTTCGGGGGCAACACCCCCTGCGTGGCGATCTCCGCGGGGGGCGACCGCCTGGTGATCCTCGATGCCGGCAGCGGGATCCGCCCCCTCGGCCGCTCCCTGCTCGACGCCCATCCCGGCGCGATGACCGCGGCGATCCTGCTCAGCCATACCCACTGGGACCATATCCAGGGACTCCCGTTCTTTGCCCCGCTCAACCGGAAGGGCAATTCGGTGCGCATCATCGGTCCGCGCCAGGGAGACGTCGCCCTGGAGACCATCATCGACCGGCAGACCGATGCGACGGTCTTCCCCATCCCGATCAGGGCCCTGGCCGCTGAACTGACGGTGACGGAGATCACGCCCGGGCCCTTCGAGGTGGACGGATTCCGGGTCGACACCTTCCGGCTCCGCCATCCCGGCATGACCCTCGCCTACCGCTTGACGCCGCACGAGGGGGGTGCCAGTATGGCCTACGTCACAGACAACGAACTGGGTCCGGGTGGATCTTATGATGTGCCCGCGGACTGGCGCCGGCAGCTGGTCCGGTTCCTCGGGGACGTGGATCTCCTGGTGCACGACGGGATGTACAGCGACACACTGGCCGAGGCCCGGGCGGGCTGGGGCCATTCGACCCCCCGCCAGGCCGTGGAGTTGGCCGTGGAGAGTGGGGCCCGGCAGTTGGTGCTCTTCCACCACGAGCCGGATCACGACGATGCCGCGATCGACCGCCTCCTCGACGACGCACGGGAGGTGGCGGCCCGGTCGGCCCGGGCACTCCGGGTCGACGCGGCAATGGAAGGCCTGCAACTCAACCTCTGACGAGGAGCGTCACCCATGAAGCGTGTCACCCTGGCCCTGCTGGCGATGGCGGTCGCGGCGCCCGTCTCCGGACAGGCCCCCGCTGCCCAGCGGGACACCCGCCCCGGCATCGCGGTGTTGCCGTTCGAGAATGGCGGCTCCTACGGGCGCGACAAGGAAGACTACGCCGCGCTCCAGACCGGCATCCCGGCGCTCGTCATCGACGAGCTCCAGCGGAATCCCGGTGCCCGCGTGGTGGATCGGCAGACCATCGAGAACCTCCTGAAGGAGCAGGACCTCGGCACCTCCGGCCGGGTCGACGCCGCGACGGCCGCCAAGGTCGGCAAGCTCGTCGGCGCCCGCTACGACATCACCGGCACGTTCATCGAGCTGGGGGGCAAGTTCAAGCTCACCGCCCGGATCATCGACGGCGAGACCGGCGAGATCCTCAAGTCGGTCTCCAATGACGATGCGATGATGAGTCCGAACGACCTGTTCAAGATCATCCAGTCGGTGGCCGGGAAGCTGATGACCGAGACCAAGCTCCCGCCCCTCCCGACCCAGGTGGCGGATGCCGCCAAGGCCACCAAGGTCCCGACCGAGGCGCTCACGCTCTACAGCCGCGCGCTCCTGTACCAGGACCGCGGCGACAAGACCAAGGCGACCGAGTACTACAGCCGGGCCATCACCGCGGCCGGCGGCCCCGGCAAGTTCACGTCCGCGGACGAGGGCTTGCAGCGGGTGAAGCAATCGTGATGCCGTGACCGGGCTGTTCGCCCGGCTCGGTGGCGCGACGGCGCGCCGGCTCTCCATCCTCGGGGCGCCGGCGCGCTTCGCGTTCGATGTCATCGGCTCGGCCCCGTCCCTGCCCGGGGCCGGCCGCCGGGTGGCCACGCGCGTGCTGTTCAACCAGCTCCGGTTCACCGCCCTGCAGGCCGTGCCGCTGGTGGCGCTCCTGGGCGGGATCCTGAGCTTCCTCGTCATCCAGATGTCCATCCGGGAGCTGGGGCAGTTCGGTGCCGCCGACCTGATCGGCAAGCTCCTCGTGGTCAGCATCGTCCGCGAACTGGGCCCGATGCTCACTGCCATCGCGGTCGTGGGGCGGAGCGGCACCGCCATCAGCGCGGAACTCGCCACCAACTCGGTGATGGGCGAGGTCCGCGCGCTCGAAGCGCTGGGGATCGATCCCAACCACTACCTCGTCATTCCCCGCCTCCTGGGCTGCACCATCGCGGTCGTGCTGCTGATCGTGCTGTTCGACATCGTGGCGCTCTTTGGCGGGTACCTGGCGGCGAGCGTCGAGGGGATGTCGGGCGCGCGCTACCTGGCCAACGTGCTGGCGGCGCTCGGCACCGTCGACGTCGTGCTGACCGTGGCGAAGGGACTCGTCTTCGGGTTCATCATCGGACTCCTGGCCAGTTTCCACGGACTCCGCATCGCACGCACGCCGACCGAGATCCCCCGTGCCGTGATCCGTGGCACGGTGAGCTCCATCGTGCTCATCTTCGTCATCAGCGCCATCTTCGTTGTGGTCTTCCAGGCATGAGCGCATTGCTCGTCTTCGACGGGATCGACCTCGGCGGCGAGGCGCCGTTTTCCCTCGCCGTGGCGGAGCACGAGACCGTCGTGGTCACCGGCGACGAGACCAGCGGCGTCAACGAACTCGGGAGCTACGCGCTCGGCCTCAGCCGGTCGCCCCGAGGATCGGTGCGCGCCCTCGGCAGCGCGATCACCGAGCTGCCGCGCCGCCAACGTCTCGCCTTCCGCCGGAGGATCGGCTACCTTCCCGCGGGCGACGGACTCCTGCAGAATCTTTCCCTGCGCGACAACATCCGGCTCCCGCTCCGCTTTGGCAGCAACTTCCGATCCGATGACATTGAAGGACGCGTGGACGTGATCCTGGCCCAGTTGCGGCTTCGCCCCGCCGCATCCCTTCGCCCGGCGGATACCTCGGACGAACTGCGCCGCCGGGCGGCTCTTGGTCGCGCCCTCGCATTCGATCCGGAGCTGGTGATCCTCGAACAGCCGTTCGAAGGGCTGGGCGATCGGGTGGCCGGAGAACTCCTCGAGGTGGCGCGCGGCGGCGACACCGCCGAGGGAGGTCGCCGCACCGTGTTCATCACGTCGCAGGACATCCCGGCGATGCTCCGACCGAGGGTGGAGCGCCAGGTGCGGATGCACTCGCGGCTCTCCGGGATGCACCCGTGAGCCTCAACGAGCGACAGGCCGACACCCTCATCGGCGCCCTGGTGGTCGGGGTCGTCCTGGTGCTCGGGATCGCCATTTATTTCACGCTGGGGTGGAACCAACGGCGGTGGGACCTGTATGTCACCGCCGCGTCCGCCCAGGACATCAGCACCGACACCAAGGTCTTCCTGCAGGGGCTCGAAGTGGGCCGGGTCGACGCCATCAATCCGCGGATCGACCCGCGGAGTGGTACCCTTACCTTCCTCGTGCACCTGCGCATCAACCTCAAGTTCCAGGACGGTGGCCCGGTGCGCCTCCCCACCGGCACCACGGCGGACATCGCCGCCGCCAGCGCCTTCGGTGGCGGCACGCTCATCTCGCTCCACACGCCCGCCACCTCCGCCAGCACGCTGGCGCCGGGGGACACGATCCCCTCCGTCCGCCATTCGACGCCGCTCGACCAGATCGCCCAGGTGGCCGATTCGCTGGCCCGCCAGGTCTCGCTGGTGCTGGCCGACACTCGCCGCCTCCTCGGTGATGTCGACGGCACGGTCCGGGAGGTCCACCACACCCTGGCGGCCGCGGGCCCCGGCGTGCAGCACTCCGTGTTCCAGGTGGACTCCTCGCTCGCCGAATTGCGGCCGCTCCTCCGCCACGCCGACAGCCTCGTCCGGAGGACGGACCTCCGGTTCGGCACGCTCCAGGACTCGCTGACCGAGACCTTGTCCAGCACCCGGACCCTGACCCTGCACCTCGACAGTTTGGTCCAGCTCGCGCGCCGCACCGGGACGGAGAATCGGGCCGACATCCGCACCACCGTCGCGCACCTCACCCGCGCCAGCGCCCAACTGGAGCACTTCATCGACCAGGTCTCGCAGCGCCCGCTCCGGATGATCAGCGGCGTCCATCCGCTCCCCCCTGACACCACCTCCGCGGTGACGGCGGACAGCGGGGGTGCGCAGTGACGTACCTGCTCCTACATCCGTCGACCTGGGACCTGGCGCCGCTCCGCGCCATCCTCGACGCCGAAGGCGTGGCGATCCGCACCGTGGCGGCGGGCGCTCCGCTCACACCCGACGAGCGTCCCACCGCACTCCTGCTCGATCCCGCCTCCCGGGCGGCCTGGCCCGCCGACGCACTTGCCGCGTTCACGGGGGCCGGCGCGGCGGTGCTGGCCCTCGGGGCACCTGGCGAGGACGACCTCCCCGCGTCCCTGGCCGCGCTCGACCTCGCGGCGTTCCTGAAGGCCCCGGCCGGCGCCCGCGAGACGCTCCTCGCGCTCCGCGTGGCATTCCGGGCCGCGACCGACCACCGGGCGGCGGCGCGAGCGCGCGCCGACAGCGCCGCCCGCACCGATGAGCTCGGCGAGCTGACGGAGATCGGCATCCGCCTGAGCACCGAACGCGACTACAACACCCTGCTGGAGACGATCCTCACCCAGGCCCGCCGCATCACCCACTCCGACGCGGGGAGCCTGTACGTGGTCGAGCAGGACGAGCAGGGACACCGGCGGCTCCGCTTCAAGCTGAGCCAGAACCACAGCCGGCCCGACATCCCGTTCGTGGAATTCACCATTCCCGTGGACCACGCGTCCATCGCAGGCTACGCGGCGGCCGAAGGGGAACCGCTGGTCATCGACGACGCGTACGCCCTGCCCCCGGACCTCGAGTATTCATTCAATCGGTCGATCGACCAGCGCTACGGGTATCGTACCCGCTCGATGCTGAGCGTGCCGATGCTCAACCACCACGGCGAGACCATCGGCGTGCTGCAGCTGATCAACCGCAAGCGCACGCTGGGGGCCCTCCTCCACTCGC
The DNA here is from genome assembly GCA_035693225.1 of Gemmatimonadales bacterium. Lineage (GTDB taxonomy): Bacteria > Gemmatimonadota > Gemmatimonadetes > Gemmatimonadales > GWC2-71-9 > CAMLHU01. The sequence goes on along the minus strand of DASSGV010000025.1, from coordinate 61,441 downwards.
CGGAGGACGCCGATCGGGAGGTGCTGGCCTACTCGCCCCCCAGCGTCAAGCTGGTGAAGGCGCTTGCGGGCCAGGCCGGCGTCTCGATCGAGAACAGCCAGCTCTACGAATCGATCGAACGCCTCTTCGAAGGCTTCGTGAAGGCTGCCGTGACCGCGATCGAGCAGCGCGATCCGACGACCTCCGGTCACTCGCTCCGGGTGGCGACGATGACCGTGGGACTGGCGCACTCGGTCGACCGGGTGGGCGAGGGCCCCTACCGGGACGTGAACTTTTCCGCCGACCAGATCCGCGAGCTCCGCTACGCCGGGTTGCTCCACGACTTCGGCAAGGTCGGCGTCCGTGAGCAGGTGCTGGTCAAGGCCAAGAAGCTCTACACCGCCGATCTGACGCTCATCCGGCAACGCCACGCCTTCCTGCAGCGGACGGCGCAATGGCGCCTGGAGCAGCAGCGTGCCGACTACCTGGAGCGGAACGGGCGCACCGGCTACGACGCGCACCTGCGGGCGCTCCGGGCGGCGTTCGAAGAGGAGAGCGCGGGCCTGGACCGGTTTCTCAAGGTGGTGCTCGACTCCAATGAGCCGACGGTGCTGGCGGAGGGGAACTTCGAACAGCTCCAGGACCTGGCCGTGCGGACCTACGAGACCATCGACGGCGCGGTGATGCCTTGGCTCAGCGACGACGAGGTCCGGTTCCTGAGCATCCGCAAGGGAAGCCTGGACGAGGCCGAACGGCTCGAGATCGAGAGCCACGTGACCCACACCTACTGGTTCCTGCGCAACATCCCCTGGACCCGCGAGCTCAAGGGCGTGCCCGACATCGCCCACGGACACCACGAGAAACTGGACGGGTCCGGCTACCCGCGCCACGTCCGCGGCGAGGCGATCCCCATCCAGACCAGGATGATGACCATCGCCGACATCTTCGACGCCCTGACCGCCTCGGACCGACCCTACAAGCGCGCCCTCCCGCTCGACCGCGCCCTCAACATCATGTCGGACGAGGTCAAGGCCGGGATGCTCGACCCGGGACTCTTCACGGTGTTCGTGGACAGCAAGGTATATGAAAAGAAGGACGAACCAGAGAAGGGGTAAAGCGCGCACCATCGCGCCCGCCGCCGCCCGTCACTCCACGCTGTTCGATCCCACCCGCCAGACCCCCGCCGCCAACCCGATGTTCACCGGCACGAGGAGTGCCAGCACATCGCCGTTGGCCTGGCCGCCGATCACCAGATGCCAGGCCAGTCCCACCAGCGATCCCGCGGCGATGGCGATGGCCAGCCGCGGCGCCAGGCGTCGGGCCCACGGGCGTCCCAACGCCAGCGGTCGGATCGAGAATGCGAGCACCAGCGCCAGCAGGTTGGCCTGGAGCACGTTCTGATTCCGCCAGGTGGCGGTGTGGTCGGTCAACGCCCAGAGTCCCGACGCCACCACGCCACCGATCCCCAGCACCAGGGCCGCCAACGCCGCGGCGGCCACCCACCACCACCCGGGTCGGGCGCCCCGGCCGGTCACGCCCGCCAGGATCCCGCCCACCAGCACCCCGACCAGGAGGAACCACGGGATACCGACTCCGTGGTCCACCGGCTCGGGGTACCGGTCGCTCAACGAGAGCGTATCCTCCCGGATCACCAGCGGGAGCCGCACCCCGGCGGAGTCGACGGTCACCTCGCGCAGGTGCACCATGAGGCGCACCGGCAGGAACATCTCCTGCCATTCGTCGAGCGGCCGGTCGACGGCGGGGCCCAGCAGCAGCATCAATCCCGTGCGCAGGAATGGCTGGTCCTGCGTCAGCCGACGGGTATGATCGCGGTCGGTGGTCCCGGTGGCTCGTCCGCGGGTCGCCCGCGCGATGGCGCCGCCGAGCGCACGATCGAGGGCGTCGCGCACGCGGGTGGAACAGTTGTCCCGGTAGTAGTCGTAGCGATAGACGCGGTTCTCCGGCAGCCCGTTCCAGTCGAGGAACCGCTGCAGCGAGAGCCGCTCGGCCGGGGTGAGCCGGAGCGCCTGCTCCCAGAGCGATCGGTGGCTGGTGTTCCTGTAGAACTCCAGCGTGGGGACGGTGTAGAACGCGGCCGTCCAATAATTGAGCCGGCCCTCGAGGAAATGGAGCAGGAACCCCTTCTCGGCAAAGTCGAACATGCCGTAGTTGTACACGAGGTCCAATCCGGTCCGCCGGTCGCGGATACGGATCATGTTGTGACCCCACCGCTCCCACACGGCGGCACCCGGGCCCACCGTCACCACCGAGACATCGAGCGACGCCCCGGGAACTTCTCCCTGCGCCGCCACCCGTCCGGCGGCACCGATCCACAACAGCAGTGCGATCGCGACCGCACCCTTCACAGGACGATCTCCCGACCCTCGTGCGCCGACCGATAGATCGCCTCCAGCACCCGGTGCAGCGTCAGGTGGTCGTCAAGATCCGGCGCCTTCGCAGCACCGGTGACCGCCGCGATGAAATGCGCCCACTCGGCACGGACCGAGGCCGAGAAGGCGCTCTCACGGCTCGACGCACCGGTGGGTGAGACATCGACCGGCACGCCGTTGAGCTCCTTCCACACCCGGAGCGGGTTGATGACGGCAGCCCCCTTGGTGCCCCGGAGGCCGACCCCCAGGTGCTCCCCATCGCCGATGTGGCGCCAGGTGACGTCCACGAAGATCGACTGCCCCTCCTCGCAGACCACGAATGCGCTCCCCGAGTGCTCGACACCGCGTTCCCCGCCCGGTCGATCGAGCGTGGCACTCACCCGCACCGGCGTGGGGTTGCCCGCGAGCCACAGGCCAAGGTCGAGCACCGAGAGCCCAAGATCCAGCATCGCCCCTCCACCCGACTCGGCCCGCCGCTGGCGCCACCCCAGCTGGGCCCGGCTCGGCCGGAAGACGTGCCAGCTGCCCTGCACGCCGTCGATCTGGCCCAGTTCCCCGCTCTGCACGAACCCCCGCACCGTCTGGACGTCAGTGCGATAGCGATGGTTCATCCCCACCATCACCACGCGCTCCCGCTTCTGCGCCGCCTTGGCGATCCGTTGCGCACCCTGCAGCGAGGTCGCGAGCGGCTTCTCGACCAGGGCGTGCAGGCCGGCGGAGAGAGCGGCGAGCACGTGGCTTTCGTGGAGGTGGTTGGGTGTCGCGATGAGCAGGGCGTCGAGGGTCTCCGCGCCCAGCAATTCCTCGATGTCATCGAAGGCGTTCGGGACCCCGAACCGGGTGGCGAGGGCGCGGGCCTTGGGCAGGTCGCCATCGCACAACGCGACGACGTCGATCTCGGGCATCCGACGAAGCACCGGAAGGTGGGCCACCTGGGTCACGGCGCCGGCGCCGACGATGCCGAGTCTGAGCGGAGCGGTCATGGGAACGGATCCCGTCGGAAAGGTCAGAACTGCCGGGTCAGCCTGGTACCCGGAAAATAGGCGGAAAGGATCTCCGGGTAGTGCTGCCCCGCGCGGGCGCGACCGATCGCCCCCCACTGGCAAAGGCCGACGCCATGACCCGCGCCCCGCCCTTCGGCCACCAGTCCCGCCACCCGGCCATTCGCCATCCTGGCCTGCAAGGTGAACACGGCGCTTCGGAGGACGTCCTGCCCCGGTGGCAGGAGCACGCGCCGTACCGCCGCCCCGGAGACCATCACCGTCCGTCCACCCAACCGGATGGTGAGCCGGGCGACCCGACCCGATGGGGTGTGGCCCGATACTTCGATGCCGCGGACCACGGTCACTTCCGAGGGCTGGACGCCGGCCTCCGTGGGAAGCGTGCGGCGGAGTGCCGCCACCAACGCCTCCGGCGACCACTCCTCGCGCCACTGGTAGCGGGGCGAGATCCGGCAGTAGGCGAGGCCGTCGCCATCGACGTCGGCGATCGACCGGAGATACGGCCGGCGCCCGCCGGAGAAGACCTCGCTCGCGTCGGCGGTGCGACCGCCGCAGGTCGAATGGAAGAAGGCGTCGATGGGCCGGCCCTCCCAGGTAAGGATCTGGCCCCGGGTGGCCCGGACCGCCCGCCACGCCTGCGGGGTCTCGCCCACGACGCCGTCGTACCGCTGATCCCCGACGGTGGCGGCGATGTCGAACCCCTGGGCGCGCCACCGGCCGGCATTGCGGACGGCGTATGTCCGCGACACCACCGCCTGCGCCATCGCAGCCTGGTCATCGCCTTCCGGATGGTCGCCGAGCTCCGCCGAGACCACCCCGGCCAGGTACGATTCGATCCCCACCCGCTCCACCACCTGGAGCCCGGCGCCGACGCGTCGGACCTCGATCGTACCGCGATAGTCACGTCCGTTGACCCGCACGAACCCGTCGGCGTCCGCCGGCACGACGACGAGGGGAGCGGCCGCTCCGCTCCGGCCGGCGTCGCCGGTGACGGCAAGGCCGGCGCCGTCCGGCGTGATCGTCAGCTGATGCCCCCGGCCGAGGTCGCTCACGGGGCGGGCGTCGCGGGTGCGCACGCGCAGGGCGTCACCGCCGCCGAGCTGGATCCGGGGGGCGGCGGCGATGAGTCCCACGAGGAGCGTCGGTTCGCCGACGCCGGCGCCCGGGCCGGGGGTCAGGATCGGCGCGGACCCCGGCGATGCGCAGGCAGCGGCGAGGGCGGCCGCCAGGATGCCGGCCCTCCGCGCGCGGTTCAGCTGCGGAAATTCCCGAACTTCAGTTCGACCCCGAACTCCTGCGTCCGGAGGAAGGCGATGACCGCCTGCAGGTCGTCGCGTGACGGCCCCGACACGCGGACCTCGTCGCCCTGGATGGAGCCTTGCACCTTCTTGAACCCCTGATCCTTGATGGCCTTCACGATGGCCTTGGCGTTCTCCTTGTCGATGGCCTGCTTGAGCGTCGCCACCCGGCGCACGCTCTCGCCGGCACCGGGAATGTCCTCCCCGACTTCGAGGTTCTGCAACGGGACGCCGCGCTTGGTGAGCTTGGTCGTGAGGACATCGACGAGCGACCCCATGTGGAAGGCGTCATCGGCACCGAGCCGGATCTCGGCCTTGACCCGATCGAATTCGATGGTGCACTGGGTGCCCTTGAAGTCGTACCGCTGGGACACCTCCTTGAGCGCCTGGTTGACCGCATTGTCGACCTCCTGCAGGTCGGCGCCGGTCGATACATCGAAGGAAGGGTTGGAGGCCATGCGGGGTCCCGGTGGACGGTGAACGGAGGGCGGCACTCACTGCGGGTCAGGCGAGGAAGCTCTCCAGGGCCTTGGCCCGGCTCACGTGGCGCAGGCGGGTCAACGCCTTTTCCTTGATCTGGCGGACCCGCTCCCGGGTGATGCCGAGGAGGCTGCCGATCTCCTCCAGCGTCATCGGCTCGGGCCCGTCGAGCCCGAAATAGAGGCGGAGGATCTTGGCCTCCCGGTCCTTGAGCGTGCCCAGTACCTCCTCGATCGATTCGGTGAGCGCGTGCTCGAACGTCTCGGCGTCGGGGCCGGGGTTCTGGGTGTCCGGGAGGTAATCGAGGAGCCGGTTGTCCTCGCCCGGGGTCATCGGGGCGTCGAGGGACAGGTGGTTCTGCGAGATGGAGAGGGTCTTCTGGACCTCCTCCATCGAGATGTCCATCCCTTCGGCGATCTCCGACGGCGTCGGCTCGCGTCCCAGCTCCTGCAGCAGCGCGCTCGACCGTTTCCCGATGCGATGCAGCGTCCCGGCGCGATTGAGCGGCACCCGGACGATGCGACTCTGCTCCGCCAGCGCCTGGAGGATGGCCTGCCGGATCCACCAGACGGCGTAGGAGATGAACTTGATCCCCTTCGTCTCGTCGAATTTGTGGGCGGCACGGATGAGCCCGAGATTGCCCTCGTTGATCAGGTCGGAAAGGGAGACGCCCTGATTCTGGTATTTCTTGGAGACCGACACCACGAAGCGGAGGTTGCTGCGGACCAGCTTGTCGAGCGCCTCGGCGTTGCCGACCCGGATGCCCTGCGCCAGGCGGACCTCTTCATCCTGCGAGATGAGCGGATACTTGCTGATCTCGCGCAGATACTGGTCGAGCGAGCCCTCGTCCGCGAGCGAGGGACCACGCTTGCCGGTTCCGACCTGCATCGGGCGCATGGATCAGGGAGTCTCGACAGAACAGGACGGTTCAGCGGCTCCGGCACCACGAGCGGCGGCGCGCGCGAGCAACGAAAGGTTCCAGCGGTCTTGCCGCATTATCCACCAGGAAGATCCCACCCGCCCGCGCCCCGCACGGCAGGCGCCGCGTCCGACCGTCGGAACCTTAGCCGAGGCGTCGGGGCGGCGCAACGGGCCGAGGGTACCGTCAGTCGCCGTAGTTGTCGATCTGCGCCCGCTGCAGCGTGCCGGAGTAGTCGACGTATCCCACCTTGGTCTCCGAGTAGAACTCGTAGACCTCCCAGCCCCCCTCCCGATGCCCGTTGCCGGTCTGCTTGACGCCGCCGAACGGCAGGTGCGCCTCGGCGCCGATCGTCGGCGCGTTGACGTAGGTGATCCCGTTGTCGAGATCCTGCATCGCCCGGAAGGCCGAATTCACATTGCGGGTGTAGAGCGAGCTCGAAAGGCCGTACGCGACCGAATTGTTGACGCGGATCGCGTCGTCGAGGGAGCTGACCGGGATCACGGTCAGCACCGGGCCGAAGATCTCCTCCTGCGCCAGGCGGCTCCGGGCCCCGGCGCCGGTGAAGATCGTGGGCCGGTAGAACCACCCCTCCGCGGTCCCCGCCCCGGTCGGCCGCTTGCCGCCCGTGACGAGCTCGAGCCCCTCGGCCCGACCGATCTCGACGTACCGCTCGACCTTGTCCCTCGCCGCCTCGTGGATGAGCGGCCCCACGTCAGTTCCGGCCTTGCGCCCGTCGCCCAGACGGAGCTTCGCCGCGGCGTCGGCCACGCGGGCCACGAACCGGTCGTGGACCTTCCGATGGATGATGAGCCGGCTGGTGGCGGTGCACCGCTGCCCAGTGGTGCCGAACGCCCCCCACAGGACGCCGTCGAGCGCCAGGTCGAGATCGGCGTCGTCCATCACGATCATCGCGTTCTTGCCGCCCATCTCGAGCGAGAGTCGCTTGTGCATCCGGCCGCAGGTCTCGCCGATGAACGACCCCGTCGCGGTCGAGCCCGTGAACGAGATCACCGGGACGTCGGGATGCTCCACCAGCGCCTTCCCCGCCACCTCCCCGCGACCGTGCACCAGCTGGATGACCTCCGGCGGGAGCCCCGCTTCGAGCGCGAGCTCGACCAGCCGGTGCACGGTGTGGGGCACGTCCTCGCTCGGCTTGATGATCACCGCGTTCCCGCACAGGAGCGCCGGGAACATCTTCCAGGTCGGGATCGCCATGGGGAAGTTGAACGGCGTCACCAGACCGCACACGCCGATCGGACGCCGGAAGCTCATCGCCCACTTGTCACGCAGCTCCGACGGGACCGTGTGGCCGAAGAGCCGCCGCCCTTCGCTCGCCGCGTAATAGGCGGTGTCGATCCCCTCCTGCACATCGCCCCGGGTCTCTGCCAGGACCTTGCCCATCTCACGGGTCATTCCGTCGGCGAGCTCCTCCTTGTGCTCCACCAGGAGGTCGCCCAGGCGCCGCAGGACGTCGCCGCGCGCGGGGGCCGGGGTCCGCTTCCAGATCTCGAACCCGCGCCGCGCGCTCTTGACCGCCTCGGCGACGTCACGTCGGCCCGAATCGGGGAACTTCCCGATCAGGTCGCGGATCTGGGCGGGATTCCGGACCTCGAAGTGCTTGCCGGTCGACGGCGCGACCCAGCGGCCGCCGATGAAGTTCTTGAATGTGGGCATCGATGCAGGGTCCGCAGAATGAGAGGGTGATCGGGGGCCGACGGCCGGCTCACGGCGTCCGGGCGGAGGGGAGCTCGGTGGTCGCGAGGGCGCCGATGGCGACGGTACTGCCGGTCACCGCGCGGCGATGATAGTCGACCTGACCCAGGTGATACGTCAGGTGTGCGGCGAGGTGGACCAACCATTCGTCGGTCCGGACGGTCATCCCGCCTCCCCCCGCCGCGCCCGGATACTGCTCGGGCAGCGCCCGTCCGTCCAGCCCGAGGCGCACCGCCGCCTCGGCGTCCCGCAGGTGCCGCACCAATTCTTCCCGCGGCACGCTGCGATCGGCAAACTCCGCGGCCCGGTCGCGTACGTAGCCGCTGCCGCCGAGGATGGCGCCGATGAAATGCTGCAGGTTGCCCGCCACGTGCAGTGCCAGCGTGCCGGCTGCGTTGGGAAAGCCGGGCCGAGAGGCCCAGACCGAGTCATCGTCGGGATAGGCCTCGATCTCGCGTCGGAACGCCGCCAGGTCGCGCAGCAACACGGCCCGGACGGGAGGCACCACCGCCGCCACGCCGCTCACGGACACATCCAGGTCAGCGCCTGCCTGGCATACCCGATCCGGGGCAGGATCACCTGCGCGGCCAGGATCAGTCCCGTGATGAGCACCGCGAGCGCGACTCCGTGCGCCGCACCCATCCGCCGCTTCCAGGTGGCCAGGATGTTCCAGACCCCGGCGACGATCACCACCAGCACCGCCCCCAGATAGCCGTAGAGCGACCATCCGCAGAGATGCGCGTAGGGCCACGACACGACGCCCAGCGCGATCGCGGCGCCGAAGAGCACCCGGACCCAGGCGCCGAGGAAGGCGCGCGCCCCCTTCGACGCCGGGACCGGAGCAGCCGCTGGCGCCGCTACCGCCGCAGGTGCGCCCGCCGTCCTCCCGGTGGGTGGCTGCCCCGGCCTGGGGTCGGGCAGCTTGGCGATCTCACGGTCGATCGCCGCGAGTTCCTTGTCCCAATCACGCGGTTGGTCTGCCATCATCCGTCCCGGCTGAGGCCGTAGCGTTCGATCTTCTTGTACAGATTGGAGCGGGGCATTTTGAGCGCCCGGGCGGTCTCCGACACGTTCCACTCGTGCTCCAGGAGCTTCTGCGCCAGGAAGGACCGCTCGGCATCGAGCTTGAACTGCTCGAAGCTGCCATCGCCGGCCTCGCCGCCGTCGTCATCGCCATCCGACGACGCCCCCCCGACCCCACCGAGGCCCAAGACCCGCTCGACGTCGGCACCGGTCACGGCCTTGCCGTCCGCCAGGATGAGGAGACGCTCGACCGCATTGCGAAGTTCCCGGATGTTCCCGGGCCACTCCCGCCGCCCCAGTGCCTGGAGTGCGGCGGCATCAAAGGCCCTGACCGGCGTGCCACTCTCCCGGGAGAGAATCTCCACGAAGTGGCGCACGAGCGCCGGGATATCCTCGCGACGCTCCCGGAGCGGCGGCACGTGGATCGGCAGCACGTTGAGCCGGTAGTACAGGTCTTCCCGGAAGCGGCCGGCCGCGATCTCCTCGTCCAGCCGCTTGTTGGTCGCGGCGAGCACGCGGACATCCACCGCCACCGGCTTGGCCCCGCCGACCCGGGTGATGATCCCCTCCTGCAGCGCCCGCAGCACCTTCGCTTGTGCTGACAGCGCCATGTCCCCGACCTCGTCGAGGAAGATGGTCCCGCCGTCGGCCTGCTCGAATTTCCCGGCGCGATCGGCCACGGCGCCGGTGAATGATCCTTTGATGTGCCCGAAGAGCTCGCTTTCGATCAGCTCCGACGGGATCGCCGCACAGTTGACCTCGACGAACGGTCCCGACGCGCGTGGCGAGGCCTGGTGGATCCCCCGGGCCACGAGCTCCTTGCCGCTCCCGTTCTCGCCCGTGATGAGCACCCGGGCCGGCGTGGGCGCCACCTTTGCCATCAGCTCCCGCACCTGCGCCAAGGCGGCGCTCGACCCGACCATCGCGTGACGCGCGTCCGCCGCACCCTTCAATTCGGCGTGCTCGCGGCGCAGCGTCGCGGTGGCGAGCGCGTTCCGGACCGTCACCAGCAGGCGGTCGCTGTCGAGCGGCTTCTCCAGGAAGTCGAACGCACCCCGCCGGGTGGCCTCGATGGCGGTCGCGATGGTGCCGTGGCCGGAGATCATCACCACCGGCGCCGGCGGCTCGAGCCCCGCCAGGCGGGAGAGCGTATCGAGGCCGTCGAGGCCGGCCATCTTGACGTCGAGGAACACGAGCCGGGGCCGGAACTCGGGATAAACGGTGATCGCTTCACCACCGGTGGCCGCCGTCCGGACCACGAAGCCCTCATACTCCAGCACCTGTTTCAGTGCCTCGCGGATGCCCGGCTCGTCATCGACGACCAGGATGCGCTCGCCGCTCACGGCGCACCTCCATAGATGGTCACGGCACTCGGCGTGATCCGGAGCGCCCGTACCCCGGCCGGCAACGTGATCGGAACGGCGCCATCGGCCGAGCCGCCGAGGCTGGACTGGACCAACCGCTCGACCATCGGCCCGGGGATCCGTACGCCGCGGATGCGGAGTGCATCGACCTGCCATTCGGCGTTCCGAGGACCGAGCACCCGCACGTCACCACCCACCCGGATCCATTCCTTCGGCCGGATCAGTCCGGCGAGGGGCCCGAGCGCCACCTTGGGGATCACCTTGGTGTCGAGCCGCCCGGTCACCTGCACCCGGCCGGCACCGAGCGTCACGGCGACGGAATCCAGGTGGGACCGCAGCACGGGACCAAATCCGTGGGCCAGGAGCGCCGCCAGCTCCGCCGCAGTGAGCCGGACCGAATCGGCCCGCCAGCCATTGAGACTGTCCACCTTGTCCTGTGCTGCGGCCAGCGCCACCGGCGACGCGAACCCCGACGCGGGAACGCTCTCCGCCTGTCCGCCCCGCCAGAACTCCCACATCATCCGGAATTCGTGGCGCCAATGCCATCCCGCCGCGACCACAGCCGCCAGCACGAACATCAGCAACAGGCGGAACACGCCCTTGAGGCAGCCCATCAGGCGCCCAGGGGGAAGGTACGCAGCGGAATGTATCCCGGCGAATGACGATCGAGCTTGCTTTCATAGAGCACGATCTCGCCGACCGAGAAGGTGTCGGTCAACCCGCGCGCCGCAAGCGCCTTGATCGCCCCCCCGGACAACCGCTCCCCCTCCCGCACTCGCCCGAGGGTCACGTGGGGCCGGAAGGTCGCGCCTTCGACGGGGAACCCCAGCGACTCGGCGTGCCGCTCGACCCGATCCTGCAGCAATTCGAGCGCGGGAGGGGCGTCGACCCCGAGCCAGACCACGCGGGCCTTTTCCCACGACGGGAACGCACCCAGCCCCGCCAGCTGGAGCGCGAGCGGTTGCGTCCCCGCAGCGGCGAAGGCGATCGACTCGGCGATCGCGTCCACCCGTTCGTCCGCGACCTCGCCGTAGAACTTGAGCGTCAGGTGCACTCCGGTGGCCGGGACCCACCGGACCGGCCAGGAACGTTCCCGCAGCTCTCCCAGCAGCACGGTCACGTGCTCCAACGCCGGGGACGGTACCGGCAGACCGGCAAAGAGGCGGATCACGCCCCGTGGGCCTGGTCAAGGGCCAGCAGGCTCCCGCGCCGATACCCGGACGGATCGAGCTCGACGGAGGTGAACCCGAGCCCGACGAAGACCTGCTCGACCGACTCCCAGCACGAGCCGATCAGCGAGAACTGCGCAGGAGACACCTCGATCCGCGCCGCGGCACCGAGGTGGCGCACCCGGAGGTCGCCGGTGACGCCGAGGGAGCGGAGGTACGCCTCTCCCCGCTCCACCTGCGCCAGGCGTTCCGGCGTGACGGCCAGTCCGTACTTGATGCGGCTCGACAGACAGGGCGATGCCGGCGCATCCCACTGCGGGAGCCCCAGCTCGTGTGCCGCCGAGCGCACCATCGCCTTGGTCCATCCCAACTCCGCCAGCGGCGAGCGGACCCCGCGTTCATCGGCCGCGCGGAGCCCGGGACGATGCTGCCCCAGGTCATCGGCGTTGGTGCCGTCGATGATGAGGTCGAATCCGAGCTCGGCCCGCACCCGCGCCAGCACCGACCAGAGCTCGGATTTGCAGAAGTAGCAGCGATCCGGGGCGTTGGCGAGGTAGCGGGGATCACTGAGTTCGTCGGTATCGACCTCGAGCAGCGGGACCGAATGCCGACGGGCGATCTCCAGTGCGGTATCGTGATGCGCGGCGGGATAGGAGGCGCTCCGGCCGATCACCGCGCGGAACCGCTCCGGCCCCAGCGCGGTGGCGCCGGCGACGGCGAGCAGGGCGGAATCCACGCCGCCGGAGTATCCGAGCACCACCCGCCCAAGTCCCTGCAGGTGGGCGCGAAGACGTTCGAGATCGGTCATCGAACGAAACGTAATCGCGGCCCACTGGCGGGGGGAGCGGCGCGGCGCTTTCCGCACCGGGATGCGAAGGTTAGCATCCATCGATGCACTCCCCCACCGACGCCATCATCGTGACCGCCCGCGTCCGGGTGCCACGTTCGGAACTTGAGTTCCGGGCCACTCACGCCGGCGGGCCCGGCGGTCAGCATGTCAACACATCCTCGAGCCGCGTCGAGCTCCGCTGGGACGTCCCCGCGTCGCAGGCGCTCACGATCGAGGAACGGGAGCGCCTGCTCCGCAAGCTCGGGCGCCGGGTCGATTCTTCCGGCACCCTTCGCATCGTGTCCGATTCCCGTCGGAGCCAGCTCCAGAATCGCGAGGCGGCGGTCTCCCGCTTCCAGGAGATCGTCGCGGCGGCCCTGGCCGTGCCGAAGCCCCGCCGGGCCACCCGCCCCACCAAGGCCTCCAAGGAGCGGCGACTGGTCGCCAAGCGGCATCGGACCCTCCGCAAGGCCCGCCGGCGCCCCCCCGATACCGATTGACCGATCAGGTGTGCGACCGGGAGGGGCCACCGGCATCCCCCACGTTGCATGAACGATTTCATCGCCGGGCTGTTCCGCCAATACCACCCGTCGGTGCTCCGGATGCTCGTCCGGCGTACCGGCGACCCCGACCGCGCCGAAGACCTGGCGGCGGAAGTGTTCGCGCGGGCGCTGGCGGCGCCGCCGCGGAACCCAAGGCCGTGGCTCTTCGCCGTGGCGCTCAATCTGGTGCGGGAAGACGCCCGGCGGGCATCCCGCCAGGGACGCCGGCTCCAGCTGCTCAAGACGGAGACCCCGGAATACGTCGAGACGCCCGCGGATGCGTTCGACCGGACGGAGCGCGCCGCCGGAGTCCGGACGGCGCTCGACCGGCTCTCGGAACGCGACCGCGAGGTGCTGCTGCTGCAGGCCGAAGGGTTCGACTACGACGCGATCGCCGCGACAACGGGATTGGCCCGCGGTGCCGTGGGAACGACGCTGGCCCGGGCCCGCAAGCGCCTGGTGCAGACCTACCACGCCGAGCAGGAAGCGGGGATCCGTGCGACACGTTGACGAAGGCACCCTGCACGAACTGCTTGACGGAAGCCTCGACCCGACGGAGACGGCCCGGGTCGAGGCACACCTCGCCACCTGCGGCGGCTGCCGGACCCGGCTTGACGATGCCCGCGCGCTGATCCGCGATACCGCCGACCTCATCCTGGCGCTCGACACACCGGCCGCGCCGCCGTCGCCGCCGCGCGCATCGCTCCTCCACCGACGCCGCTGGATCACCGCGTTCGGCTGGGCGGCCAGCATCACCATCGCCGTCGGGACCGGGTTCGCCCTGCACGGCCCGGCCGGCGCGGTCGGGACGCCTGCTGCGGTCGCGGGTGCTGCGGCTCCGCCCCCGTCCGCCGTACGCGGCACCGCAGCGAACCGAGTGGTGGTCTCGCGTCGGAAGGCGGTGCCTCGACCTGGATCCGCAACCACCCGGAACGTCACCGCGGCACCGAACGTCGCCGACAAGGCCGCCGTTGGCTTGGCAGCCGCTCCGAAGCCTGAGAGCGCCCCACCATCGGCACCGGTGCCGCTCCGGATGCACCCGAATGCTGCCGTCGCGCTCGACGCTCCTGCCGAGACCTGGGCGCAGCGCCCTGATTCGAACTCGATCACCCTGGACGAGGCGGTCCGGCGGCTCGGCGGCTCGATCCGCCTGATCGACGGGCTCGATCCGGTCTCCGTGGCCCGCGTACCCGGTTCGATGGTCGATGGCGCCGACCCGCACCGCGACGCGGTCGTGGTCCGGTACCTGGACCGGAGGCTCGGGGCCATCCAGTTGGCGCAGCAACGGATCCTGGCCGCTGACAGCCTCGACGCGTTCACGCCGACACCCACCGAACGTGCACCGTTTCCCCCAACGACGGACGCGCCGACGGGCCGCACGCAGGAAGCGCTCGCCTCGGTCAGCTGGAGGGACGGGCACGGATTCCAGATGACGCTCTCCGCTGCGGTGCCGGTGGAATCGCTTGCGGCGCTCCGGGCGCGGGTGCACTAGGGCCCGAACGTCAGACCCCCCGCGGTGCGGCGGGGGGTGTGCGACAGCGCGGGTCCGGGCCCGTGTCAGGTCATCGACCGCTGCTCAGCGGATCAGCAGATACGATACCGCCGCCATCGCGGCCGCCATCGGCATGGTGAGGATCCACGCCCAGACGATCCGGCCCGCCACACCCCACCGCACCGCCGACAGCCGCTGTGCCGCGCCGACCCCGACGATGGCCCCGGTGATGGTGTGCGTGGTGCTCACCGGAATGCCGAGCGCCGACGCCACCAGGATGCAGGCACCGCCTCCGGTCTCGGCGCAGAACCCGCCGAACGGCCGGAGCTTCGTGATCTTGGTGCCCATCGTCTTGACGATCCGCCAACCACCCGCCGCGGTCCCGAGGGCGATGGCGCTGTACGCCGACATCTCGACCCACAGCGGGATCGAATTGGCGTCGGTGACGTGCAGATGGTGCAGCCACCCGGTCTGGTGCGCAAAGGCCCCCTGGGTCGCGACCAGAAGCCCCACGATGATGCCCATCGTCTTCTGGGCGTCATTGGCGCCGTGGCTGAGCGAGAAGAGCGCCGAGGAGACCAGTTGCATCCGCCGGAATGCCACCTCGACCGGCCGTCCCGGCAATCGATGGAGCACCCATGCCAGTCCGACCGTGAGTCCGAGCCCGAGGAACATCCCCAGCAAGGGAGAGATCGCGATGGCGGCGATCGGGGCGATCCACCCGGCCAGCAGGAGCGCACCGACGCCGGCCTTGGCGACCGCCGCCCCCCCGAGGCCGCCCATCAGTGCGTGGGAGGAACTGGTCGGCAGGCCCAGGAGCCAGGTGATGATGTTCCAGATGATGGCACCGAGGAGCGCGGCAAAGATGAGCGCGGGGTCCACGACGGCAGGATCGACCAGCCCCTTGCCGATCGTCTTGGCGACGGCGGTGCCGACCGTGAACGCCGCCGCGAAATTGAAGAACGCCGCCCAGATGACCGCCACCCCCGGCGAGAGCACCCGGGTCGAGACCACCGTGGCGATCGAATTCGCGCTGTCGTGGAACCCGTTGATGAAATCGAACGCGAAGGCGACCCCGATGATGGCCAGGACATACGTGACAGTGGGGGTCATCGTCAGGCGTGCTTGATCGAGATGGACTCGAGCACATTCGCCACGTCTTCGGCGTGATCGAGCGTCTTCTCCAGGTTGTCGTAGATCTCCTTCCACTTCATCACCATCAACGCATCGGTGGCGCCCTCGAAGAGCTTGCCCAGCCACTCGTGATACGTCGCGTCGCCGTCCTCTTCCAGCTTCTTGATCTTCATGCAGGCGTTGACCACCACGCCGTGGTCGTTCCGCTCCAGCACGGTGACGGCCTCCAGCACCTTTTCGGCCGCGTGCTGGATGACCTCCGCCAGCCGCACCGCCCCGACCGGCGCATCGCCGGCACGGAAGATCTGCAGCCGCCGCGCGGTCCCGTCGATCAGGTCGAGCACGTCGTCGAGGCGGGAGGCCAGGAGGTGGATGTCCTCGCGGTCGAGCGGCGTGATGAAGCTCCGGTCGAGCCGGCTCACCACCTCGTGGGTCAGGTCGTCGGCATCGTGCTCCAGACGCTTGATGGCCTCCACGATCGGCGCCCGGCGGTCCTCCGGCGCCTGCAACAGCTCGACCAATCGCTTGGCGGCCTCGACGTTCAGCTTGGCCACCTGGGTGAACAGGTCGAAGAACCGCTCATCGCGTGGAAGCAGGCGCACCGTGGACTCCGTGGCTGGTCGGTCGGATCGAAGGGTGCCTGAAAATACCCCACCGGCGCGACCGCACCAGTCACACGCCGTCATCCACCCGCAGGCCGGGCGTTGGACCGCCGATCGAGGCTGCGATACTGGATGGCCTCCCGGACGTGTTCCGGTGCGAGCTCCTCGGCGCCACCGAGGTCGGCGATGGTGCGGGCGAGCTTGAGCACCCGGTGGTACGCACGGGCCGACAGCCCCAGCCGCGTGATCGCCGCGCGAAGCAGCCCTTCGACCTCGTCGCTCACCCGGCACCAGCGGCGGAGTTCGCGGGCCCCCATCTGGGCGTTCGCGTGGATCCCCGGTCGGCCCCGGAACCGCTCCCGCTGGCGCGCCCGGGCGGCGTCCACCCGCGTCCGGATATCGGCGCTCGATTCCCCGGCGTCACCGCTCGCGAGGTCACGGTAGTTGACCGCCGGCACCTCGAGGTGGATGTCGATCCGGTCGAGCAGGGGCCCGGAAAGCCGGCTCAGGTAGCGTTCGACCGACTCGGCGGGGCAGCGGCAGGCGTGCGCGGGATCGCCCAGGTAGCCACAGGGACAGGGATTCATCGCCGCGGCAAGGATGAAGCGCGCCGGATAGGTCAGGCTCACGGCCGCACGGCTCAGCGTCACGTGCCCGTCCTCGAGCGGCTGCCGCAGCACCTCCAGAACGTTCTTGCGGAACTCCGGAAGCTCGTCGAGGAACAGGACTCCACCGTGGGCCAGGCTCACTTCCCCGGGACGGGGGTTGGAGCCGCCGCCGATCAGCCCCGCGTCGCTGATGGTGTGGTGCGGCGCCCGGAACGGCCGGAGCACGCTCAACGACTGTCCCGGCGCCAGCAGGCCGGCCACGCTGTGGATCTTGGTGGTCTCGAGCGCCTCATCGAGGTCCATCGGGGGCAGGATGGTCGGCAGCCGGCGCGCGAGCATCGTCTTCCCCGCCCCCGGCGGCCCGATGAGCAGGATGTTGTGTCCGCCGGCGGCCGCCACCTCGAGCGCCCGCTTGGCGGAGAGCTGTGCCTTGACGTCGGTGAAGTCCACGACATCCTGGCGCCGCTCGGACATCAGGGCCGCCAGGTCCACGTGCGCGACCGGGAGCTCCGCCTCGCCGGTCAGGTGGCGACAGACATCGAGCAGCGTGCGGGCGCCGCGCACCGCGATGCCGTCCACGACGGCGGCCTCCGGAAGGTTCTGCGCCGGGAGCACGATCCCCTTGCACCCGGCCGCGCGCGCCGCGAGCGCCATCGAGAGCGCACCACGCACCGGCCGCAGGTCCCCTTCCAGGCCAAGCTCGCCCAGGAACACCTCTCCCTTGAGCGCATCCTCCGGAAGGTGCCCCCCGGCGGCGAGCACTCCCAACGCGATCGGCAGGTCGAGCGCAGAGCCATCCTTGCGCACGTCGGCCGGGGCCAAGTTGACGGTGACCTTCTTGAGGGGGACGGCGTAGCCGGCGTTGGCCAGCGCGGGGTAGACCCGCTCACGCCCTTCGCGCACGGCGCCGTGGGGGAGCCCCACTACCGAGAATGACGGCAACCCGTTGGAAATATCGACCTCGACGTCGACGAGATAGGCGTCGACGCCGAGCACGGCGGTGGCCTGGACACGACTGAGCATCGGCGATCCCGGTCGGAGACCGCACGACAGTACCGGTGAAGGGCGCGAGGGGCGGCACCGAACCTGTGCCGGGAGGGCCCGAACTACGCGGAGGTCAGAATGCCCCGATGAACCCGATCTCGGGCTCCAGCCGCTGGCCACATCGCTCCAGCACCGTCGCCTGGGCGTGCGCGATGACCGCCCGCACGTCGGCCGCGGTGGCCTGGCCCAGGTTCACGATGATGTTGGCGTGCAGGTAGGATATCTGGGCATCGCCGATGCGGAAGCCCTTGAGGCCGCACTGATCCACGAGGCGGCCGGCCCCGACCCCCTCGATCTTCTTGAAGATCGAGCCGGCGCTCGGATGGATGTCGAGCCAGGGGTGGCGCGAACCACGCCAGCTCAAGTTCTCCTGCACCACCCGCTGAAGCGCATCCGGATCGCCCTTGGAAAGGCGGAACGTCGCCGCCAGGACGATGTCCGCCCGGTGGTGGAACACCGAGTCGTCGTAGCCGAACCGCACGTACTCGGCATCCACCGTCTTCCGCTCCCCTTCGGCCGTGAGGATCTCGCACTGCTCGAAGACCTCGGCGATGAACACGGTGCGCTCGCGTGCCGGCGCCGGGGACAGGAAGTGCAGGTTCTGCCAGACCGCGCCCCCGACGGTGCTCGGGATCCCGATGAAATGCTCGAACCCCGACCAGCCCCGGTGCACCGACTCCACGACCAACCCCTGCATCACCGCACCGCTCTCGGCGCGAACCCGGCCATCCGGACGCCACTCCACCCCACCGGCCTGGTTCCAGACCACCAGCCCGCGGACTCCGCGATCCCCGACCAGGATGTTGGCGCCCAACCCCAGCACGAAGACCGGGAGCCCGGCGCGCCGGCCCCCCAGCACCGCCCGGGCCAGATCGTCCGCACTGGTGGCACGGTAGAGGAGATCGGCGGGCCCACCGATCCGGAACGTGGTGAGCGGCCGCAGCGGCACCGCGCGGGCCAGCCGCGATGGCTCCAGCCCGTGCGCGATGGGATCGAAATGCTCCACCGCACCGGCGGCGACGTTGTCAGGGGAGGCGGGCATCGTGAAAAGCTAGTGTCTCCCCCGGATCTGGGCGACCGGGTCCACAGCGACCGCGTCGGACCGTGCGTAGATTCCCCGATGCCCATTTGCCGACGCGCCCGTCCGCGATCGCATCCACCGGCGGATCCAGGACCCACCCCTCGGGCATGCTAGACTTCGAACCCGCCTCACAGCCGATCGAACGTTCCGCGTGGCGACGTGCCGTGACCGGCATCGCCACCAGCTCGCTGGTGCATGTCGCACTCCTCGCGTTGCTGCTCTGGGTCGGACGACCCCGACAGTTCGGGCTGACCCGACCGGTCGACAGCCTCGACCTGGCCCGTCACGCCAAGCGTCAGGTGAACATGGTGTACCTGACACCGCCACACCCGCGACCGCCGACGCTACCGCCCACGATACGACAGGGACCCGAACCGGTGCACAAGGTGGAGCCACCGACGCCCCCGACCCCTCCGACGCCGCCGCCGCCCAGCGACCAGAAGGACCGGACGGCGAACCCGGCCTCGGAACCGACCAGGGTGGAGGTGCCCGCGCCCACACCCGACCCGACGCCTCCGGAGCCGGTGCACCATATCAGGAGCCTGGCATTCCATCCCGGTGAGTTCGCGTCCCCGCTGACCCGCACCCCGCCCGATCCCGTCTGGCGTCGGCCACCCGACCTCGGCGCCATCGGGAGCAAGTGCGTTCCCGGTCCGCCCCACGTGCGGGGGCCGAATGAACCGATCACGTACGGTGTCGTGGCCGGGCGGGTCTACCAGACCGGAAGCCGTGACCCCCTCGCCGGCGCCGTGCTCTCGGTGATGGGAACGCCGTACCAGACGACCAGTGACTCCAACGGCGAATACGTCCTGCGCTTCGACGCCGACCTGCTGGGCAACTGCCAGGTGCAGAACGTGCGCGTCACCCGTGACGGCTTCCTGTCCCAGCTGCTGATCCTGAGCACCGGTGGCGGCACCAGCGACGTGAACCTCAATCGGTCGACCCAGTGAAGATCGGCCCGGCGATGCTGCTGCTGCTCGCGGCGATCGGTCCGCGCGTCGCGACGGCGCAGGACACCCCTGCCCGCGGCCACCTCCACGTCATTGCCGTAGGCGACCTCAACTTCGCGCGCGGCATCGCCCGTGACTACATCCTTGCCGGCAAGGGTGACAGCATCTTCGCGCTGGTGCGCGATACGCTTCGCGCCGCCGACCTCACGATCGGCAACCTCGAAAGCATCCTGCTGGATCGCGGAGACACGACCGACTCGACCGGCAAGATGGTCTTTGCCGGCCCCCACATCGCCGCGCCACTCCTCGTCGACGCCGGGTTCGACGCCGTCAGCACCGCCAACAACCACGCCTGGGACTTCGCTCGGCGGGGGCTGCTCGAATCGCTCCGACACCTCGACGCCGCCGGGATCCCCCACAGCGGCACCGGCCCGACGCTCGAGGACGCCTACCGCCCTGCGATCGTGGACCGCGCCGGATGGCGGGTGGCGATCTTCAGCGTCACCGACATCATCAACCTGAAGGGCCTCGTGCTCACCGGGACCACCGCCGCCTGCTGCATCGCGTGGGCGGATTCCTCGGTCCTCGGGCCCCGGATGCGCGCGGCCCGCGATTCCCTCGGCGCCGACCTCGTGCTGGTGATGCTCCACGCGGGGAACGAGTACCGGGACCGGCCGCCTGCCGCACTGCACGCCCTGATGCGCGGCCTCATCGCCGCCGGCGCCGATGCGGTCATCGGGCACCATCCGCACGTCCCCCAGGGCTGGGAGCGGTATCGGGACCGGCCGATCCTCTACTCACTCGGCAATTTCGTCTTCCGCCAGCCGTTCCCCTGGACTGACAAGGCGCTCATGGCCGAGATGGATTTCGATCCCGCTGGCACCGTCGCGGTCACGCTGCGGCCAGTGGATGCCGATTACGTACCGCGCTTCGCCGCCGGTGCTGACTCCGCCGCCACCCTCGCCCGCGTCGCCACGCTCTCCGCTCGGCCCCGCCCGCACCCGGCCGCCGTCACGCCAGCGGGAATGCGATCGACACCACCGTCCCCGCCTGCGGCCGACTCGACACCGACACGGTAGCACCCCACCCCTCGACCAGACGCTTGACGATCGAGAGACCGAGCCCGCTGCCGCTGGTGGTGGTGGAAAATCGGGGTTCGAAGATCCGCGGCAGCAGGTCGTCGGGGATCCCCTCGCCATCGTCCTCGACCGCCAGGCGCTGCGCATCACACCGCACCACGATCCGACGGGCATTCGCGTTCCTGGCGTTCTCCACCAGGTTGACCAACACCTCCTTCACCTCGTCCCGCCGGGCCCGCACCGACACCTCCGAGACGCTGACGAGCTCCACGGCGACGTCACCGCCCAGTCGATAGAGGTGGAGCACCTCCGACGCCACCGCCTGCAGGTCCACCGGGGCGAGCGGCGGAGCGGCCTCGGCCGGGGCCGCGAACCGACTGAAGGCGCGCGCGATGGTATCCAGGCGATCGATCTCGGCGAGGATCCGCTCCGCCGTGGCGTCGAAGGTGCCCTCGAACTCCGCCGGGCGCTCCTGGCGCACCCGCCGAAGATGCTGCACCCCGAGCCGCAGCGGCGTCAGCGGATTCTTGATCTCATGCGCCACCTGGCGGGCCATCTCACCCCACGCCAGGACCCGGGCGGCCTGGGAGGCGTCGGTCAGGTCGGTCACGGCCACCACCACCCCGCGGAGGTCGGCACCGAGCTCCGCGAACTCGCACCCGAGCCGCCGACCACCGAGCGACACCTCGATCGGCCCGTGGGGGGAGCGCCCCGAGGCCACCGCACGGCGCACCGATCGGACCAGCGCGCCGAGCGCGGAGGGCAATCCTGACTCGAACGGGGCGCCCTCCAGCAGCGGCGCTTCCAGCAGCTCGCGGGCGCGCGGATTGGCCAGCAGCACCGCGCCGTTGGAATCGACCGCGATGACCCCGGTCGCCACCGTGCGGAGGACCGTCGCGGTGCGGCGACGGGCGTCGTCCAACGCCGCCTGGCTGGCGCGGACATCAGCAGCCATCCGGGAAAAGGCCCCGAACACCGGCTCGAACTCGACCGGCGGCGTGGCCGCGCCCGACGGCGCCGGCAACCCCTGCCCCAGCGCGACCGCGGCGCGACGGAGATCCGACACCGGCCGCGAGAGCGCGCGCGCCACCACACCGGCGGCAAGCACGGCGGCAGCGGTCCCGAGCAGGGTGGCCAGCAGCAGCACATACACCAGATCGAGCTGCTCCTGGCCCAGTGACGGATCATCGCCGAGGCGCGGTGCCGCGATGATCCCGACGCCTGCCGCCGTCCCGGGGCGCACCACACGATAGCCCATCCGCAGCGTGTGACCGGCCCCGGGCACGCTCTCGACCCGCTCCAGGGCATCGCTCAACGCCAGGTCAGTGTACGCATCCGGCGTCAGGAGCGGCGGGAGGACCCCGAGGTCAGCCAGCACCGGCGCACTGACGCCGATGAGCTCACCGCCCTGATACAGGCCGACATCGAGGTTCGCCCGGCGACTCAGGTCCCGCAGGCCGTCGGCGGTCTGTTCCGGCGGACCCTGCAGCACCGCGGCCGCCAGCGGCTGGGCCGCACGGAGCGCCTGGGTGAGCAGCAGGTCCTGTTCGCGCTCCCCGTCGCGCCCCACCCGCACCACGCTCCACACCGCAAACCCGGCGGCCGGGACGACGAAGAACACCGCCAGCGTGAGCCCCAGCCGCAATCGGAACGAGTGGGTCCAGCGACGTATCGGCAGCTGACCCAATGGCCATCCGACGAGCAGCTCGCCCAGCAGCCACAGGAGTGCGAGCGCCGCGACATCGAGGAGCAGGACCAGCACCCCGCGTACCAGCAACGGCGCCGGTCCCCGGAGGTCGACCCGGGCGTGGACGTGCCGGATGCCGCCGGGCAGCGCGATCAGCCGCTCGCCCCGCACCTCCCATCCCTGGCGCACCCACACCAGGCGCGCACTGTCCGCCACCGGTTCCGGCCCCGGGTAGGACAGGAGCAGGTCGTAGAGCGGTGCACCGCGGGCCGGTTGATCCAGCAGCCGGGAGAGCCGGTCCGGCTGGATCAGCGCGGTCCGTGGCCCCACCGCGGCGCTGAGTACCTGGTGGTCGCTCAGGCGCACCAGCAGCAGGTAGTGGATGCCCGGCACCCGCGCCAGACTCGCGACCTCGGTGGAGACGGTCGTGTCCATGTTGCGCACGAATGCGGCGACCAGCCGCTCCGGCAGGTCGAGCGAATCGAGTGGCAGCTCCACCTGCGGTGTCCCGTCGGGCGACCAGAGGGTGAGCACCGCGGGATAGTCCTGCTGCGCGATTGCCGACGCGTGCCAGAGCGCGTACAGCTCGGCCGCGCTCGAGGGCACCGGAGCCGTCGACACCTGCTGCGCGAACTTTTCCAGCTGGGGCACCGCGAACGGATCGGGCTCATCGCCCAGCCTGCCGATATCCCGCCCGGCGACCAGCAACCGGCCCTCGAGCTCCGCGCCCCACGTGACCAGCCCGGCGGCGCTCCCCGCCACCAGTCCCACGCCCAGCACCACCGCCCACTTTGGCGCCGGCCGCATCAGCAGCACCAGCGCCGGCGCCCAGAGGAACGTGTACCAGTCGGGCCATCCGTAGTGCGGGTTCCAGACGATCAGTCCCACCGCCGTGGCAATGAGCGCGACGGCGATCGCCACCCAGTGCGTCCGGGGCATCTTGCCGGCGTCTTCACGCCCCCGCAGCAGTGCCGCCGCGATCATCACCAGGGCGGCGGCCGCGGTCATCAAGGCGCATTGCCAGGTGAGCCAGAGTGAGAGCGGCACACCATCGACCGGCGGCGTGATCCCGCGGGCGAGGTCGCTGACCAGGAACGGCGCCCCGATGAGCAGCACGATGCCCACCGCGCTCCCCGGCCAGGTGCGTCGCAGCCGATGGCGCCACAGGGCCACGCCCGCCACGAAGACGGTGACACCGGTGGCACCGAGGATCCCCGCCGACGCGGAGAACGGCCCCAGGAGGGAACGAAAGAACGTCGCCGAGCTGAACAGCGTCGCCGCCCCAAGGGCGGAGCCCAGGGGCACAAATGCGAGGAGGCCGAGCCCGATCACCGAGAATGCAAGTCGCTGGCGCACGAGGGTGCTCACGCTGATCGAGACGAGGAGCAGGAGGACGAGCAGCCAACCTGCCATCCCGGCCCCGACCTCCAGGGTCGCCGCGCGCGCGTCCGCCTGGCCGGGAGGCTGCGGTCGGACGCTGAAGAGTGTGCGTGGGCCGGCGGGCGCATCGACCTGATAGTCGAACACGTCCGCGTCATTGGGAGCGGTGCCGGCCGGATAGACCTGGAGGCTCACGCCGGTGGCGGCGCGGAAGCGCTCCACGAGAGAGGCGCCACGGTCGGGATCGACCGGGTCGGCCCAGATCAGCAGGCTCGCCACCACGGTCCGGTGTGCCGCACACGGATGCCGACTCTCGAGCAGCAGGTAGTACTTGCTGGCACGCACCGTCAACGAATCCCCGGCCGCATCGGGGAGCAACCGGTGGCGGCCGGCCCACGCCCACGGAGTCCCATCGGCATCGAGGATCGCGACCGAGAGTTCCGCTTCGCTGCCCGGGGTCAGGTCGGCCAGGCGCTGGAAGGCGTCGGTGCGCCCCAATGCGCAGTCCGCGGTCGCGCGGGTCGCGATCCGCTCATCGGCGGTCACGCCGAATGTGAGGTCGCGCTGGAGACGCGCCGACGCGCGCTCGATCCGCGCCTCCCGTTCGTCCGGCCAGTGCGCCGCGATCCGCCACACCCGCCACTGGACGATCACCATGACTACCGGCAGTGCCAGCAACACGAACGCCAGCACGCGCCGGCGCCGCTGGCCGCCGGGAAGGAGCAGCCACACCGCGCCGAGGGAAGCCGCCGCGGCCGCGGCCACCCAGATGAACTGCGGCGATCGCAGCCACGCCCCGGCGGCCAGGGCCGCGAGGGCGGTCGGGATGGTCCACCAGTGCCCGCGATCGGAGGGGCTCACCCCTCGAACTTAGCGCCCCACGGTGGGCGCGTGCAGATATTCACCCTATCTTTGTGGGTATGCGCCTCCCCATCTACTTGGCGACCCTGCTCGTGCTCGCGACGTCGGTCGTGCCGGCCGTGGCTGCCCAGGGAGCGGTCACCTATACGCTGGTGATCGCCTCCGGGGGATCCGAGGTGGGCCAGGAGTCGATCCGCCTCGAGCCGGCGAGTGCCGGATCCGGCACGACCACACTCACCGGGATCGCGCGCTACCCCGCCCTCCGGGCGCGGGTCCAGCTCACCGGCGTCATCGAGCGTTCTGGGGGCGGGACATTGACCGCGGCCCAATTCGACCTCCAGACGCCGGAACATGCCTGGCGGACCTACGTGCAGGCCGCCGCCCGGCGCCTCACGGTCCGGACCGCCACCGAAGGGCGGGAATCGGCCCGGGAGTTCCCGTTCGGTCCGCGGACGGTGGTGGTGGACGACAGCCTCTTTGCACCGTGGCTGGCCGTGGCCGCGTTGGCCGGCGAACATCCGGTGTCAGTGCCGGCCGTCTGGCCGCGCACTGGAAAGCGCGGGACGTTGACGCTCGAGCGCACCACCACGTCGAGCGGGGAGACGGTCATACGGGTGACCGGCGATGCGTCGGTCGAGGTCGAATTCGAGCGCAACGGTCGGCTGGCCCGGATCATCCTACCGACCCGGGATCTCGCTGCGACGGTCTCCGGCCCATGAATCTGGCCAGCTGCCGCTAAAGAGCTTTCCGGCAACGTCTTACACTGTGGTTGTCGCAAGCTGAAACTTCCCGCCGAGACCTTCCGTATCTTCCCGTACCAATGGTTCTCAATAGTGAGGAGTGCTGATGTCGTACCGGTCATTCGGCTGGATGGTTCCGTGCCTGCTTGCAGCCTCCCTGCGCAGCGCTCCCCTTCGCGCCCAGCAACCGACCGCCGCAATGTCGCCGGCAGCCGCAACGCCCGCGGTCCAGCCCGTGACGATGACGCTGGCGGATGCCTTGTCGATGGCGCGCCAGAACAGCCCGGTGTATCGCCAGGCGGTCAATAACGAGGGCCCCGCCAATTGGTCGGTGCGCAACGCCTACGCGGCGCTGCTGCCGGGGGCCAGCGTCTCCGGCGGGATGGGGTATACCGGTGCGGGCCAATCGACCTTCGGCGGCAGCACCTTCAATCAGACCTCACCCTCGCTCTCCTCCAATTATTTCGCCGGGTTCACCTGGCGGCTCGATGGCAGCGTGCTCACGGCCCCGGCGTTGCAGAAGGCCAACCGGCGCGCGACCGAAGACGACATCACCAACGCCGGCATCACGCTCAAGACCTCGATCACCACCCAATACCTGACCGTCCTCGCGGCGGTGGCACAGGTGGGCGTGGCGGAACGCCAAGTGAGCCGGAACGCCGACTTCCTGCAGTTGGCGCAGGCGCGCCTCTCCGCCGGCCAGGCCACCCTGATCGACGTGCGCCAGGCACAGGTCACCAAGAGCCAGTCCGACCTTGCCCTGTTGCGGGCCCGTCAGGCCGCCAACGAGGCGAAGCTCGAGCTCTTCCGGCAGATCGGCATCACACCGCCGGCGCCGCTCAACACCATCACGCTCACCGACACCTTCCCGGTCGACTCGCTGCCCGTGGCGCTGGCAGACCTGCAGACCTCCGCCGACGAGATGAACCCGACCTTGCGGGCTGCCGAATCACGTCAGGCCGCCGCGGTCTGGTCGGTCCGGGCCAGCAAGTCTGCGTTCCTGCCGTCGCTCAACTTCAACGCCGGGTGGAGCGGTTTCACCCAACAGTTCACCAACACGAACCTGCTGCTCAACCAGGCGTATGGCGGCGCGCTCGGCAACGTCGCCGACTGCGAGTACCAAAACGCGATCGCGAGCCGGCTGACCGACACGCTGCCCTATCCCAATCAGGGATTGATCGCGAACTGCAATACCGCGTTCGGCCTCAATGCGGGCGGAACGGCGCTCAACGATACGGTCGCGCAGCAGATCCGGAACGCGAACAACGTCTTCCCGTTCAAGTTCCAGACCCAGCCGTTCCAGGCCAGCGTGTCGATCTCGCTGCCGATCTTCACCGGCTTCAGCCGGCACCTCCACCTCTCCCAGGCCGAGGCGCAGCGCGACGACGCGGATGAGACGGTGCGCGCAGCGAAGTTGCAGGTGCATGCCGATGTCCAGGCCAAGTACCTCGCGCTCCAGACCGCCTGGCAGGCGATCACCGTGCAGCGTTCGGCACAGGAGTTCGCGCAGGACCAGGTGCAGTTGGCGGAAGGGCGCTTCCGGATCGGGAGCGGCACGTCGCTCGAGCTGGCCGATGCCGAGAATTCGCTGACCGCCGCCGAGGCCGGCTACATCAACTCCGTGTACGATTACCAGAAGGCCATTGCCGCGCTGGAAGCGGCGGTCGGCCGTCCCATTCGCTGACCCAGAGGGGATCTCTCGCATGTCGCGTCGAACCAAGCTCGGACTGCTCGTGACGTTGGTGGTGGTCGTCGTCGGGGGCATCTTCGCCCTCGCGGCCGCCAAGAAGAACAACAACGTCGTGGACGTCCGGATGGAGAAGGTCGCCCGGCGGGATCTGGTGGCCGCCGTCACCTCCAGCGGGCACATCGAGGCGAAGACGTCGGTGGACGTCACCGCCGACATCACCGGCCGGATCATCCAGATCGGCGTCAAGGAGGGGGACCTGGTCAAGAAGGGCCAGTTCATCCTGCAGATCGACCCGACGCAGTACCAGGCGGCGGTCTCGCAGGCGCGCGCCCTGCTCTCCTCGAGCCAGGCCTCCCAGGTGCAGGCCAGCGCCAACCGCGACCAGGCCCAGCGCTCGCTGCAGCGGGCCCAGGAGCTCAAGAAGAGCGGCAACGCCCTGATCTCGACGGAACAGGTGGAGCAGGCGCAGACGGCCTACGACGTTGCGGTGGCCAACTACAACTCCGCCCAGGCGCAGGTGGCGCAGAACCGCGCCAATGTCGACCGCGCCGAGAGCGACCTGAACCGCAGCCGGATCTTCGCACCGATCGACGGCCGCGTCACCCGCCTCCCCGTCGAGGTGGGCGAGGTGGCCGTCCCGGCGACGTTCTCCAAGGACAACGCGCTGCTGGCGACCGTCGCCGACCTGGGCACGATCCTCGCGAACGTCCAGGTGGATGAGACCGACGTGGTCCGCCTGGCCATCGGCGACTCGGTTGTGGTGAGCATCGACGCCTTCCCGGACACGACGTTCACCGGACGGGTCACCAAGATCAGCAACAGCGCGGTCCTGACCTCCGGTGCGATCACCAATGGCACCGCCGACAAGGCGGTCGACTTCCAGGTCGAGGTGACGCTCGACCACCCGCCGGCGGACATCCGACCCGACCTGAGCTGCACCGCCCGGATCGTGACCGACGTCCGGAAGCAGGCGCTGAGCATCCCGATCATTGCGCTCACGGTCCGGCAGCACACCGCGCTGCCCAACGAGCAGCGCGCGGCGCGCCCCGAGCAGGGTGCCAAGGCGCCCTCCGACACCGCCGCCATCAAGCCGAAGGACACCGAGGGCGTGTTCGTGGTGGACAACGGCGTGGCCACCTTCCATCCGGTGAAGGTCGGCATCGCAGGCGACGAATACTTCGAGGTGCTGACCGGGCTCACCGAGGGCCAGACGATCGTGGCCGGGACCTACCAGGCCATCCGCGACCTGAAGGACAGCTCCCGCGTCCGCGCCAGCCTGCCCATGGCGATGGCGGGTCCGTCCAAGTGAGCGACGTCGTCATCCGGGTGACCGGGCTGGAGCGCTCGTACGTGATGGGGAGCGAGGTGGTCCACGCGCTCCGCGGCGTCTCGCTCGAGATCCGGCGCAACGAGTACGTGGCGATCATGGGCCCCTCCGGCTCCGGCAAGTCGACGTTGATGAACCTCCTCGGCTGCCTCGACACGCCGAGCGCCGGGGAGTACTGGCTCAACGGGCAGGAGGTGTCGCGGATGTCCGACGACGCCCTGGCCCGGGTGCGGAACAAGGAGATCGGCTTCGTCTTCCAGACGTTCAACCTCCTGCCCCGCGCCTCCGCCCTGCAGAACGTCGAGCTCCCGCTGGTGTACGCCGGGCTTTCCGCCGGTGAGCGGCGGCGGCGCGCGGTGGATGCGCTCCAGCGCGTGGGCCTGGGAGACCGGATGGGCCACCGACCCAACGAACTCTCCGGCGGGCAGCGCCAGCGGGTGGCCATCGCCCGGGGGCTGGTCAACGATCCGTCGATCCTCCTCGCCGATGAACCCACCGGCAACCTCGACAGCACCACCAGCGAGGAGATCCTGGGGGTCTTCGAGGGCCTGCACCGCCAGGGACAGACCATCGTCCTGGTGACGCACGAACCGGACGTGGCCCAGCACGCCCACCGGACCATCGTGATCCGGGACGGGCGCATCGCGAGCGATCAGCAGAACCGCGAGGCCGCAGCCTGAGATGAAATTCTTCGACGCCATCCGGATGGCCCTGCACACCATCGTGAGCCAGAAGCTCAAGAGCTTCTTCTCGATGATCGGCGTGCTGATCGGCGTCACCTTCCTCATCGCCGTGGTCAGCATCATCACGGGGATGAACAAGTACATGGAAGACAAGTTCGCCAACACGCTGATCGGCCTGAACACCTTCCAGCTGAGCCAGTTCCCGCAGCTGCAGACCGGCAACGTGACCCAGGACATGTGGCGCGAATGGCAACGCCGGCCCCGGATCAGCTACGCCGACGCCGACTACGTCCAGGCCCGGATCCAGACGCCCGTCACGGTGGCGCGCTACTGCCGGGATCCGGAGACCTTCACGGTCAACGGGAAGCAGGGCAAGGGGATCTCGGTCATCGGCACCGAGCCCTCCTTTTTCAAGGTCAAGAACTACGACCTGAGCGAAGGCCGGATCTTCTCCGAGCAGGAGCTCAGGGTCGGCAGCCCGGTGATGGTGATCGGCAGCCTCGTGGCCGAGAAGTTCTTTGCCGGCGTCGATCCATTGGGTCACGATATCCAGGTCAACGGCATCCCCTACCGGGTCATCGGGGTCGTCGCACCGCAAGGAACGCTCTTCGGGCAGTCGCTCGACAAGTTCGGCGTGGTGCCGTACTCCGCGCCGGCCCGGCGGATCATCTGCCCCCTCGGCAAGGTGGACTACGTCTCCTTCCAGGCCGCGACCCCTGACCTGATGCTCCAGGCGCGGTCCGAGGTCGAGGCGCTGATGCGGACCCGCCGGCACTTGAAGCCCGACCAGGCCGACAACTTCGAGCTCAGCTCCTCGGAGACCGCCCTCGCCGGGTGGAAGAAGATCTCCGGGTTCCTGATGAAGGCGCTGCCGCTCCTGGTGGGCATCGGACTCGTGGTGGGCGGCATCGTCATCATGAACATCATGCTCGTCGCCGTGACCGAACGGACCCGCGAGATCGGCGTCCGCAAGGCCCTCGGCGCCCGCCACTGGGACATCCTCTTCCAGTTCCTGGTCGAGTCCGCCACCCTCTCCACCCTCGGCGCCGCCCTCGGCATCGGCACCGGATTCGGCCTCGCCTTCCTGGTCTCCGCGATCAGTCCCCTCCCCGCCGCCGTGGCACCCTGGTCGGTCGCGGTGGGCGTGGCCGTCGGAATGGCCGTCGGCATCGTGGCGGGTGTCTACCCGGCCAACCGCGCCGCCAAGCTCGATCCCATCGCCGCCCTGAGGGCCGAATGAAGCGTCGCACCCTGCTCGATCCCGCCCGGCTGCTCGAAGGCATCGGCATCGCGTTCGATTCCGTCCGGGGCAACAAGGTCCGCGCCGCGCTGACCATCCTCGGGGTGGCCATCGGCGTGGCGGTCGTGATCTCGATGGCCTCGGCCATCACCGGCATCAACCGGAGCGTCCAGGCACAACTCGACCAGCTCGGGCCCAAGACCTTCTTCGTCTTCCGCTTCTTCCAGGGCGGATTGATGATCAGCGACGGATCGGACGAGATGTCCCCCTGGCGCCACAATCCGTGGCTCAAGGTCGACGAGGCCGAGATGATCCGGAAGCTTCCCGGCATCAAGGACGTGATGTACGAGGAGGACAGCCAGGGCCCGGTGAGCTACGGCAGCCAGAAGCTCGCGAGCGTGGCCGTCGCCGGGATGAGCCCCGCCTGGATCTACACCGTCGGCGGCACCATCATCGAGGGGCGGAACTACAGCGGCGTCGAGGAGGCGGCCGGCTCCCACGTGGCGGTGATCAACGAAAAGCTGGCCCAG
The DNA here is from genome assembly GCA_035693225.1 of Gemmatimonadales bacterium. Classification (GTDB taxonomy): domain Bacteria; phylum Gemmatimonadota; class Gemmatimonadetes; order Gemmatimonadales; family GWC2-71-9; genus CAMLHU01. Next base: position 30,603 of record DASSGV010000025.1, on the reverse strand, counting down.
ACCGTCTTCCCCAACCTCGATCCGGTCGGCCGCTCGCTCAAGGTGTTCGGGCAGCCCTTCGACGTCATCGGGGTGTACGCGGAACCGGCCTCCCTCTTCGGCGACGCCGATTCCCCCAAGCTCACCATCCCGCACTCCGCCTTCGTCAAGTCGGCGGACTATTGGAAGGGCTGGATGCAGTTCGCGGTCCTGCCGAAGGACAGCGTCAGCGTGGGCGACGCGATGGACGAGGTCACCGCGGCGCTCCGCGGCAGCCGCGGGCTCAAGCCGGCGCAGGACAACAACTTCTCGCTGGTGACCCAGGACAAACTGCTCGACACCTTCAAGAGTGTGACGCAGGGCTTCTTCTTCGTGATGTTCGCGCTGTCGGCGGTCGGCCTGATGGTGGGCGGCGTCGGTGTCGTGGCCATCATGATGATCTCCGTCACCGAGCGCACCCGCGAGATCGGCGTCCGCAAGGCCCTGGGCGCCACCCGCCGCGAGATCCTCTTCCAGTTCCTGGTCGAGGCCGCCACCCTCACCCTGATCGGCTGCACCGTGGGGATGCTCCTGGGCGGACTGGTGGCTCTCGCCATCCGCGCCACCACCCCCCTCCCCGCGGCCATCCCGATGACCGCCGTCGTGACGGCCATCGCCGCCGCGATCCTGACCGGGGTGCTCTTCGGGATGTATCCGGCGCTCAAGGCCAGCCGACTCGACCCGGTGGAGGCGCTGCGGTACGAGTGAACGCGGTGAACGGTGAAGGGTGAACGGGAAGGGTGAAACGGGGGCTCCCGGATGCTCCCGTTCACCGTTTACTCTTTACCGTTCACCCCCGTTCACCCGATCGGAGTGGCAATGCCCGTCGACCTGCTCGCCATCGCGGCGCACCGTGATGACGTCGAACTCACCTGCGCCGGCACCCTGCTCCGGGCCGTCGACGCGGGACACCGGACCGGCATCCTCGACCTCACCGCGGGCGAGACGGGGACCCGGGGGAGCGCGACACTCCGCGCGGAGGAGGCGATGCGGGCCGCCAAGGTCCTCGGCGTGACCGAGCGGCGGAATGCGGGCCTCTCCGATGCCCATCTGCACAACACCGATGAGACGCGGCGGGTGGTCGTGGCGGAGATCCGGCACTTCCGGCCGAGGGTGGTGATCCTCCCTTATCCGGTGGGGCGGCATCCCGACCACCGGATCGCGTCGGAGCTCGCGCGTGATGCCTGCTTTCTGGCGGGGCTCGCCAAGTACGACGCCCCCGGTGAGCCGCACCGGCCCTACAAGATCCTGTATGCGCTGGCGTATCGGGAAGACCCCGTGACGCCTACGTTCGTCGTAGACATCACGGCCCAGATGCCGCGCAAGATGGAGGCGATCCGGTGCTATGCCTCCCAATTCGATGCCGCGATCGCCGCCGGGGAGATCTTCCCGACCGGCCAGGACCTCTACTCCCTCATCGAGACCCAGGGCGCCCACTACGGCTCGCTCATCCGGACCCGATTCGGGGAGCCATTCTACACGCCCGAGACCATGCGGGTGGATGACGTACTCGGGCTTGAGGTGCAATCGATGTAGGTGGGGGGAAGCGAGGGAAGGCGAAGGAAGGCGGGGGAAAGCGAGGGAAAGCGGGGGAAGGCGAAGGAAAGCGGGGGCCGCCTTTCCGGCTTGCTGCCTTACCGCCTATTTTCCGGTATGGCCAAGCCCGCTCCGATCTACCTCGACCACGCCGCCACCACCCCGGTCCGCCCCGAGGTGCTGGAGGCGATGCTGCCCTACCTCCGCCCCGAGATCTTCGGGAATCCTTCGAGCGCCCACCAGTTCGGTCGCAACGCCCGCGCCGGGGTCGAGGCCGCCAAGCAGAAGGTCGCGGCAGCGGTCGGCGCGGACCCCAACCAGGTCATCTTCACCAGCGGTGGGACGGAAGCCGACAACTTGGCCGTCATCGGCGGCGCGCTGGCGGCCAGGGACGCGGGGCGAAAGCTCCGGGCGGCGGTGGAATCGACCGCCCACAAGGCGATCCTCGCGGCCGCCCACGCGGTGGTCCACTTCGGCGGCGAGGAGGAGCTCCTGCCGGTCGATCACCACGGCCAGCTCGACCTCGCCGCCGTGGACGCGGCGCTCGCCCGCGCGCCTGGCGTCCTCTCGGTGATGTGGGTCAACAACGAGACCGGCGCCATCCAGCCGGTCCGCGAGATCGGCGCGCGATGCCGCGCGGCCGGCGTCACATTCCATATCGATGGTGTCCAGGCCTGCGGCAAGGTGCCGCTGGCCTTTCGCGACCTGCCCTGCGACCTCCTCACCATTTCGGGGCACAAGATCGGCGCGCCCAAGGGGATCGGCGCACTCCTGGTCCGGGACCGTCACGCCGTCGAGGCGATCATCCACGGGGGCGGCCAGCAGTTCGGCCTGCGCCCCGGCACCGAGAACGTCCCCGGGATCGTGGCCCTCGGCCGTGCGGCGGAATTGACCCTGGCGGAATGGGAGGGAGAGTCCCGGCGGATCGGGGCGCTCCGCGATCAGCTCTGGGTCGGTATCCATGCCGCCGTCCCGGACGCGGTCCTGCACGGCAGTGGCGGCCCCCGCGCGCACCACGTCCTCAGCGTCGGCATCCCCGGTGCCGACAGCGAAACGTTGTTGATGCACCTGGACCTGGCGGGGATCGCGGTCTCCGCCGGCTCCGCCTGCTCCACCGGCGCCGTGGAACCCTCCCACGTCCTGGTCGCGATGGGCGTCCCCCACGACCTCGCGGTCGGCACCATTCGGATGAGCCTGGGCCACGAGACCACCGCCGCCGACATCGAACGCGTCATCGCGACCATTCCCACCGTGGTGGCCAAGGCCCGGAAGCTGGCGGGAGCGCTGGCGCGTGCGTGAACGGGTGCTGGTCGCGATGTCGGGAGGTGTCGACAGCTCGGTCGCGGCGGCGCGCCTGGTCGACGAGGGCTTCGAGGTCATCGGCGCCACGATGAAGCTGTTCTGCTACGGCGATTCGGTGCCCGATCGCCCCTGCTGCTCCCTCGATTCGATCAACGACGCGCGCGCCGTGGCCCATCGGCTCGGCATCCCGCACTACGTGCTCAACTTCGAGGATCGGTTCTCGCTCCACGTCATCCAGAATTTCGTGAGCGAGTACAGTCGCGGACGCACGCCGATCCCCTGCGTGCGCTGCAACTCGTTCACCAAGTTCCGCGACCTCCTGGCCCACGCCGATTCACTGGACTGCCGCTACCTGGCCACCGGACACTACGCCATTGCCCGTGACGGCGCGCTCCATCGCGGGGCAGATCCGGCCAAGGACCAGAGCTATTTCCTCTGGGGGATCGACCGCGCCGTGGTGGCTCGGATGCTGACCCCGGTCGGCGGGCTGACCAAGCAGGAGACCAGGGCCTACGCCCGCCAGCTGGGACTGGAGACCGCGGACAAGCCGGAATCGGTCGAGATCTGCTTCGTGCCGAATGATGATTACGTGAGCGTACTGGAACAGCACCTCCCCGCCGATGCCCCCGCGCTCACACCGGGCCCGCTGGTGACCGTTGCAGGCGAGGTCGTCGGCGAACACCAGGGCTACGCCCGGTACACCATCGGCCAGCGGCGCGGCCTGCCGGGCGGCGCCGGCACCCCGCGCTATGTGGTGGCCATCCGCCCCGGCTCCCGCGAGGTCGTCATCGGAGCCGCGGAGGATCTCGCCGGGCATCGGGTGGAGCTCCAGGAGGTCAACTGGCTGGCCTCCCCGCTGGAACCGGGTGACCGCTGCGGCGTGCAGGTGCGCTACCGCGCAGCCGCGACCCCCGCCACGGTGCTGGCGCGGACCGACGATTCCATCACGCTGGCCCTGGCAACACCGGTGCGGGCCATCACGCCGGGGCAGTCCGGCGTGATGTACGGCACGGACGATCAGCTCCTCGGTGGCGGCGTCATCGCCTGATGCGCGAACTCGCCCTGCGATGGGTGGTGACGGCGGGTGCCCTCTTCCTGGCGGTGTCGATCGTCCCGGGACTCCACTTCGACGCCGCTGGAAGCGGGATCGTCCGCCTGTTCGTGGTGGCGGCAGTGTTCGGTGCCGTCAACGCAGTGCTCAAGCCGCTGCTGTCGGTCCTCACCTGCCCGCTCATCATCCTCACCTTCGGCTTCTTTGCGCTGGTGGTGAATGCGCTCCTGCTCGAACTCACCGCGTGGCTCTCGACCAGCTGGGGACTCGGCTTCAGTGTCAGCGGGTTCTGGCCCGCCTTCTGGGGCGGGTTGGTGGTGAGCATCGGTTCCACCCTGCTCCTCGCCGCGACCCGCCCTCCCCGACGGCGTCCCCCGGACGTCGAGATCCACACCCGCGGGTGACCGTCACCGGCCCGTGACGATGCCCGGCTAGATTCTCCCCATGACCGATCTTGCCGTCCACCAGCCGTCCCCGACCGACCTTCGCCACTCATCGCTGTACATCAACCGCGAACTCTCGGCGTTGGAGTTCGACCGGCGGGTCCTGCAGCAGGCGCTCGATACCCGGACCCCGCTGCTGGAGCGCCTCAAGTTCCTCGGGATCCTTGCCGGGAATCTCGACGAATTCTTCCAGGTGCGGGTGTCGGGCCTCAAGCAGCAACTGGCGGCCGGGGTGGTGGAGCGTCCCGCCGACGGGATGACCCCGGATGACCAGCTCAAGGCCATCGGGCGCATCGTGCGCGAACTGCAGGCCCAGGCGGACCGATGCCTGACGGGGGACCTGCTCCCCGCGCTGGCCGCCCGGGGCGTGGAATTGCTCGACGTGTCGGCCGTCTCAAGCGCGGAGCGGGCCGGACTCGACCGCTGGTATGCGTCCAACGTCTTCCCGGTGCTGACCCCCCTGGCCGTCGATCCGGCGCACCCCTTCCCCCACATCTCCAATTTGTCGCTCTCCCTGGCCGTGATGCTTCGCGGGGATCGTGGCGACGAGCGATTTGCCCGGGTCAAGGTGCCGCGCCTGCTGCCCCGCTGGGTGCCGTTGGGCGAGGGACATCGGTTCGTACCGCTCGAGCAGGTGATCGGCGTCAATCTCGAAGCGCTCTTTCCGGGGATCGAGATCGTGGGGTGGTCCACCTTCCGCGTCACCCGCAACACAGACGTGCAGATCGACCCCGAAGATGCCGAGGACCTCCTGAGCCTCATCCAGGAAGAGCTCCGCAACCGGCGGTTCGGCCAGGTGATCCGCCTGGAGGTGAGCCCGCGCACGCCGACCGCCATCCGCCAGATGCTCCTCGATGAACTGGCCGAAGAGGCCCCGGGATGGCTCGGCAGCGACGACATCTACGAGGTGCAGGGAGTGATGGCCGCCGGCGACCTCCTGGGGCTCGCGGCGATCGACATGCCGGAGCTCCGGGATCCCCCCTTCCACCCCGGCACCCCGCCGCGATTCGCCGCGGCGCGCACGGTGTTCGAGGCCCTCCGCGACGGCGACGTGCTGGCGCACCATCCCTACGACAGCTTTGCCAGTTCAGTGGAACGCTTCATCCGGGAGGCGACCGAGGATCCGGACGTCGTGGCCATCAAGCTCACACTCTATCGCACCGGGGCCGATGCGGGCATTGCGCGCGCCCTGCAGCAGGCCGCCGAACGTGGCAAGCAGGTGGCGGTGCTCATCGAGCTCCAGGCCCGGTTCGACGAGGAGAACAACATCTCCTGGGCCCGCCGGCTGGAGGACGCCGGGGTCCACGTGAGCTACGGCGTGGCCGGGCTCAAGACCCACGCGAAGGTGATGCTGGTGGTGCGTCGGGAAGGCGATCAGATGCGCTGCTACGTCCACGTGGGGACCGGCAACTACAACCCGAGGACGGCACGGCTCTACACCGACTTCGGCCTCTTCTCGGCCGATCCCGAACTCGCCGCGGACCTCACCGACCTGTTCAACGTCCTCACGGGATTTGCCCAGCCGGCGTCCTATCGGAAGCTCATCGTGGCGCCACGCGGGATGCGCGAGCGATTCCTGTCCCTCATCCGCCGGGAGGCCGAACACGCGCGCGGAGGCGGCACCGGACGCATCATCGCCAAGATGAACTCGCTGGTCGATCAGGAGATCATCGCCGCACTCTACGAGGCCTCGAGCGCGGGGGTCGAGGTCGACCTGGTGGTCCGCGGCATCTGCTGCCTCCGGCCGGGCGTTCCGGGCGTGAGCGAGCGGATCCAGGTCGTGAGCGTGGTGGGCCGGTTCCTCGAGCACTCCCGGGCCTTCCTGTTCCACAATGATGGCCAGGAGGAGGCCTACATCGGCTCCGCCGACTGGATGCCGCGCAACCTCGACCGCCGGATCGAGGCGGTGGTGCCGGTCACCGACCCGGCGCACCGCGCGACCGTCAAGCAGGTCCTGATGCTGATGCTGGGAGACAACCGACAGGCCTGGGAGCTTGGCGCCGACGGCACCTGGACCCCGCGACACCCTGCCCCCGGTGATCCGGAACGTGCCGCCCAGTGGATCCTGATGGACCAGGCGCGAGAGTTCGCGGCCCGGGTCAGCGGATCGGTCAGCGCGATCATCGGCTGATCGATCGGGACGGGACCCCCGCCCTAGTACTTCATCCCCGTCGCTGCCGCGAGCTGCTGCATCAGCGCCGTCGCCTCGGGGGTAAGCTCCGTCGGAAGTGCGACATTCACGGTGATGAGCTGGTCCCCCCGCCGTCCCCCCTTGGTCAGTCCCAGTCGCTTGACCCTGAACGTACGACCTGGCTGCGTCCCGGGTGGGACCTTGAGCAGGACCTTCTTGCCGTCGAGGGTGCGGACCCGGAGCTGGGTCCCGAAGACCGCCTGGGCCAAGTTGATCGGTACCTCACAGCGAAGGTCGAGACCATCGCGGGTGAAGAACCGATCGGGCTGCACCTGGAAGGTCACGACCAGGTCGCCGGTCGGCCCGCCGCCCGGGGCGGGCTGGCCCTGACCCTGCAACCGCATCTTGGCGCCCGACTCGGTGCCCGGCGGGACCGTGAGCGTCAGCCGACGCTCGGTCCGGACCTCTCCCTGCCCGTGGCAGGTCGGGCACGGTTCCGATGCGATCTTGCCGCGCCCCCGGCATCGGGGACAGGGCCGGCTGACCGCGAATCCCCCCTGCCCGAACGTGACGGTGCCACGCCCCGAGCACTCCGGGCAGGTCGTGAGCTTGGCCCCCGCGGCACCGCCGGTCCCGTGACAGGTGCCGCATTGCTCGTTGACCGCGAGCGACACCGGCACCTTGCCGCCCAGGGCCGCCACCCGGAAGGGGATCTCGACCAGCGTTTCGATCGGCTCCGCCGCTTCTTCGCGGCGGCCACGACCGAAGATGGATGAGAAGATGTCGCCCAATCCGCCCAGGTCGCTGAACTCGAACCCCGCGTCGGCCCCCGCCGGCCCGCTGCCGGCGGACCCGCCGCGCGACGCGCCCCCGGAACGGCCACCTCCGTTGAAGGCGCCGTACTTGCGCATCCGGTCGTACTGCTTCCGCTTGTCGGTGTCCGACAACACGCCGTGCGCTTCGGAGATCTCCTTGAAGCGCTCGGCGGCGGAGGGATTGTTGGGATTGGCGTCCGGATGGTACTGCTTGGCCAAGCGACGATACGCCTTCTTGATCTCGGCGGCGTCGGCGGTATCCGCCACCCCCAGCACCTGATACAGGTCCTTGGATGCCACGTCAGTCGAGCGCCGGTTCGCCGTAGACCTGCACTCGCGCCGGCCGCAGCAGGAGCCCCTTCAGGCGATACCCGACCTGGAAGGTCTGGGCCACCAGGTGGGCCCGCGCCGCATCGGGTGCGGGGATGCTCGAGATCGCCTCGTGCTGTTCCGGATCGAAGGGCGCCCCGGTCGGCTCGACGGCCTCAAAGCCGGCAGCTTCGAGCTCCTTCCAGAGCTTCTTCTCGGTGAGGACCACCGCCTCGTGCAGTTGGTCCACGGTCTGGACCTGCGCACCACCGGCCGCCAGACGGTCCATGTCGTCGACCACATCGAGCAGCCGGACCAGCAGGTCGGCCTGGGCCCGATCGGTCAGCTCGGAGCGTTCCCGCGCCGTCCGCTTGCGGTAGTTGTCATATTCGGCGGCGAGCCGCAGATGCCGGTCGCGCAACTCCGCGACCTCGGCCTCGAGCCGCGCGATGGCCGAGTCAGGGGGTTCAATCGGGACGCCCCCGAGTCCCGCCGACTCGGCACGATACGGATCGGCGGATGGCTCAGGCCGGGCGGTGTCATCGCCCAGATCGTCATTCATAAGCTGTTTATTAGCAGGCACTTACGATGCTCACGGTGGTCTGGTTCATGTCCAATATTATAGCACGGTGCGTGCCACCGTGGGTAGGCCAGAATGGCGGGACCCGGCCCTAGATGACCCTGCGCCAGAGCAGGTAGAGCCCCCGCTGCGCCGCGCGTTCCCGTATCTCGTCACGCTCGCCGAGGAGCACGTGGCGGACCGCGTCCTCGTGATCCCGTTCCGAGAGCGCGATCCACACCGTCCCGACCGGTTTTTCGTCGGTCCCGCCCCCGGGGCCGGCGATGCCGGTGATGCTGATCGCGGCATCGGTGCCGAACCGCTGACGGGCCCCCCGGGCCATCGCGCGGGCCACCTCCTCGCTCACGGCACCGTGGCGCGCGATCAGGTCGGCGGGAACGGCGAGGTCGCGGATCTTGACCTGGTCATCGTAGGCGATGACGCCACCCTGGAAGACGGCGGAGCTCCCCGGGATCGCGGTGATCCGTGCTCCCAGCAATCCGCCGGTGCACGATTCCGCGACCGCGAGGGTGGCACCCGCGGCGCGGAGTGCGTTCAGCAGCACTTCGGCCAGGTCGGCGGCATCCTCTCCGAAGGCGTGGGCGCCGGCCCGCGCCTTGAGCAGATCCACCGCCGCGACCAGCCGCCGATCGGCCTCCGCGGGCTCCAGATCCCACGCAGTCACCCGCAAGTCGACGCCGGTCACGCCGGGAAGATACGCCAGCGTGAGCGGTGCGACCGCCGCTTCGATGTCCCCCAGGCGCTCGGCGAGCACCGATTCCCCGATGGCGACCGTCCGCACCACCCGTGACCGGACGACGCGGGCCCCGGCCCGTGCGACCAGGCGTGGGACCACTTCGTCTTCCAGGAGGTGCTCCATCTCCCGGGGCACCCCCGGCAGCATGACGACGAGTCCGAGCGGGCCCTCCATCCAGAGGCCTGGCGCACTTCCCCACGGATTCGTCAGCACGGTGGCGCCCCGGGGCACCTCGGCCTGGCTCCGGTTGCTCGCCACCGGCGTCATCCCGCGGCGGCGATACCGTTCGACCAGGGACTGCCACAGGGGCTCCTGGAACTCGAGCGGCACGCCGAAGAGGTCGGCCACCGTCTTCTTGGTGATGTCATCGCGGGTGGGACCGAGTCCGCCGGTGGTGAGGACCGCACCGGTGCGCGCCAGCGCCTCACGCACGGCGGCGTCGATGGCGACGGGGTCATCGAGCACCGACGTGCGCCGGACCACGCGAACGCCCTGCACGGCGAGAATGCGTCCGGCAAAGGCGCTGTTGGTATCGACCGTGAAGCCGAGCAGGAGCTCGGTGCCGATGGTGACGATCTCGATGTTCATGACAGGAAGTTACCAGCGGTGGGGTAGAGCGTGTTAGGTGCCAGGTGCCAGGTGTTAGGTGCTAGGTGTTAGGTGTGAGGTGATAGGTGTGACCGGGACCTCAGCGAGCATCGGGGTCCGGCACCGGTCCCCGTCACACCTAGCACCTAGTGCCTAATACCTGGCACCTACGGTCGTGCCTCGTGCTCCGAGGTGATGAACAGGGACCGGTGCCGGACGAGGTAGATGACGAACGAGGTGATGGTGAGCACGAGGGCGATGCCCAGCGTCACGGCGACGAACCAGCCGTGGAATGACTTCCAGAAGCGCCAGAACGGACTGTTGACCCACCCCAGCGGCTTGGCGGCATCGCGATAGGCGAACCAGATCATCGTGGCGCCGATGAAGATATTCTGGAAGACGGCCTTGAACTTCCCCACCCCCTGTGCCGGGATCACGACCCCGCGGTGCTTGGCCCACTGGCGGAAGGCGGTCATCGCGAACTCCCGGCCGATCAGCAGCAGGCAGACCCAGAGCGGGATGCTGCCCCACAGCGGGATGTCATACAGGTCGTGGCGGGTGCGTGAGATGAAGTAGATCGGGATGAGGGTGGCAACGAGGAGGAGCTTGTCGGCCACCGGGTCGAGCAGCTTGCCGAAGTCGGTCACCTCGTGGCGCCGCCGGGCCAGCCAGCCATCCCACACGTCGCTGACGGCCGCCACCAGGAATACGAGGAACGCGATGAACTTGGGCCAGTACCCGTCGATGAAGGGGAGCAGTGCAATGACGGGAGTGAGGCCGATGCGGACGATCGTGATGATGTTCGGCAGCGTCCACATCGCCGCGCCCGTCAGCCGAGGGTCTTCAGGACGAGCTTGCTGACCGCCTTGAGGGTGTCGAAGACGCCGTCCCCGGTGACGGCGACGGCCTCATGGTACGGCGCCCGCTCGATCCATTCCCCGCCCTGCTGGAAGAGGAGGTGCTCGCCCTCGTGGTTCGGGTCGGGGGTGAGCTTCTGGCGCGCGGGGTCTTCCACCGGCCACCCGGGGTTGAGGGCCGCCTGAAGCTCGGCCAGGGGCGCGGCGTTCGGCAGGTCGCGCTTGTTGTACTGGATGATGAAGGGGACCTTGCTCAGGTCATACCCCTGCTGGCTCATGTTGTCGTACAGGTTCTGCATCGACTCGATGTTGGCCTCCATCCGCTCGATCTGGCTGTCGGCGACGAACACCACCCCATCGACACCCTTGAGGATGAGCTTGCGGGAGGCGTTGTAGTACACCTGCCCCGGGACGGTATAGAGATGGAAGCGGGTCTTGAAGCCGCGAATGGTGCCGAGATCCACCGGCAGGAAGTCGAAGAAGAGCGTGCGCTCGGTCTCGGTGGCGAGCGAGATCATCTTGCCGCGCGCGTTCGGCGACACCTTGCCGTAGACGTGCTCGAGGTTGGTGGTCTTCCCGCCAAGACCAGGCCCGTAGTACACGAGCTTGCAGTTGATCTCGCGGGACGCGTAGTTGATCATCGACATGCGGCGGTAGTCTCCTGGAGCTCAGCCGAAAAGCTTGTCGATCTCGTCTTCGGCCTCGCCGACGAAACCGGTTTCCATTTGCGCCTGGTTGGCGCTGCCATCGCGGCCGAACATGTCGGTGAACACCTGGGTGAGTTCACCCACGGTGGTCTTGACCCGCAACTTGACCATTCCCAGCGTCGTCCGGTTGTCGAAGAGCACCACCAGGATCACCCGGTGGGCCACATCGGCCAGGTACATCGACTCCCGCTCGCCCTGATGGAAGAGCGACCCGAATTCCTTCTCGCCGATCATCTTGGCGAGCTGGTCGTTGGCGCTGAAGTCGGCGGCGGTGAGCGAGGCGAAGGCCACCGAATCGAACGTGGGCGCCTCGCCGACCGTGGCCACCAGCTGGCCGGTCCGGTCCACGATCAATCCGGTGCGCGCCGTCGATTCCCGAAGGAAGTCGGCCAGCACGACCTGGATCCGCTTGTAGTCCTCCTCGCGGAAGGACCAGCTCGACGCACCGGACATCAGGGTTCCTCTCGCAAGTCGGCCGAGGGTGGCTTCCATCCGCCGCAACACTGGCGGTCCCGCTTCACCGGACCTCCTGGCGCGCCGTGAGGGCGTGCGCCAGCGTGACGCCGTCCACGTAGTCCAGGTCGCCCCCCATCGGGAGCCCGCGGGCCAGCCGCGTCACCCGGATGCCCCGCCCGGTGAGCACCTGGTGGACGTAGGTCGCAGTCGCCTCGCCCTCCATCGACGGGTTGGTCGCCAGGATCACCTCCCGCACGCCACCGGCCACCCGCGACAACAGCGCATCGATCCGGAGCGCCTCGGGTCCGATCCCGTCCAGCGGCGACAACCGACCGCCCAAGACGTGATACCGGCCCCGGAAGCCAGCCGCCCGCTCCACCGCGGCCACGCCGGCCGGATCCTCGACCACGCAGAGGATGGTGGCATCGCGCCGCGGATCGGCGCAGAACTCGCACGGATCGCCCTCGGTCAGGTTCCCGCAGACGGCGCAGGGGTGGATCCGCTCGGCCACCGTGGCCAACGCCGCTCCCAGCCGCTCGATCTGTCCCTTGGGTTGCTGCAACAGGTGGAACGCCAACCGCTGTGCCGTCTTTCGCCCGATCCCCGGGAGGCGGGCCAGCTCGGTCACCAGTTCGTCGAGTGCGGCCACCGGCTCACGGCCCGGACGGTGTGGCAGGAAGGCGCTGCAGGTCGGCCTGGGCCAGCTCGTTGGCACGGCGCTGGGCATCGGCCACGGCCGAGAGGACAAGCTCCGAGAGCAGGTCGGCGTTGCGGTCAGCGAACACGGCAGGGTCGATCCAGACCCCCCGCAACTGGCCCCGGCCGTCCACAGCCACCCGGACCATTCCCCCGCCGGCCGTGGCCTCCACGGTCCGCGAGGCCTGATCGCGCTGGATCTCCTGCCACCGGCCCTGGGCCTGCAGGCCGAGCTGCATCAATTGCTGGATATCTGCCATGCTGCCGATGGATCCCACTCCAAGACGCCGGAAATTAGGCCGCCACCTTGCGGGATGCAAGGAACGGCGATCATTCGATGACCTCTAAATCTAACTCCGACGCAGCGGCATCGAGTGCGGGATCCTTGCCCCGGAGCTTGGCCAGCCGTTCGGCGCGATTGCCCGCCTCGGTCATCCGCTTGGGGCGACTCGGGGCCGTCGCGGTGGCAGGCGGGCGCACCTGGATGGTCACCGCCCCGCCGAGCCGTGCGCCGAGGAGCGACTCGGCGGTGCCGCGGAGCCGCTCCAACGCCTCGGCGTGCATCGGATTCTCGTCGACGAGCTCGAGCGTGACGATCGGCGCCTCTGCCGCCACCGGCCGGGCCGCGGCGAGTGCCAGTCCCAGCATCTTCTTTTCGCGCCCGGCGGCCTCCACCATCTCGGTCCACACCGAACGCACCCCCTCGAGGGTAAAGGGAGCCGTCGGCACCGCGGCCGTCGGTGCCGCCGCGGGGGGCGCTGGAGCTCGCACCGGTGCCACCTGGGACGAAGGCGCCGGTGCCGCTGCACCACCCCCCTGGGCGATGACCCGCTCCAGGTCCACGGTGCGGTCGATCATCGCCCATCGCAGCAGCGTGGTCTCGACCACCAGACGGGGATTGCCGCTGCGGCGGACATTCCCTTCCTGGTCGGCGACGATCTTGAGCATCCGCAGCAGGTCACCGCTCGCCAGCTGGTCGGCGTGCGAGGTGAGTGCCTGACGGAGCGCCTCCGTGAGTCCCTCCGGCTCGGCACCGAGCTTGATCATCAGCAAGGCCCGCAGCGATTCCGCCGCCGCGGCCAGGAACTCCCCCAGGTCCGCGCCGGCATCCACCAGGCGGGATACCAGCGGGAAGACCCGCTCCGGCGCACGATCGGCCACGATGCCGAGCACTTCGGCGTACAGGTCATCGGCGACGAGGCCCAGGATGCCCCGCACCCGCTCCGCGGTGACCGGCCCGGTCCCGAAACTCAACGCCTGGTCGAGGACCGAAAGCGCATCCCGCATCCCGCCGTCGGCATAGCGGGCGATGATGCGCACCGCGTCGTCCTCGATGGCCAGGCCCTCGGCCTGGGCCACCTGTTGCAGCCGTTCGCGGATGGCAGCCGGCCCGATGCGGCGGAAGTCGAAGCGCTGCAGACGGGACAGCACCGGCGCCGCCGTGTTGGCGATCTTCTGCGGTTCCGTCGTGGCAAAGACGAACACCACGCGCGGCGGCGGCTCCTCGAGGATCTTCAGCAGCGCGTTCCAGGCCTCGCGGGTGAGCATGTGCGCTTCGTCGACGATGTAGACCTTGTAGTGATCGGCCTCCGACGCCGCATACATCGCCCGCTCGCGAAGGTCGCGGGCATCGTCGACCCCGCGATTGCTGGCGGCGTCGATCTCGATCACATCGAGGTTGGCGGCCCCGTTCCAGATGCGCAGGCAGGTGGCGCATTCGCCGCAGGGCTCGCCCGGCACCGGGGCCGTGGCCTTGCGCTCGCAATTGAGCGCCATCGCGAGGATGCGGGCCGCCGTGGTCTTCCCCACTCCGCGGGGTCCGGTGAGGAGGTACCCGTGCCCTACCCGGCCGGATGAGACCGCACCGCGCAGCACCTGCGCCACGTGATCCTGTACCAGTAGGTCTGCGAAGGTCCGGGGACGGTACTTGCGGGCGAGTGCGAGGGCCATGCAGGAAAGCTAACCGTGTGAACGGTGAACGGTGAGCGGGAAACCGGCGTGGTCGGGAGATGCAGGAAAGGAGAGTGCCCCAGGCACCCCGCAGCGACACCGGACATCGCTTAGCGCTGCTACCGGCAAGGTCCTGACGCGATTCACGCGCCGACGTCCTGCGGACCTGGGGCGCCTTGAATATAGCGGCCCGGCCTCGGGCGGTGAAGCGGGCTACGCGATGTGGTATTCGCCGGTCATCATCCGCCGTTCGGACCAGGTCTCGGCCACGACGCCACCGAGAAGGAAGACCAGCGCGGCGAAGTAGGTCCAGAGCACGAAGAGGAACGCGGCGCCGAGGTTGGCGTAGATCGACGGCGCATTGCCGCTGGCGAGCGACAGGATGTAGAGGCCGAAGGCGCGGCGCGCGATCTCGAATGCGACCGCCGCGAAGAGGGCGGAGCCGAGCGCGGTGCGCCAGCGCAGCAACCGCGCGGCACCGAACCGATAGACGAGCAGGAAGAATGCGAGCGCTCCGCCGAACGTCAGCACGACGCCGGCGAATCGGCCGAGGTAGGCCACGAAGGGCGCCACTGTGACGGCGGCCTGCGCCTCACCCCACGTGAAGGCCGCCGTGAGCGCGCTGGAGAGGAGGATGTAGACCAGGAAGAGCAGCAGGGTGGCGCCGACCATCACGACGTCCCACGCCTTGGCCACGAGGAAACTCACGATGAAGTGGCGGGCCTTGCGGGGCGGCGTGGCGACCCGATAGATGCGATTGAGCGCGGTGCGGGCGCTGGCAAAGAGCCGGGTACTGAACCAGATGAACAGCGGTACCGCGTAGAGCGAGAGACGGCTGCGGTTCGCGGCCACCCGGCCCAGGAGCTGTCGGATCATCTCGCTGGGATCGCGACCGGCGATCCCGACACTGGGGGGCAGGAACCTGTCGACAGCGCTCAGGAGGTCATGCGCCGCGACACCGCGGGGACCCTGGACCACCATCGAGAGACCGACCAGCACCAGCAGGAGGAAGGGGAGCCCGGCAAGGAGCGTGTCGAAGGTCAGCGCGCTTGCCAGGAAGGGGATGTTGACCTCGCCCGCCGCATAGAGGGTCCGGCGCAGGTACCCCCACGAGGAATGGTGCCACTCCCCCGACGGACCACTGCCAGGGGTCGTCAGGAGGGCGAGCCCTCGCCCTCCGCGCCGCCCCCGGACGCGGCAGGGCGCCGACGTGCCCGCGCCGCGCGCAGTCGACGCTGGAGCGCCTCGCGCGCGGTCGCCTTGGACCGGCCCGCCTCCTCCTGGTCGTCATCACCCGTCACCGCCTCGACGGCGCGGTCCAGCCCATCCGCCACCGCCTCGCGGCCTTCCTCGAATTGCTCCCCGGCAACGTCCCGCAGGGCCCGCACCCGCTTTTTCACCGCCGCCCGGGCGTCCTCACCACGCTCCGGCGCGAACAGGAGCGCCAGACCCGCACCCAGGCCGAGGCCGAGCAGGAACCACGGCAGCGCAGTGGCGGCCCCGTCCCTGGCCTCGGATGCGCGGCCCGTATCGGTCATGGGATCACTCTCCCGCATCAGGGTCATCCTCCGCCAGCGCCATGGCAGGCCGCAGGGCCGCGTGGTGCTGCACCGGCGCCTCGGTGTGGCGCCGGGCCAGGTCGGCGGTGCCGCCGATCTTCAGCTGGGCGAAGAGGAAGCGGAACATCGTCTCGAGATCCGTCGCGATCGCGGCACGGACCTCCGGCGCCATCGACCAGAGTTGGCGCTTGAACGGCCCGATCCCCTTCTTCCGGGCCTTGTAGTAGAACTGCTCGTCCGAATCACCCGGCTTCCGATCCGACTGCGCGTTGGCATCGAGCCACTGGTAGATCGTCGCCTTGAGCGCCTCTGGAAACCGGGGATGGTCGAAGATCATGTTCTGGAAGTTGGTGGCGAGGTGGATCTCGCATGCTTCACAGCGGGGGAAGTTGCCGAACGCCTCCTTCGGCAGCGTGCTCGCGCCGTGCTGCACCGCCCCGGCCATCCCATACTCGGTCCGGGCGGCCTTCGACAACGCCGCCAATGCGTCGAGGTCGAGTTTCACCGTGGCGATGCTCCCGTCGGGGAGCACCACGCCGCCGTGGCTCGTCCCGGTCTGCACCGAGATCTTGCTGATCCCGTCCTGGATGCCCGAGGCCGCGATGGACCGCAGGTATCCCTGCATGAATGCGTGCAATTCCTCGACGGTGGAATTCTTGAACCCCACCTCGCCGATCTCGGCACCGACCGATATGGTCACGCCGGACGGCTGGTGCTCGCGGATGAATTTCGTGATCTCGGCGGCCCGCTCATAGTTGAGGCGTTGCTGTGCGTCGAGCGTGGCGTGGGAGAGGTCGACGAGCGTCGAGGTGTCGACGTCGATGTTGTAGAACCCCGCCCCGATCTCCTCTCCGATGAGCTTCTTGACCTCGCCCACCTCCACCTCGGCGGCGGCCTGGTACTTCTTGACGTTCACCTGGCAGTGATCGCCCTGGATGAAGAGCGGCAGGCCGTACCCTTCCCGGAGCGCCGCGCCGAGCATCACGGCCACGTATTCTGCCGGTCGCTGCTCCGTATAGGCGATCTCACTGCGCGCGATCTCCAGGATCAGGGCACCGGCATCAGCGGCGCGCGCCGCCCGAAAGACCGCGCGGGCCGTGTCATACGCCAGCATGCGGACGTTGATGGCCGGGACGGTGAAGCCGGAACACTCCCCCCGGCCCCGCGCCATGTACAGCCCGTGGATGGAGGCGGGCCGGCACCCCACGACCTGCCCCAGCTCCCAGAGGAGCCAGCGGGCCGCGTCCCGGGCCGATGCCTCACCGAACACCGCGTCCCACACCACCCGGTCGGTGGCGTCGGTCTCCAGCACGCCGGCGTCATGCACGGACACGGCACCGGCGGCCACCGTCACGGCGCCGCCGTAGTACCCCGCCACCTGCTGCAGTGCGTCCTTCATCGCGACTCCTCGCCCTTCCGGGCCGATCCCGTTGGCGCGAAACCTAGGTGGCGGCGCAGCCGGCCGCCACCCGTTCAGGGCACCTCCACCACCAGA
Source organism: Gemmatimonadales bacterium (assembly GCA_035693225.1). Lineage (GTDB taxonomy): Bacteria > Gemmatimonadota > Gemmatimonadetes > Gemmatimonadales > GWC2-71-9 > CAMLHU01. Next base: position 13,374 of record DASSGV010000025.1, on the reverse strand, counting down.
CCATCCCACGCCGGTTCGATCCCCGCCGGCAATCGGTCCAGCAGGTCAGCGTGCCCGGTCTCGTGGGTCAGGTGGGTCAGGTAGGTGCGGGACGCGCCGATGGCCTGCGCCGCCACGATCGCATCGTCGATGCTCTGGTGGGTGGGGTGGGGGCGCCACCAGAGGGCGCTCAACGCCAGCACCTCGACGCCCCGCAGCCGATCGATCGCCGCCGGGGAGACCCGCGCAACGTCGGTCACATAGGCCAGCCGACCGATGCGATAACCGAAGACCCGCAGGTCGCCGTGGGGAAAGGCGAGCGGCAGCACCGGCATCCCGGCGATGGTCACCGGCACCTCGGGCTCCAGCGGATCCAGGATCAGGCGGGGCTTCGAGGTTCCCTCCGGCGGCCGCACCGCATCATCGAAGATGTAGCGGTAGCTCGTCCGCAAACGCTCCAGCGTCTCGGCCGGTCCGTGGACCGGGATCGCCCGTCCCGCCTTGACCGAGAAGATGCGCAGGTCGTCGATCGCGGCGACGTGATCGGCGTGCTCGTGGGTATAGAGCACCGCGTCGATCGCCGCGGGATGCGCGGCCAGCAGCTGCAAACGCAGCTCCGGCGGCGTGTCGATGAGGATGGTCCGGCCACCTGCTTCCACCAGCGCCGAGGAGCGGAAGCGCTTGTCCTTCGGGTCGCTCGACCGGCACACCCGGCACGCGCAACCGACCTGGGGCACGCCGAACGAAGTGCCCGTACCGAGAAAGGTCAGCCGCAACTACACCGCCTCGATCTTGAGCAGGTTGGTGGTGCCGGGCACGTCGAACGGCACCCCGGCGGTGACCACCACCTTGTCGCCGGGAGCGGCCAGCCCCCGTTCGATGATCTGCTGGCGCGCCACCGCGAGCATCTGGTCATAACTCGGCAGGTGGTCGGCCAGGCCGGTCACGACCCCCCACACCAGGCAGAGCTGCCGATAGGTCGCGACATCGGTGGTGAGCGCAAAGATCGGGGCCGCGGGACGGTAGGCGGCGACCTGCCGCGCCGTGAAGCCGCTCACGGTGAAGCACACCACCAGCGGCGCCTTGAGGAGTTCGGCCGCCGCCACGGTGGCGACCCCGATGGCGTCCTCCTGGCGCACCGGTGCTGCGGGGCTCCCGGCCACCGCGTCCGGCATCAGCCCGCGGCGCCCGACGGCCAGGTCGAAGGCAGGGCTCCGGCCGCGACGATTCCCTTCCATCTCGCGCGCGATCCGGTCCATCGCCTGCACCGCTTCGAGCGGAAAGTCCCCGACCGCGGTCTCGGCCGAGAGCATCACCGCATCGGTGCCGTCGAGGATGGCGTTGGCCACATCCGAGGCCTCCGCCCGGGTGGGGCGCGGTGCGTGCACCATCGACTCGAGCATCTGGGTCGCCGTGATGACCGGCTTGCCGCGGAGGTTGGCCTCCCGGATGATCCGCTTCTGGACCAGGGGCACCTCCTCGAACGGCAGTTCGACGCCAAGATCGCCCCGCGCCACCATGATCGCATCCGAAGCGTCGATGATCCCGTCCAGGTTCTGGAGTGCGGTGTCCTTCTCGATCTTGGCCACCGTCCGGATCGACCGGGGCAGGAGCGCGCGGAGTTCCTCCATGTCCTCCCGCCGCCGCACGAACGAGAGCGCCACATAGTCGACCCCGAGCCGCCCCGCCATCGCGATGTCCTCACGGTCCTTCTCGGTGAGCGACGGCGCGCTGACCTGGATCCCCGGGAGGTTCATCCCCTTGTGCGACTTGAGGAGCCCGCCGTAGCGCACTACCCCACGGACCCGGACTCCGCTGATGCCGGTCACCTCGACCGCCAGGAGCCCGTCATCCAGAAGGATCCGCGCCCCGATCCGCACGTCGGCGGCGAGGTCGTCGTAGGTGGTCGGGATCTCGCCCGGCCGGGCAGTGGCCTCCGGCGCGAAGACCACCTCTGCCCCGGGCGCCAGCGCCACCGGCTCGGCCAGGTCTCCGACCCGGATGCGCGGCCCCTGCACATCCAGAAGGATGGCAGCCGCGCCCGCCCGGGTGGCCAGGACCGACCGGAGGTCCGAGATCCACCCCTCTCGGATGGCAGGCGTGCCGTGGGACGCATTGACCCGCACGACGTCGACACCGCCGTCGAGCAGGGCGTGCATCCGGTCGGGGGAGCTCCACGCGGGTCCGAGCGTGGCGACGATCTTGGTAAAGCGGGCCTTGTGGGGTGACACGTTCTGTCCGGTCTGGTGAAGAGGGGGGGTGCAGCTAAGGATAGCGCTGGCCGGTGCTGATGGAAGCTCCGGGCGCCATTCCCGCAAGGCCGGTCAGCCCGCGACGATCGTGAGCACCGCTGGCCGGCTCGGAGCGCTCACCCCCTGCCGGCGGGCCACCCCTCCGGGGCAGGGAATAGGTGGAATCGAGGTCGATGTCATTTATCCACAGGAGAGCCGCGGCCACGATCAGCGCCCCGACCGCTGCCTCTCGGCAATGTTCCCAACAGTTGTGGATTGACCGAGTTATCCACCTGTGGAGGGTGTGAAAATGTGAATCAAAGGTTTGGAAGTCCAACGCCGGGAAGGTACTCGATGCCCTGCCGGTTATCCACGTTCAGTGGAATTCGTAAGTCGTGTTTGCACAATGGGTAAAGACGTTCGCTGAATGTGGATAAGCGGGACCGAGACAGTAACGGGTACGGCTGAATAATCATGCATTCGGGCGGTATAGAACCGCGACTTCGGTGGCTGCGGACGAGTTTTCCTCATTGGGAAGGCTGACCGGCACGGCGCTCCCAAATGATCGATGTCCAGCACAGGCACTTGGCGGAAGAGATGCGGGCGCCCCCCCCTGCCCTGCCACGGGCCGGCGTAGGTCGGAGTGCGTCGGCAATGAAGGGGGCGAGGGGGGGGCGCTCAGCGGCGCGCGGAAGCCCCGATGGCGATGGTGGCGGGAGGAGTAGGGGGTCGGTGGCTGGATCTGCAGTGGTGCGCACAGGCAGCGGCAGAACGCTCAGCCGCAGTGGGTCAGCGGAGTGGTCGGGGAGGTGGGGGGGAGCTGGGGGGGGTGGAGCCCTGCGGGAGGATTGCGTCCGTTCCCTCGGGGGGGGCGGACAGGTCAGTCGGGGACCGGGGGAGGATGGGTGGCGGTGCCGGGTTGCCCGGTCGGTCGCGGGCGCCGGGACGATGACATCACGTTGGGATAGGCCGCGACGGCGGGAACTACCGAGACCCCGGCAGGGGGGGGCGTCAGCCCCTGGTCACTTCCGGAACCACCAGGTCAGGGGGGCGGCGGAGTGGGTGATCGGGCCAAGCATCCGGATCGGGCTCGCAGCCATGGCGGCCACAAGCTTCCCCTTCCCTGTCAGCCGCAAATTGCCCGCCGGATAGTACGCGGAGTCCCCGACACCGGCGGTGAGGAGCAGGCGAACGTAGGTCTGCCCCACACTGAGGGTATCGGCCTGGCGCTCAGGCGCCATCGGGTCGCCCAAATGGCCGTCCCACCCGATGCTGTTCTTGTCGAACTCCACCTGGTAGCGGGTATCGGTGCTGCCGTCGATGGAGGAAATGTCGAAATCGGCGGACGACACGGCATAGCGGGCGGGAACCAGGCTCTGCGACAGGGTCCCGTCGTTGGAAAAGATGGCCAGCGCAGCCCATTCCGAAGCGCCATCGACGGAATCCTTCCGGTGGATCGCGGCGGCCCAGTACCCTACCGCCACGGGCCGACTGCGGGCGCGGCGCTTGTCGTCCTTGGCCCGCACAGTGCGCCCCCCGGTCATGGCCGAATCGAACGCGAACCAGCAAAAACGGGACGGCACCCAGCCGGCATATTGGGTCTCGGATGCGATCTCCCGCGCCAGGGCCGGGTGGATCCCCGGAGTCGTACTCGCCTCGGTGGGGATGAACCCGGAAGGCGCGACGTCCTCGATCATCTTTGGCGGCGCCAGGAAGTGCACACACGACCCGGCCCTGAGCCCGTACAGCGACCAGACGATGCCGTCGGCGGGGATCTGGGCGGCCACTGGGGTAGCAGCCCCCGCAGCGAGGGCTATGAGGACTGCAGCTGGCAATGGGCGCATGAGATACCTCTTGAATGAACGCATCGGCCGCTCAACGGCCCTGCGCAGTGATCCAGGATTCGATGTTGTCGTGCAGGATGGGCAGCGAGACCGCACCATCGACCAGCACCGCATCGTGGAACGCCTTGAGGTCGAACCGCGGGCCCAGCCGGGCCTCTGCCTCCGCGCGGAGGGCAAGGATCTGGCGTTCTCCCAACCGGTACGCCAGCGCCTGCCCCGGGTCGGCAATGTAGCGATCGACCTCGTTCTCGACATCGACCCGGCTCAATCCGGTGTTGGCGCTCAGGTACGCGATGGCCGAATCGCGGGACCAGCCGAGCGCGTGGATGCCGGTGTCCACCACCAGCCGGCAAGCGCGCCACGAGCGGAAGAAGAGCATCCCCATCCGCTGAAGACCGTCGGAATAGAACCCCTGTTCATCGGCAAGCCGCTCTGCATACAGGGCCCAGCCTTCCGTGAACGCCGTGGTCCCGCCATATCGCATGAAATCGGGGAGCGGCAGCTGCTGGGCGAGGGAGATCTGGAGATGATGCCCCGGAATGGCCTCGTGGTAGGTCAGTGCCTCGATGGTGTAGCGAGGCCGCGATCGGGGGGAGCTCGTGTTGACCAGGAAGCGGCCCGGGCGACTCCCGTCGCCGGTCCCGGGATAGTAGTAGGCCGAGGGGGCATCGGCCGCCTCATACGCGGGCATCGCCGCCACGACGACCGGTTCCGGCGGCAGGCGGCCGAACAATGCCGGGAGGTGGGGGCGCACCCGATCTACCGCCTCCTGGGCCGCGGCGAGCACCTCGTCCCCGGTGCGGAAGGCGAGCGAGGGGTCCGCCCGCATCGCCGGGAGGAGCGAATCGAGGTTGGAGGTCCCGAAGCTCTTCTCTGCGAGGGCCAGCATCTCCAGCCGGGTCGCCGCCACATCGGCGAGGCCGATGGCGTGGATGGAGTCGGCGCCGAGGTCGAGCGTGGTCTCGGCGTGGATCCGGGCACGGTAACAGGCGGCGCCGTCGGGGTTGGCCGCGACCGCTGGTGACAGGCGGGCGCGGGGGAGGTACACCTCCCGGAGGAACTCCAGGTAGCGCCGGAACGAGGGGACGATGACATCGGCCACCTCGGCACGGATCTGGCCCGCCCAGTGGTCATCGCGATGCGGGGCATCGGATCGTGCCGCCGCCGGCAGGAGCGGGCTGGAATCGAGGGGCGTGTCGATGAGGTGCTGGAGCTGGTCGATGACCCGGGTGACATCGCTGCGGGGTGCTGAGTAGCCGGCGGCAAGACCGGCACGGAGATCGAGCACATCCTGGTCGATGAGGTCGCCGATGCGGCGCCAGCGCGCGAGGAACAGGGCGCGTTCCTCGCTGGTACCCGCAGGCTGGAGGGCGGCGAGATCGGGGAGGGTCACCTGCAGGCCCCGCTGCTGGTCCACCGACCAGAGCTCGGGGCGACAGACCCGCTGGCTCAGGTCGCTGGCCAGCGACTCCTGCAGCGACCGGAGGGTGACCTGTCCCAGGGGCGTGAGCGCGCCTCCATCGACCGTCGCAGCCGCACGCTCCAATCCACGGAGGCGGGCGTCGTAGGCGTCGAAGGCGGCGGGGGTCAGGTCGACCAGCCGCCCATTGCGGGCGCCGGGAAACCCATCCTCCGTGGCCATTTCGGGGTACCGATCGAGCTGGGCCTGCCAGTAGGCCCCGGCGATCGAATCGACCCGTGCCTGCTGGGCCGAAAGCGCCGGTGCGAGTGCGGCCAGTGCCGCCCACGCAACGAGGGACCGGCTCACTTCCGTGGAGGCGGCGCGTTCGCGGCGGCCACCGCGACCTTGAGCCCGGCATAGCTCGCGTCAGCGGTCGGGTCGAAGCGCAGGTCGCGCCAGCTGACCCGCCCATCGGGACCGATCACGTACACGGTGTATCGGGCATAGCCATCGGCGCGCACGCTGCCATAGCGCTGGGCCACGTGCAGGCCGGTGTCCGCCAGCAGCGCGAACGGCAGCGCCAGCGACTGGGCAAAGCTCACGTGGAGCGCGAGTGAATCGACCCCGATACCGACCACGGCGGTGCTGTCGCCGAAGAGATCCGCGTACCGCTCGGCGAAGGTGGTGAGTTCCCGGGTGGCGGTCGGGGTGAAGTCGCGCTGGTAGAATGCGAGCACCACGACGCGGCCGAGCTGCAGGCTCAGGTCGAAGGGGCGATCGGAGGGCCCCGACTTGCCGGCGGCATCCAGCACGAAGCCGGGGGCGCGGGTGCCGGGCTCCGGCCCGCTCACCACGAACGCCGAAGGGTTCTGGGCCGTGAGCGCACCCGACAGGCCTATCAGCAGGGCGGCAGCACCAAGTGCGGGGCGGGAGCAGGACATCGGCGGCTCGGAAGCAGGAGGAGAACGGACTGCAGCGACCGATACGATTCAGTTCGCGGTGACCCGGGCCAGGGCCGGCGCCAGATCCTGATCGCCGCCGCTGCCGGTGTACGCCACCTTGCCGTGCCGATCCACGATGACCACGTAGGACGTGGTCGGTGCCAGGTAGGCCCGGACACCGACGCCATCGGCATCGTACAAGGTCCGGAACGGCGGATGGTGCTCGGCAAGATACCGACGGACCTTTGCCGGCGTCTGGTTGACCGTGACGTTGATCCCGAAGAAGGCCACCTGTGACCCGTACTTGGCCGCTGCCGCCGCCATCCGCGGATAGAGCGCCTTGCAGAGTTCGCACCAGGTGGCCCAGAACTCAAGGAACACCGGGCGCTTCCCGATCACGGCCCCGAGATCCACGGGGTGCCCGTCAAGATCATTGATGACGACGCGGGGCGCCGGAGTGCCGACGGCGATGCCCACATCCTGGGCCATCGCCGGGCGGGGCGCGCCCGCAATCAGGACAAGCGCCAGTGCTGCGGCCACGAAGCTCCTCATAGCACGCTCCCCATCTGGACCAGATAATACTCGGCCATTGCCAGCAATAGGACGCCGGAACCGCGCTTGACCCACACCGTCCAGCGACCGGCGCGCGGCAACGCCGCCAACGTGCCCGCCGAAAGGCCGACCGCCACCAACACCGCGCAAAGCCCCAGCGCAAAGACGAACAGGTCGACAAAGCCCAGGACCGCGCTCTGGGTGGCCGCCACGAACGTGAGCACCGCGCCGAATGCCGGCGCCCCGCACGGGGCGGCCACCAATCCCGAGGTGGCGCCCATCGCGAACGCGCCCGGCAGGGAGCCGCCGCCGAATCGCGAGGCCCATTGCACCAGCCGGGCCGGCGCGGCGACCGGGAACACGTCGAGGAGCGCGAGCGCCGCCAGCAGCAGCAGGTTCGCGATGGTGAAATAGGCCCAGGGATTCGAACTCACGGCACCGAAGAGGGATCCGGTGAGCCCGGCCGCGAGGCCGAGCGAGGCGTACACGAGGGCGAGACCCAGCACATACGCACCGGTGAGTGCGACCGCACGACCTCGACGCTGGCCCGGCCGGACGGCGCCCCCGAGGACGCCGGCGGTGATCGGGATCATCGGGTAGATGCAGGGGGTGAAACTGACCAGGACACCCGCCCCAAAGAGGGCGGGGAGCGCCGCCAGGGGACGGTCGCGCAGGAGGGTGGCGATGGTGTCGCCCGTCATCGGCCGGCCGTCTGCCCTGCTCCGTACCGATCGGCCACGTACTCCTCCAGGAGACCCAGGAACTCCGCCACGATCGCATCGCCCTTCAGGGTGAGCTTGAGCTTGCCGTCCACGTACACCGGCGCCTTGGGCTCCTCGAAGGTGCCCGGCAGCGAGATGCCGATGTCGGCGTGCTTCGACTCACCGGGCCCGTTCACCACGCACCCCATCACCGCCACGCGCAGCTCCGCCACGCCGGGATACTCGAGCTTCCAGACCGGCATCCGGTCGCGCAGGTAGCCTTCGATCTGCTGCGCCATCGACTGGAAGAAGGTGCTGGTGGTCCTCCCGCACCCCGGGCAGCTCGTTACCTGGGGCAGGAAGCTCCTCAGGCCCAGGGACTGGAGGATCTGCTGCCCGACGCGGACCTCCTCGGCCCGATCGCCGCCGGGCACCGGGGTGAGCGAGATGCGGATGGTGTCGCCAATGCCTTCCTGCAGGAGGATGGCAAGTCCGGCGGTGCTCGCCACGATCCCCTTGGCGCCGAGACCGGCCTCGGTGAGGCCCAGATGGAGGGGGTGGTCGGTTCGCGTCGCGAGCATCCGGTACACATCCACGAGGTCCTGCACCCCCGACACCTTGGCGCTCAGGATGATCCGATCGTGCGCCATCCCGCGTGCCTCCGCGAAGGCGGCGGAGCGCACCGCGCTCTCGACCATCGCGGTCATCGTCACCTCGCGCGCATCCAGCGGCTCGGCGCGCTTCGAGTTCTCGTCCATCAACTGGGTGAGGAGCGCCTGGTCGAGCGAACCCCAGTTGACGCCGATGCGGACCGGCTTGCCGTGCCGGAGCGCCACGTCGATGATGGCGCCGAAGTTGTCGTCGTGGCGCTTGCCGCCGACGTTCCCCGGATTGATGCGATACTTGGCGAGTGCCGCGGCGCAGGCAGGATATTTGGTGAGGAGCAGGTGCCCGTTGTAGTGGAAATCACCGATGATGGGCACCACGAGGCCCAGCCGGTCGAGTTCCTCGACGATCCGGGGGACGGCATCGGCCGCCGCCTCGTTGTTGACCGTCACCCGCACCAGTTCGCTTCCGGCGCGGTGCAGCGCCGCCACCTGATCGACGGTGCTCCGTACGTCGGCGGTGTCGGTGTTGGTCATCGACTGCACAACGATCGGGTGGGCCGAGCCGACGAGCACGTCCCCGATGCGGACGGTCGGCGTACGGCGGCGAACGGGCGTGGGCATCCTTGAAATGTAGCGGCGGGTCACCGGCGGCCGGTAGCACCCTCCTCATCCGCCGCGAGCGCGGCCGCGAACCTCCGCACGATGACCCCGGCGGGCTCGATCGCGTGGATGCTCCGCACGCTCTGGCCGGCCTGCCAATACTCGATATCGCCCTTGAGCGAGCGCTTCAGCTGCCAGAGCGATTTGAGCGCGTAGAGGGTCCGCATCCAATGCTTGGTCCGATGTCCCCGGAGCATCCAGCGGGCCAGCGGACCGGCGTGGGTCCCCATCCGCCGGATGACCGGCGTGTCGATCACGGCGACCGGCACACCCGTCAGGCGTTCGCTCAGGACGATGTCGGTGTCATCGGCGGCGATGATCGCGGCCTTGTACGCGTCGCTGGCGGTACATTCGGCGGTCGCGATGAAGCGGGTGCCGAGCTGGCAGCCATCGTAGCCGAGGCGGAGCATCCGGGCGAAATCGTGCTCGTCACCGACCCCACCGGCACAGACGACCGGCACTCCGAATGGCCGGAGCTCCGCCAGCAACGCCTCGGCGTCCTGGCCGCCGGCGTGCCCCCCCGCGCGCGAATTGACGGCGATGAGTCCATCCACACCGCCGTCGAGCCCCTTCTGGGCCCACTTGGCCTCGGTCACGTCGTGGTAGACCACACCGCCGACGGGGTGGACCCGTTCCACGACCCATTTCGGGTTACCCAGCGACGTGACGAAGAATCGGATCCCTTCCTCGAGTGCCACGTCGATCCAGCGTTCCATCCGTTCCCGATAGTGCCGGGAGGACTGCTCGATGAGTGCGTTGAAGCCGATCGGACGCGCGGTCAGGCGCCGGATGGCGCGGAGGCCTTCACGGAAGTCGTACCCGTGGACGTAGGTGAGCGAGATCGGCTGGACCACGCCGAGCCCGCCGGCCTCCGACACCGCGGCGATGAGTTCCGGGTTGCTGCACGGATACATCGCGCCGCAGAGGAGAGGGACCTCGATGCCGGCAGCACCGGTCAGGCGCGTTCCCAGGCGCTTCACGCCGGAGGTGCCAGTCGCCAGCGGACGCGGACCCGGGCGACGATGTCACCGGCCAGATCGGTGATGACCGCCTCGACGACCTGGTCGACCGGTCCCGTCACCACGGACGGGGGCGTGGCGCGGCATTCTGCCTTGAGGATCCCGCGGGCCTTCTTCGCGAACTCCGTCTCCAGATGGGTGACGATGCTGCGGGTACCGGCAGGGAGTGCCGTCGTCATCGCGAGGCCGCTGGTGAGTTCGCCCAGGTTGATGAGCGCCACCGCGTGGATCGAGCGGAGGTGGTTGCGGACCCGGCGTCGGTCCGGGAGCCGCAGGCGCGCGTACCCCGGTTCCAGCGCCTCGACCCGGGCGCCGATCGTGCCGCTGTAGGGCACCACCAGGGAGAGGAGACGTGCAAAGACCCACCGCCCGCCCGGCAGCGGCGCCAGGTGGCGCCAGAGCCCGAGCAGGCGGCGGGTCGGATCAGTGGCCATCGCGGAAAGCTAGGCCGACCATCGAAGGAGGGCTACTGACCCCGGAGCCCACCGCCCCCCATCCGCCGTTGCATCTGGTCGTCCCGGTCCTTTTTGGCCTGATCCACCTCGTCGTCGTACCACTTCTTCCACTTCTTGAATGCCTTCTTGGGAAGCGCCCGCTTGAGGACCGACTTGACGAAGGCGTCGTCGCGTTCCTTGAGGGCAGGCCATGAGCGCTGGACCATCTGGAATCCGTCACGGCGCGTACCATCGGGAGACCCCGGATTACCGCTGGACTCGCTCGCCGCCGCCGGCGCACCGTCGGCGCTGGGGCGCATCCGCTGGAGCGCCACCCAGATGCTGTCGCGGACGGCACGGGTCGAATCGAGGTAGGTGTGCACGGCGACACCGTAGGCGGTGAGGCCGGTGGTATCGACTTCCGCCGAGAGCGAGAGCGTCTGCAGGTCGGGAGGGCCTTCAACCTCGGCCTCAGTAGGGATGTTCGGCATCGACCGTGCGCCGCTCATCCCGCCACGGCGGCCTCCGCCCATCCGCCCACCACCCATTCCGCCACCCATTCCACCACCCGGCATCTGTGCCGCCGCGGGGGCGCCGACCCCAAGGAGCGCGGCCAGCACCAGCCATCCGCTGCGTTGCATCAGGACTCCTGGAGAGTGATGAATGGAGTTACGCTCCGCGGTGGCGACCCGTTGCGGACCTGGTCATCGCACGGCTGAATCGGCGGCGGGGGCCCCGGGACCGCCAGTGAGATGCCGCCGCAGGACGACCGCCCTGGTGGTCCCATCGGCAAGAGTGGCCTGACCGCTGAAGGTGCGCGGCGAGACCTCACCGCGAAGCACCAGGTCGGCGCCGGTGGCGTCCTTGATCCGGACCACGATCGATCGCTGCACCCGTTGCCACCGCCCCCGCCCCCGGATCACCGTGCCGTCGGCACCGACCCAACCGTACCGGACGCCGCCGTCAAGGGCGAATTGCAGCCAGAGCTTGCCACCACCGGTCCAGGGGCCCCAGAAGCCCGCCCCACTTCCCGGCGACCCGCCGCCGGCACCGATCCGACCACGGAACCCCGCGCCGCGTCCACGACGGGATCGAGGAGCGACAGCGGATTCCGACGGCGTACTGTCCGCGGCCGCTCCCGTGTCCGCCAGGCCTTCGGGGGTGACACTCGTCCCGCCCACCTCATCGGCATACCACCATCCCTCGTCAGGCTTCCCTTCATCGCGCGTGCCAGCCAGGCGCTGACCCACGAGCATTCCGACGAAGTTGACCTGGCCGGCGAGGGTGATCTCGAGGGAATCGGCCTTCCAGCGCCAATGGTCCACTGAGGTGCTATCACGGCCGACGATGACGCGGAGCCGGCCGTCGTCAAGAAAAAGCCAGGTGACGCCCGAGTCGCGATCCTGCTGGTGGATGCTCCAGCGGGTGCCGACCATCACGTCCTGCGCCGCGAGGGGTGCGGCCGCCAGGAGCGTACCCATCGACAGCACAAGGATCCGGGAGCGCCAGGATTGAATGATCATGGTCGGGAGATCGGTCGGGACTCGGGAGGACTCAGGGCCGTCATCCGAGCAACCTATGTGGCATCGGCCCCGGTGTCACGGCTCGCCCGGCGGGCGAGGGCGCCCAGCCCGTCGTATGCGGCATACTTGTAGGAGTCTGTGAGGCTGGGGTAGTTGTAGACCGCATCGATGAAGGCATCGATGGTCCCCTGCTGGGCCAGCACCTGGGCGCCGAGGTGGACGAGCTCGCTCGCCATCTCGCCGATGACGTGGACGCCGAGCAACCGCTTATCGCCCGGGGCAAAGATGAGCTTGAGCATCCCGGCCAGGTCGCCGATGATCTGGCCCCGGGGGCTCTTGTCATACCAGCTCCGCCCCACCACGCGGTCGATCCCGCCGGCCTGGCACTCCTCTTCCGTCAGCCCGGCCTGGGCCAGCTCGGGCACCGTGTAGACCGCGAGGGGAATGACCGGCGACATCCGCTCCTTGTAGGCGAGCGAGAAGGCGTGCACCATCGCCACCCGGGCCTGTTCCATCGAGGTCGATGCCAGCGCCGGGAAGCCGATCACGTCGCCGGCAGCGCAGATCCCCGGCACGTTGGTGGCGTAGTGGTCGTCGACCAGGATGAGGCCGCGCTTCCCCAGCCGGACCCCGAGCCCCTCCAGTCCCAGCCCCTCGATGTTGCTCTGGCGTCCCGCCGCGAAGAGGGCGATGTCGGCGTCGAGGGTCTCGCCGCCGGCAAGCGTAAGGGCCGCACGCCCGTCACGCACCGCCACGGTCTCCACCCGACCGTTGAAGATGAACCGCAGCCCGAACCCTTCCAGCCGATGCCGCAGCCGATCGGCGATCTCGGCGTCCACGAACGGCAGGAGGCGATCCCGCCCCTCGATGAGCGTCACCTCGACACCAAGCGCCGTGAAGATCGAGGCGTATTCAGACCCGATGACACCCCCGCCGACGACCACCATCCTCCGGGGGACCCGATCCATCGCGAGGATCGTGTCGGAATCGTGGATCACGCAGCCATCGAACGGGATCTCCGATGGCCGGTGGGGTGACGATCCCGTCGCGATGAGGATGACGTCCGCGGTGTGGCACTCGTCCCCGCCCGCGGATGTGCGGATGCGGACGGCGCCCGGGGCATCGAGTGACGCGACTCCGTGCACCACCTGCACGCCGTGGCGCTCCAGGTTCCGCGAAACCAAGGCACGCTCGTTGGCGACGACATGGTCCTTCCGGAACATGAAGTCCGCGACGGTCATCTCGTCCTTGAGCGAGTAGTCGAGACCGTAGAGGCCACGCTGCCGGAGGCCGGAGTAGTAGAGCGCGGTCTCCCGCAGTGTCTTTGACGGGATGGTCCCGGTGTTGATCCCCGCCCCGCCCAGCTCTGCCGCGCGCTCGACCAGGAGGACCCGTTTCCCGAAATACGCGGCCTGCACCGCCCCTTTCTCGCCGGCGGGCCCGGAGCCGATCACGATGAGGTCGAAGTGGGGCATCGAGG